>JAWXBS010000177.1:0-23681 GCA_034440275.1 Alphaproteobacteria bacterium
AGCGCTTCTTCGACGACGCAGACGTCGCGTTCGCGCATGTACGCAGCGTGACCTATGGCTGCTTCACGTATGTGGTGGAGCGCGCCGAAACCTGATTTTCGGCAGGCCCAAATTCCGTCGACCCAAATACTTAAGTCGCCCTGTCTTGTATTCTGCTGTGGCCTCCAGCGTTGAGCAAAGCGCCTTCAACGTTAGATCAAACGATTGGATGCCATCAATGCCGAAGAAAGGACCATAGGTCTTCTGGCGATCCGGCCACTCGATTTCAAACTTGTACCCGAAATCTTGACCGATGGGCTGCGGAGCAAAGATGCGACAGTGAACGATCGGCTTTCCATCGAGTTCGAATGTGCGCTCGACGAAGGCGGAAGGCCTCTTCGTCACCGCGGCGCGCGCTTCGCCAGAATCCGCTGCAGCGTGCGGCGGTGCATGTTCAGGCGGCGCGCGGTTTCGCTGACATTGTGCCCGCACAGTTCGTACACGCGCTGGATGTGCTCCCAGCGCACACGGTCGGCGCTCATCGGATTTTCCGGCGGGGCGGGCTTGTCGTTCGGCAGCGCGAGCAGCGCCTTCACGACATCGTCGGGATCGGCTGGCTTGGCGAGATAGTCGAGCGCGCCGGCCTTCACCGCAGCGACGGCCGTCGCGATGTTGCCGTAGCCGGTCAGCATGACGACCTTGCAGTCCGCACGGCGGCGGTGAAGCTCCTCGACGACAGACAGGCCCGTGCCGTCTTCCAGACGCAGATCGAGCACCGCGTACTGCGGCGGCTTCTGGCGCGCGATTTCGATGGCTTCGTTGACGCTCCCGACGGCGGTGACTTCAAAGCCGCGACCTTCGAGCGCGCGCGCGAGGCGTGTGCGGAAAGGGGCGTCGTCGTCGAGGACGAGAAGCGTCTTCTCGCCGGGGAACTCGATGGGGGTGGTGTTCATGGTGCTTCTGATCTTGTTGTCTGTGATCTGGCGTTAAATCTCTGAAAGCAAACTGCCACACTTCGCCGCAGCGAACCAACCGTTACCCCGGCCGGGTCAAGCGCCCATCATCGGCGGCGCCTCGATGGCCGCGCGCGACCAGGTGGCGCGGACCACCGCGCCGGTGCGAGGCAGGGTGCGGTTGTTGGCCTCGATCCGCGCGCCCGTCCGTTCGAGCAGCGTTTTCGCGATGAAAAAGCCCAGGCCCAGGCCGCCGCCCCGATCGCCCGACGCGCGTTCGCTCACATAGGGTTCGCCGAGCCGGGCAAGCACCTGTGGCGGGAAACCCGGTCCGTCGTCGCGGATGACGATGGTGATTTCGTCCGGCGTCCATTTCGCCGCCACGTCCACTTTCTCGGCGGCGAAACCGACGGCGTTCTCGATGAGATTGCCCAGGCCGTGGATCATTTCCGGGAGACGGCGGATTTCCGGCGCGCGGGCGCTCTCCGGCGCATCGCTCTCCACTGTGATGGTGACCGTTCGTCCGAGATCGCTGTGGCGTCCGGCGGCGTCGTCGAGCAACGACTGCAACGACAGCCGCTCGTGCACGGCGTCGCCCTGATCCTTGCGATTGGTGAGCTGCTTCAGGATCGCGCGGCAGCGTTCGCTCTGCGAGACGAGGAGTTGCACGTCTTCGAGCAACGGCGAATCTGCGGCCATGCCCCGCTCCATTTCCTTCGCGACGAGATGGATCGTCGCCAGCGGCGTGCCGAGCTCATGCGCCGCTGCCGCCGCGAGACCGCCCAGCGCCGACATCTTCTGCTCGCGCGCGAGCACGTTCTGCACTTCCGAGAGCGCCGCGCTCAGACGTTCCTCTTCCGCCGCGACGCGCCAAGCATAGACGCTGGTGAAGCCGAGACCGATCAGCACCGCCGCCGCGAGTCCGAACTGGTAGATCAACGGCGGCTCATAGCTTTCACCCGGTATCCACGGCAGGGGCAGGCGCCAGAGCGCCAGTGCGCCGATGCAGACATAGGTGAGGCCGGCGAGCGCGATCGTCACCGTCGGTCGCAGCACGATCGCCGAAACGGCCACTGGCGCGATAAAGAGCAGCAGGAACGGGTTCGCGACGCCGCCCGTCAGCGCCAGCAGCACCGCAAGCTGCAGCACGTCGTACGCCAGCTGCGCGGCGGCCTCCCAGTCGCGCACCACGCCCTGCGATGGCCGCGCGATCATCAGGAAGATGTTCACCCACGCGCTGACGGCGATGACGCCGAGCCCAGCCGCCAGCGGCACGTCAAATCCGAGGCCGAACCGCACATAGACGAGCGCCGCCGTCTGCCCGGCTACGGCCATCCAGCGGAGCAGAACCAGCGTGCGCAGACGCACGCGTCCCGCCGCACCGCCGCCGCCGATCGCGTTTGCCAGGAAGCCCGACACTACTGCGTTCCCCGCTTGCGCGTGTCTTGTGGAAGACAAATATTCTGTCGGTTTGGCGTCATAGGGGGACGTTCCAATGAGTTGCGCGATCGATGAGTTCGATACGATCGACGACGCCTGCAGGGAAGCGCTGGCGGCGAAGGGGATCACCAACAGCGACCAGCTCTTCCGGAAGTGCGAGACGCCGGAAGGGCGGGCCATGTTGGCCCGAACGACCGGACTGAAGGAGCCGGCGCTCTTGAAGTGGGTGCTGCAGATCGAACTCCTGTGTCTGCCCAGTCTTGGCCCGGGGTATCTGAACCTGCTCTTCGCCGCCGGGATCGAGTCGATCGACCACTTGCGAGGCGCGGACGCGGAGCGGCTGATAGGTCGGCTCGCGGCGGCCAAGAGGAACGTCCGCAGCGCCAAGCGGACGCGGCTGCCCTCGCACGGCATGGTGGACGAATGGGTCGCGGCGGCGGCCAGGGTGTCTTCAAAATTCACCTGAGGTCCCGCGACCAAGGCGCCAGTCGACTTGACCGCCCCGGAGCGACTAGATCGCGGCATGAAATGGTCACCCTCGTCCTTGCGAGCTGCGGCGATTGCAGCGCTCATCTCGGTCTTTCCGGTCGCGTGTGCGCCGGCCGTGAAGGCGCCGCCGGCGCGGTGCGCAACGAGCGGCATCCAGCGCGTAGGCGGGCCGATTTCCCTCGTCGATCAGACCGGCCGCGCCGTCACCGAAGCGGACTTCGCGGATCGTCCGACGGTGCTCTACTTCGGCTTTGCGAACTGTCCCGACATCTGCCCGACTTCGCTGCAAACCCTGCGCGCGGCCTTCGACGCCCGATCGGGCGGGGCGCCGGACGTAAACGTGGCGCTCGTCACTCTCGATCCCGAGCGCGACACCACCGAGATACTCGCGCGCTACGTCTCCAGCGATGCCTTCCCCAAGGGGCTCAAGGGGCTGACGGGCACGCCGGCGCAGATCGATGCGGCGGCGGCGGCGTTCAAGGTGCTGCACCAGAAGCGGGAAGAGCAGGGTTCGGCGGTCGGCTACGTCATCGACCACTCCTCGCTGTTTTACGTCATGGACCGGGCCTGGAAGCCGATCGCGATCTTCCCGAGCGAGATGACCCCCGCCGACATGAGCGCCTGCCTCGACGCCGCGATGGCCGGCGCGAAGGGCTGATTCCGCGCCGCGGCGAACTTGACCCGCCGGGCGGGAAACCGCTTCCGGGGCAGGGACGTTGGGGTTTCACTGACGCTAGCTCATGGCCGCCAACGGTTTTGGGTCGGGTTCCGCGCTTTGCTGGTTAACGGGATTGCAACGGACCCTGCTTAATGATGAACAATGGCCCGGCTATTGTGCAGCGCAACACGGACAGGTTCGGCCGATGCTGTATTCTTTCTATGAAATGACGCACCTCGCGGTGGCGCCTGTCAGGGCCGCCGCCATGGCGCAGGCGGCGTTCCTGCGCTCACCCTTCAACCCGGCAGGCGAAACCGAGCTCGTCCGCTCGTTCACGGCCGCGACGGACGTGTTCGAAGCGGTCACCCGCCGTTACCGCAAACCGGACTGGAACCTGCCGACCACGCGCGTGAACGCTGTGGCGGTGGACGTGACGCCGAAGAGCGTATGGTCGAGCACCTGGTGCAACCTCATCCACTTCGAGCGCGACGCCGAACAGCTCAAGCGCGCGCGCGGTGACCGCAAGGATCCCGCCGTGCTGATCGTGGCGCCGCTGTCGGGCCACTACGCGACCTTGCTGCGTGGCACGGTGGAAGCCTTTCTGCCGGAGCACGAGGTCTACATCACCGACTGGACGGACGCGCGCATGGCGCCGCTGTTCGCCGGGCGCTTCGATCTCAACGACTTCGTCGATCACATCCTTGAGATGATCCGCACGATCGGACCGGGCGCGCACGTGGCGGCGGTGTGTCAGCCGGGGCCGGCTGTGCTTGCAGCGATCGCGCTCATGTCGGAGGCCAACGATCCCGCGCTGCCGGCGACGATGACCATCATGGGCTCGCCCATCGATGCGCGGAAATCACCGACCGTGCCGAACAAGCTCGCCGAAGAGCGCCCGTTCTCGTGGTTCGAACAGAACATGGTCCACACGGTGCCGATGTTCTATCCGGGCGCTTTCCGACGCGTGTATCCGGGGTTCGTGCAGCTAGCGTCCTTCATGGGCATGAACTGGAACAAGCACATCGACGCGCACAAGGAGTTCTTCAACAACCTCACCAAGGGCGATGACGACAGCACCGACAAGCACCGCGAGTTCTATGACGAGTATCTCTCGGTGCTTGATCTCACCGAAGAGTTCTATCTCCAGACAATCCGCGACGTATTCCAGGAACACCTGCTGCCGCGCGGCCTGTTCATGCACCACGGCAAGCCGGTGAAGCCCGGCGCAATCCGCAACGTGGCGCTAATGACGGTGGAAGGGGAGTTCGACGACATCTCCGGCATCGGCCAGACGCAGGCCGCGCACGACATCTGCGGAAATGTCCCCTCGGTGATGCGCATCGACCACCTGCAGGCGGGCGTCGGCCATTACGGCGTGTTCAATGGACGCCGCTTCAAGACCGAGATTTATCCGCGCATGCGGGAGTTCATCCGCACCCATCAGTCGCGCTCGCGCAAATCGTTGCGCGCGAACGCCGACGCAGCCTAGGGTCAGCACATGCCCGCACGTCCCGCCAAGTCGCCGCAGAAAAAGCCGACCGGGACGTCCGTGAAAAAGCCTGCGAAAAAGCCTGCGAAGAAGGTGGCGGAGAAAAGCGCCGTGCGCGCGATGATCGCGCGCGTCACGCAGCCGAAGAAATTGCCCGAAAGCGTCGAACTGCTCGACGGACGCATCGTGCCCCTGCGCGTCGTGGTCAATCCGCGCGCCAAGCGGATCGGTCTGCGACTCGACGCGGCGCGGCGTGAAGCGGTGGCGGTGGCGCCGACGCAGCGTCTCGCGCCGAAGGCTGCGGCCTTCGCGATCGATCGCGCCGGCTGGATCGCCATGCAGCTCAACAAGCTGCCGCGCACCGTTCACATTGCGCCGGGCGCCATCATCCCGCTGCGCGGCGCGGCGCATCACCTCGTGATGGTTCCGGGCCGTGTGACGCCGCACATCATCGCCGCCCGTGGCGAGGAGCCCGCGCGCATCGTCGCCGGTGCGCCGGATGCGGAAGCGTTCGCCGCGCGTGTGCGCCGTTTCCTCGTCGCCGAAGCCAAGACGGATCTGCTCGCGCGCGTGACCGCGCACGCCAAGGTGCTGGGCGTCTCGTGGAAAACGCTGACGGTGAAGGACACGACGAGCCGGTGGGGCTCATGCACCGAGAACGGCGCGCTCTCGTTTTCGTGGCGCGTGGTGCTCGCGCCGCCGCAGATCCTCGACTATCTGGCCGCGCACGAAACCGCGCACCTTCGCGAACTCAATCATTCCCGCCGCTACTGGGCACAGGTGAATCGGGTGTTCCCGGACTACGACACGGCGGAAGACTGGCTGCGCAAGCACGGCGCGGCGCTGCACGCCATCGCGCCGCGCAGCTAGGACCTAGCCTTCCGGGCCATCCAGCATCGGGCCTTCCGTTGGAGGCTCTTTTTCCACGCCCGCAGGAATCAACGGTGCGCCAGAGGCGTCCACCGCGTTCGGATCATGCGCCGCCATGTCCGCCGGCAGCGGCTCGGCGATGTAGTCTTCCTGGTTCGGCATGGCGAGCGGCGTTGGCGGCGCATCGCGCAGGGCCACCACCATGTAGTCGCGCCAAATGCTCGCGGGCAGCGAACCACCGGTGACCTTCTTCGTCACCGCGTAGTTGTCGTTGCCCACCCACACCGCCGTCGTGATGCCCGAGGTGAAGCCGACGAACCATGCATCGCGATAGTCGTTGCCCGTGCCGGTCTTGCCGCCGATCTGACGACCCTGGATGCGCGCACGCGTGCCCGTGCCGCCTTCGACGACGCGGTTCATCAGAAAGTTCATCGAGCGCAGCGTGCGATCGTCGATCACGCGTTCGGCGTTCGTCGGCCGCCACGACCAGATCACGTTGCCCGTCGCGCGGCTCACGCGCGAAACGCCGTGCGGCTCGATGCGGAAACCGCCGCTCGCCATGGCGCCATAGGCCTGCGCCATCTCGATCATCGGCAGCTCCTGCGCGCCGAGCGCGAGGGAGCGGTAGTTGTGCAGTTTGGTGCGGACGCCGAGGCGACGTGCGGTGTCGATGATGTTGTCGTGGCCGACTTCGTTGGCGACGGAGATCGCCACCATGTTCATCGAACGCGCGAAGGCCTGCGTCATCGTTACGGGGCCGTAGTACTCGTCCTCGTAGTTGCCGGGCGACCAGTCGCCGATCGTGATCGGCGCGTCGACGCGCACCGACCATGGCGAGAAGTTCGGCCGCTCCATCGCGGCCATGTAGATGAAGTACTTGAACGCCGAGCCCGGCTGTCGACGCGCCTGCGTCGTGCGGTTGAACTGGCTGTCGGTGTAGCCGCGACCGCCCACCATCGCGCGCACGCCGCCTTGCGCATCGAGCGAGATCAGACCGCCCTGGGCGACGCCCATGGCAGCGCCCTGTTCGTCGAGCGTCTTGTTGAGCGAAGCCTCCCCCGCACGCTGCGCCTCAAGGTCGAGCGTCGTCTCGATGACGAAGTCATCGCGCTGCTCGCCGATGATGCGGTTGAGCGTCGGGTCGATCCAGTCTCGGAAGTAGCCGAGGTTGCCCGCCGGATTGCGACGGTTGATCGGCAGCTTGGAAGCCGCCGCCGCATCGCGCTGCGCGGAGGTGATGAAGTTCTCCGCCACCATCTCGTTGAGCACCACGAGGGCGCGCGCCTTCGCGGCGGTGTCTTCGTTGGCGGGATTCATGCGCGACGGCGCCTTGAGCAGACCCGCGAGCAGGGCGGCTTCGCCGAGCGTAAGATCCTTGGCCGGCTTGTCGAAGTAGCGCTCCGACGCGGCCTCGACGCCCCAGGCGCTGGCGCCGAAATAGACGCGGCTGAGATAGAGCGCGAGAATCTGCTTCTTGCTGAACTTGCTCTCCAGCCACAGCGCCATCGCCACTTCCTGCAGCTTGCGGCGCATGGTGCGTTCGTTGGTGAGAAAGAGATTCTTCGCCAGCTGCTGCGTGATCGTCGAACCGCCCTGGACCACGCGGCCCTGCTTGGCGTTCTGCATCACCGCGCGCGTGAGGCCTTCAAGGTCCACGCCCATGTGTTCGTAGAAGCGCTTGTCCTCGATCGCGACGATCGCCTGACCGACGTGCGCGGGCAGGGCGTCGATGTTCACGGGCGGTGCGTTCTGAGCGCCTTCGCGCAGCAGCACGCGTCCGTAGCGGTCCTGGATGGTGATCGAAGGGTTTTCCTTGGCCGCCCACAGGTCGTCGGTCGACGGCATGCCCATGAAAATGAACATGAGGAAGCCGACGACGACCGCCGTCATGGCCCCGGCGCTCCAGCCGGCCCAGATTGCGGCGCGCCGCCAGGTGACCGGGCGGTTCTCACCCCGGCCCGGCCGCCAGCTCAGGATGCCGACGACGCCGTCGCGTATCCATCGGCCTGTACCCGCAAAGCCCGCTTGTGTGAGCCTGCCCGCGTAGTTGAGGCAGTCCCGCAACACCCCGCCGGAGGCGAGGAAGTACCGGAGAAACGTCCGCCAACCCTTGGCGGCCATGCCCTGCAGGGTCGCGAAGGTGGCGCCCCGCTGACGCTCTTCCAACCGCCAGTCACCGTTGTCCGATGGCGCCGGCCCGCTTGGGGGTGCGTCCTGGGCGGCGGCTTCCTTCGGGTCGGGGCCGGAAGCGTTCGGGTCTTGCGGGTCAGCCACCCGGTTTCCTCTCGAATCGTGTGCGGCACATTAGAACTGTCCCTTGCCGGGGGAAAGAACGTCCTGCGGCGCTCCTGCGGAGTGTTGACGGGCCGCTCAATCCCTCGTGATCACGGGCGCGCGAGCACCGTGGACCGCTTGCCGCCCAAGGCGACGATCTCCATATTCCCCACATCGTCCCGGGTTCCCGTCTGTGGGGGCCGCAGCGGGGCCTAGGAGGTTATTCTGATGAACGACTTTTCGCGGCAACAGGCGGGCTCCATCCCGGTCGGCCGCGCCGACATGGCGGTCGATGCCGGGCTGCGGTCCTTCATGCTGGGCGTCTACAACAAGATGGCGCTCGGCCTCGTGTTGTCAGGCGCGCTGGCCTACATCGCGGCCACTGTGCCGGCGGTGAACCAGCTCATCTTCGGAACGCCGCTGGTCTTCGTGGTCATGTTCGGCCCGCTGGCGCTGCTGTTCGGCTCGATGTTCTTCATGAAGAACCCGTCCCCGACAGGCGCCAACCTTCTGTACTGGTCGGTGGTTTCCCTGATCGGCCTTGGTCTCGGCGCGACGCTGATGCGCTACGGCGCGCGGCCTGAAGGCATGATGGACATCGCCAAGGCGTTCTTTATTACGTCGGCCGCATTCGGCGCACTCAGCCTGTGGGGCTACACCACCAAGAAGGACCTCAGCGGTTGGGGCTCGTTCCTGATCATGGGCGTGTTCGGGATGATCATCGCGTCGCTGGTGAACATGGGCTTCGCGGCCTTCACGGGCGCGGCCATCGCCGGCTTCAGCTTCATCATCTCGATCGTGGGTGTCCTGATTTTCTCGGCGATCACCGCCTGGAAGACCCAGCAACTGAAGTACATGTACTACGAAGTGGCAGGCGAAGCGCGCGGCATGGCGGTCGCCACGACCTACGGCGCGCTCGATCTCTACATCACCTTCATCAACCTCTTCCAGTTCATCCTGTCGCTCATCTCGTCGCGCGACTGATAGAAGTGGGCGATCTGCGCCAAGTTGCAGTCGCGAAATCGAGCGCCCCGGGAAACCGGGGCGCTTTGTTTTTGGGTCACGAAGCTCAGGGCAGGGCGGCGACGCGGGCGGCCAGCGCCCGGTTCACAGCTTCGTAGGCGGGGACGAAGTCGCGCTCGATCTTCGCCGCGCTCCAGGTGGCGGGCAGGAGGCCGGAGAGCGCCTCGGTATGCAACACATGCGTACCCTCGCCCTGCGCCGTCAGCAGGAAGCCGTGGCGACCTTTGAACACGATGGGCACGTGCCCCGCCCACGCCAGTTCGCGGCCCGGCTCCGCGGCGACGATCGTCACGGTCTGGCGAATCACCGCGCCCGGTTTGCCGCTCGGCAGATCGCGAAACACCATCGGCACGCGGGCGCCGACTTTCGCCTCGCCTTGCGCCGCAAGATTCAGCGGATTCCATGCGGGCCACGCAGCGAACTCCGCCAGCACCGCCCAGACCTTCGCCGGCGGCGCGGCGATCACGCAGTCGGTGCGAATCGCGTGCGCCATCTCAGTCCGTCACCAGCGCGAATCGCTTCCGGTCGAAAAACTTGAGCAGCGAGTCGAGATCGTGACCGCGTTTGAGGATGATGCCCTGCGCGGAAAGGATCGCCCACGCACCCTGCTTGCGCGCCAAATCCGGTCTCTTTTCAATCTGGTAGAGCGGGGCCTCACTGGCGCGCTTGTAGATCGAGAAGAGCGCCCGGTCGCTCAGCGCGTCCATCGCGTAGTCCTTCCAGTCGCCCTGCGCGACCCCGCGACCGTAGGTGGAAAGAATGGTCGTCAGCTCACGGCGCTCGAAGAAAATGCGCCGCACGACGTGCTGGCCGAGAACATCGGTTGGCTTGGTGGGTCCCAACGATCGTTATCCCCCGGAACACGGGCGCTTACTCACAGGCGTGCGCGCGCTCGTGGCGAACATTACCAAGAGTCGCCTTGTAAGCGCCTCATATCCGGGTGACTTTAGCGTCGGTCGGTTGGACAGGGAATGGCCTTGCGGGTCAGATCCATCAGCCCCCCCAGCCCCCTGATCAGCAGTGTTGATCTCTGGCCAGCCGACCAACTCACTCTCCCGAGAATCCGGACCGACATCAACGCGCAATGAGCGCGTTTTTTGTTGCGTGCGCCACAGTGTGGTTTTTCGCGCACGGTTGCCGCAACGTCTGCGTGGACGGCGACGCATGCGGGCGCGAATGTCCTCCGGAAAACGATCTCGGAGGAAAAGACCATGGCCGGTAGACTTGCATCACGCACTGCGATCGTCACAGGCGCCGCATCCGGCATCGGCGAGGCGAGCGCAGCGCTCTTCGCATCTGAAGGCGCGAAAGTTCTCGCCGTTGATCTGCCCGGCAAGTTCAAGGGCGCCTTGGCGAAGGGCGTCACGGCGTTCGAGATCGACATCTCCGCCGCGGACGCGCCCGATCGCATCATCTCCGCCGCCGTGGAAGAACTCGGCGGTCTCGACATTCTCTTCAACAACGCCGGCATCTCCAACAACGCGCTCGCCAAGGACATGACGGACGAAGCGTTCGACCGCGTCGTCGAGGTGAACCTGCGCTCGGTCTTCCGGCTGACGCGCGCGGCCATTCCGCACTTGGTGAAGTCAGCGGCGGGCCGGGTCATCAATACCGCTTCGGTCATGGCTGAGGGGACCGACTATGGTCTCGCCGCCTACTGCGCCGCCAAGGCCGGCGTCGCCGGCATCACGCGCAGTTTCGCGCTGGAACTCGGCAAGTACGGGATCACTGCAAACTACCTCATGCCCGGCGCGATCCGCACCGGCATGACCGGCCCCCTTTGGGAGTCACGGCCCGAAGTCGCCGACATCTGGGCCAAGAAGTCCGCACTGCGACGCCTCGGCGAACCGATCGATCTGGCGCGCGCGGCATTGTTTCTGGCGTCGGAGGACGGGGGCTTCGTCACGGGCCAGGGGCTGGCGGTGGACGGTGGGCTCACGTTGCGGGTCTGAGCGCGCCCATGTCGAAGGATGACAACCCGCGCGACTGACGATAGACCCCCGCCGCCTGAACGATTTCCGAAGGAACGGACATGCTGCTGCAAGTCGAAGGCTTGCGGAAAAGTTTCGGTCGCCGGGTCGCCGTCGACGACGTCACCTTTTCCATCGATGTCGGCGAAGTGGTGGGCTTTCTCGGCCCCAACGGCGCCGGCAAGACCACGACCATGCGCATGATCGCCGGCTATCTTGAGCCTGACGACGGCACGGCCAAGATCTTCAACATCGATGTCGCGCAGGACCGTCGCCGCGCGCAGGAGCGCGTGGGCTATCTCCCGGAAGGCGCGCCGCTCTACGGTGAAATGACGCCGTGGACCTTCCTGCGCTTCATCGCCGAAACGCGTGGCATGGCGAAGGATGCAGCCCGCCACGCCGTGATCCGCGCCGCGCACGACACGCAACTCGGCGAAGCCATCGGTCGCCCGATCGAAACGCTGTCGAAGGGCTATCGCCGTCGCGTCGGCCTCGCCGCCGCACTGGTGCATGATCCGATGCTGCTCATCCTCGACGAGCCGACGGACGGCCTCGATCCGAACCAGCGCCAGTCCGTGCGCGATCTCATCCGGCGTCTCGGCACGGAGCGCGGCGTGATCTTGTCCACGCACAGCCTCGAGGAAGTCGAGGCGGTCTGCACCCGCGCCATCGTCATCAACAAGGGCAAGATGGTCATCGACGCCAAGCCCGCCGATCTCGTCGCCGAACATGGTGATCTCGAAGCGGCGTTCCGCGCGCTCACGGGCGGGGAGGAAGGGCTGTGAAGAGTCTCATCGCCGTCTATCGCCGCGAAATCCTGTCGTACCTGACAACGCCTCTCGCCTACGTGTTCGTCGCGGTGTTCCTCATCGCCGTCGGCACCTTCACCTTCCAGGTGGGCGGGTTCTTCGAGCAGGGCCGCGCGGACCTTGCTGCGTTCTTCGCGTTCCATCCGTGGCTCTTCATCGTCTTCATGCCGGCGATCGCCATGCGGTTGTGGTCGGATGAAGCGCGTTCCGGCGCCATCGAGCTTCTGCTGACGCTGCCGGCGCCGACATGGTCGCTGGTGCTCGGCAAATTTCTCGCCGCGTGGAGCGTCGCCGGCATCGCTCTGGTGCTGACCTTCCCGATATGGATCACCGTCAACTATCTAGGCGATCCCGACAACGCGGCGATATTCGTCGGCTATCTCGCGAGCTTCCTGATGGCCGGCGCCTATATCGCCATCGGCGCGGCGTTGTCGGCGCTGACATCCACGCAAGTCGTCGCCTTCGTGCTCGCAGTGCTGGTGTGCTTTGTGGCGACGGCGGCGGGACTGCCGCTGGTGCTCGACTTCCTGAAAGGCGCCATCGGCGGCGGAATCGCGGAAGGCATCGGCTCGCTCTCCATCCTGCAGCACTTTGACGCCGCGCAGCGCGGCGTGATCGAGCTGCGCTCTCTCGTCTATTTCCTGTCACTGATTGCGCTGGCGCTTGCGGGCTCGATGCTCGCCGTCGACGCCCGGCGCGGAGGCTGATCGCATGTCCGCCCGTCGCTACGCCCTGATCGTCTTCGCCGCGCTCGCGGTGATCTTCCTTGCCGGCAACATCTTCGTGTCGAGCGTCTTTTCCGCCGCGCGCCTCGATCTCACGGAGAACAGCCTCTACTCGCTCTCGAAAGGCACCAAGCGCACGCTGAAGGAGCTCAACGAGCCGATCACGCTCACCTTTTTCTACTCGCGTGACGCCGCCGCCCAGTATCCGCAAGTCCGCACCTACGGGTCGCGCGTGCGGGAGCTTCTCCAATCCTATGCGCGCATCTCCAACGGCAAGGTGCGCGTGCTCGAAGTCGATCCTGTGCGCTTCACCGAAGCGGAGGACGCCGCGGTCGCCGCTGGTATCGAGCCCCTCAACATCGAACGCGGCGCGGATCCGATCTATCTCGGCGTCTCCGGCGTCAATGCGGTGGATGAGAAGGTCGCGATCCCGCAACTCGCCTGGGACCGCGAGCCGTTCCTTGAATACGAACTCACGCGCCTCATCGCCGAATTGCAGAACGCCGCGCGCAAGAAGATCGCGCTCATCACCGCGCTCCCGTGGGAGCCGGACATGGCGACCGAAGAAGCGGGCGGTCAGGGTGGCCAACCCTATCTGCTGAACGAACTCGTGCGTACCGCCGACGTGCAGAAGCTGCAGCCGGACTTCACCGGCATCGATCCCGACACCGATCTGCTCGCTATCATTCATCCTTGGGCGCTGAGCGAGCAGCAGCTCTATGTCATCGACCAGTTCCTGATGACCAAGGGCCGCGCCTTCATCGCGCTCGATCCCGCCGCCGTCATGGCCGCGCAGGCGCCGGGGCCGTTCGGCATGCCGTCCGATCCCATGTCGGCGCGTTCCAGCCTGCCGCTGTTCCTGCAGAAGTGGGGCGTGGCGATGAGCGAGGAGGCGGTCATCGACCGCGCGCATGCGCTGCCGATCCAGACGATGGGTCCCGCAGGCCAGCCCGTCGTGATGCCGCAGCCGCTCTTCTTCGAGATTCCGGCCGCGCAGCTCAGCCGCGAAGACCTCGTCACCGCGAGCCTCGCGCGTGGCATGAATGTCGGCGCGCCCGGCGCGCTCACATGGACGACGACGCCGGGCGTCACCGTCACGCCGCTCGCACGCACCTCAGGCGAGACCATGCGCATCCCGCCGGACATGGCGCTCGCACGTCCGGATCCCGCAATGTTGCTGCAGCAATATGTACCGGCGGCGCGGCAGGAAACGATCGCGCTGCGTCTTTCCGGAAAGCTGCCGTCGGCCTTCGCCGCGCGTCCCGCGACAGTTGTCGCGCCGCCGAACGAAGCGCACCTCACGGCATCCAGCGGCGAAGCGACGATCATCCTCGTCAGCGATGTCGACATGCTGGACGACAATTTCTACCTCAACGGCCAGCAGGGCCAGCCTCTGCTCGATAATGCGGCCCTCGTGCTCAACGCCATTGACCAGCTCGGCGGCAGCGATGCGCTCGTGTCGCTTCGCTCGCGCGCGCCGAGCCTGCGGCGCATGGACGTGGTGGAAGGCATCCGCAACGACGCGCAGGCGCGCATGGTGGAGACGCAGGAACAGCTTCAGGCCGAACTCGCGGAGACCGAACAGGAGCTGCGTGCGCTCGAGGCCAAGGGGCAGGGCTCCGGCTTCTTCTCCGGCAATCTCGGCGCTGAACTCACCAGCGAGGAGCGCGCGCAGATCGAGCGGTTCCGCGCAAAGACCCTCGATGTGCGCAAGCAGCTGCGCGCCGTAGAACGCGGCTATCGCACCGAACTCGACAAGCTCGAAGGCTGGTTGATCCTGTTGAACGTCTGGCTCGCGCCGATCCTTGTCGCCGCGGCCGGGATCTACATGATGCTGCGGCGTCAGCGCCGCACGACGGATGTGAAGCTCGCCGATCTTGCGGCCGAAACAGGCGCAAAGGGAGGCGCGGCATGACCACCGAACTTGCAACTGCGCGCGCCCGCCGCGCGAGCTGGATCGTCGGCCTTGCGGTTGCGGTCGCAGCCCTCGCCGGCATCACGGTGGGCATCCAGTCGCGTTCGCGCGACGCGCAAGCGGCCTCCGGCCTCGTGCTCCCGGCCTTCTCACAGAAGGCCAAGGACGCCAGCCGCATCATCATCGTCTCGAAGGATGCGCGCTACGAAATCCTGCGCACGGAGAAAGGCTGGGCGCTCAAGGATCGCGGCGCCTATCCGGTGCGGCGCGAACGCCTCGGACAGTTCACGCGCGGTCTGGAGTCGCTCGCGTATCTGCGGCCCATGACTGGCGATCCGGAGCGTCACGATCGCCTCGGTCTCGGCGATCCGACCAAGGGCGGTTCCGGCGTGCTGGTGCAGGTGGAAGACGCGCGCGGCGCGCGCTTCGCCGACCTCATCATCGGCGCCGAACCGGGCGGGGCGCTTTTCCTGCGCAAACCCGATCAGGCGCAGACTTGGCAGGTGCGCGGCGATCTGCCGTCGCTTACCGATCCCGCCGAATGGCTCGATCTCGTGCCGTTCGAACTCGACCGCGCGCGCATCAAGAACGCCGACCTGCAGTTCGCGGTCGGCGGCGCCTACGGCATCACCCGCTCCACGGACAGTGACGGCTTCACGCTCGCGCCGCCAAACAATACGCGCGACGTCGTCGCGCCCGCGACGATTTCCGCCGCTGCATCGGGCATCGCGCGTCTGCAACCGATCGACGTGCGTCAGGCGGCGGCGATCGGCGGCGCCCCGGCGGCGCGCGTGTTCACGCGCACGTTCGACGGGCTCTTGATCGAGGCCGATCTCTTCGCCGAGCCGAACGACAAATACTGGGTAAAGCTCATCGCCCGCGCGGAAGATCCGGCGCGGGAATCGGAAGCCGCAAAGATCAACGCGCGCGCCGCCCCGTGGGCCTATGGGCTGCGACGGGACGACTACGAAGATCTTGCGCCGCCGTTGTCGAGTTTGATCCAGCAACCGCTGCCGTCCGCGCCAACCCCGCCGACGCCGTAGAGCTCAGCGCACATCGAGGGCGGGCAGAATGCGGTCGCGCATCACCTCTTCGGTGATAGGCCCGCGATGGACCGCGATGATCGTGCCGTCATCGTCGATGACGAACGTCTCTGGCACGCCCTCGATGCCGAGTTCGAGACCGAAGCGCCCCGCAGGGTCTTGGCCCACGGCGGCATAAGGGTCGCCATCGCGCGCGAGGAAGGCGGATGTCTTTTCCGGCGCGTCCTTGTAGGCGACCCCGACGATCGGGACGCCGCGCGCCTTCAGGTCCATGAGCCACGGGTGTTCGTAGCGGCACGGCACGCACCACGACGCGAAGAAGTTCACGACATAGCGCTGTCCCTTGAACGCCGCCGGCGCTACGGGCGCATTGCCGGTGAGTGGCGTCAGCGCATACGCAGGAACCGCGCGTCCCAGGAGGCCCGCGTTGTCTGCATCCTTGCGGGCGCCGCCGGAGCCCAGCGTGATCCACGCCAAGGCAAGCAATCCCGCAAATGCAAGGAACGGCGCGAACGCCCACAGCCGTTTGCCGAACGCGGGACGATCAGCCGTCATCGCGTGCGCGCTTCTTCCAGTGATCGAGCTTCATGGCCGCACGCACGGCGAGTCCCGCAAACACCGCAATCGCCAGCACGTAACACGGCCAGATGTAAGGCCAGTGCTCGCTCCCCATCATCTCCGAGAGCGCGGTGTTCATGTCGCGCGCGCCCGACGCAGGGCCGCAGCCAGTGCGCGGCGGCGATACACATGCGTGCGCATGCCGGCGAACAGCAATGCGATGAAGGCGAAGAGATAGGCGAAGGCCATGAGAAACAGCGGCTGCATCATGCTCGCGTCCATCGCCGAACCGCCGCTGCGCAGGATGCTCGCGGGCTGATGCAGGCTGTTCCACCAGTCGACGGAGAAGTGGACGATCGGGATGTTGAGCAGGCCGCCGAGGCACAGGATGGCCGTCAGCCGCGCCGCGCGCTGCTCATCCTCGATCGCCGCCCAGAGCGCGATGTAGCCGAGATAGGTGAGGAACAGCACGAGCATGGATGTGAGCCGCGCGTCCCACTCCCACCACGTGCCCCACGTGGTCGCGCCCCAGAAGGAGCCGGTGATGAGGCAGAGCGCCGCGTAGGCCGCGCCGATGGGCGCCGCCGCGCGCGCCGCCACGTCCGCCAGCGCATGCTTCCACACGAGGCCCATGAGGCTGGCCACGCCCATGAACACATAGATGCCCATCGCCCACCAAGCGGCGGGCACGTGGATGAACATGATCCGCACGCTCTCGCCCTGACGGAAATCCGCCGGCGCGAACAGGAACGACCACGGAAGGCCGATCGAGAACAGGAGCACCGCAATCGCCGCCGCGATCGGCAGCGCCCACGCGCTCAGCCGCATGAAGCGGTCGGGATTGGCGAACCATGCAAACACGGGCGCAGGGGTAAGACGCGTCCGGGAGGGACGCAATGCGTCACCCCGTCTGCTGGCGCAGCGCCGCCGCCGCGCCGATGGGGCCGAGGGCAACGCCCGCCAGCGCGCAGCCGCACAGCAGCAGGAAGCCGGGCGCGCCGAGCCCCTCGCTCGCGGCCTTGGAGGCAGCCGCCGCGCCGAAGATGATCGGCGGCGCGAAGAAGGGCAGGACGAGGATCGCAATCAGCACGCCGCCGCGCCGGACGCCTGCGGCGAGCGCTGCGCCGAACAGGCCGAAACCGATAAAGGCCGCCAGTCCGATCAGAAGTCCGATGGCGACCGGGATCGTCGCGTGTGGCGGCGTCTGCAGCGCGAGCGCCGCCGGCAGGGACGCCAGCGCAAGCGGCAAGCCGATGGCCGTCCACAGCGCTGCACCTTTCGCGGCGACGATGAATTCCAGCGGCGCGTCGACGAGATGCAGTTGATCGAGGCTGCCGTCCTCGAGATCCGCCTGAAAGAGACGCTCCAGGATCATCAGCGCCGCGAGCGCCACCGTCACCCAGAGCAGCGGTGGCCCGATGAGCGCGAGGGTCTTGAGGTCCGGCCCCACGGCGAGCGGGACGAGGGTCGTCGCGCACGCGAAGAAACCCAACGGCGCGGCTGCGCCGCCGCCGGCCCAGGCCAGGCGGAGATCGCGTCGGAAAACCGCGGAAACGGTGCGCCACATCGTCATGCGCCGAGCCGCACGTCGAGGTCCGGCGCGCCGAGCGGTTCGTGCACGGCGGCGATCACGACGCCGCCCATCATCCGGTGCGCAGCGATGAGATCGGTGAGAAGCGCCTTGCCTGCGGTGTCGAGCCCGGCGGCAGGCTCGTCGAGCAGCCACAGGGGCCGGTGGGCCATGAGAAGGCGCGCCAGTGACAAGCGGCGGCTCTGCCCGGCCGACAGCGCGCGCGCCGGCAGGTCGGCGACATGAGAGAGGCCGACGCGCGCCAGCACGTCGCGGGGCCTGCCTATCCCGCCGAGAAGATCGCGCCAGAAGGCGACGTGTTCGCGCGCTTCAAGCGCGCCCTTGAGGCCGTCGCGGTGGCCGAGAAAGTGCGTTTGCGCGGCAGGCTCTTCGACGGAAAAGCGAATCAGCCCGGCGCTCGGCGCCAGAAATCCCGCGAGCGCTCTTAAAAGGCTCGTCTTGCCCGTGCCGTTCGCGCCGGTCAGCGCCACATGCACGCCGGGGGCGGCGGAAAAGGAGAGGTTCTCGAAGAGGCGCAGGCCGCCCCGCTCGATCGCGAGGCTTTCGACATCGACGCGCATGGCGCACTCGTCCGCTGCGCCGTCATCCCGAGTCAAGGCGCGCGCGGTGGTCAGTTGCGAAACGCTTGCAAAAATGGCGATTTTCGACGCGGTGAGGCGCGGCGCCCGATTGAACCCATGCCCGACGCGGCGTATCTCCAGTGTGCCGCGCGCAGCCGGTCCGAATCCGGCAAAGGGGCGCCCCCCGACGCGCTTGCGATCCCCAAACCCTTTTTGAAGGACGATCGCTCATGACCAGCGTCGACAGTTTCAAATCCCGCCGTGAACTCACCGCAGGCGGGAAAACCTATGTCTATTACTCCCTCGAAGCGGCTTCGAAGAACGGTCTCGGCGACATTTCGCGTCTGCCGGTTTCGCTGAAGGTGCTGCTGGAAAACCTTCTGCGGAAGGAAGACGGCTGGGCGATCAAGAAGGAAGACATCCAGGCCGTCGCGAACTGGCTGACGAACAAGGGCGGCGTCGAACACGAGATCGGCTTCACGCCCGCGCGCGTGCTGATGCAGGATTTCACCGGCGTGCCCGCCGTCGTCGATCTCGCCGCCATGCGTGACGCGACAACGAAGCTCGGCGCCGATCCGAAGAAGGTCAATCCACTGGTGCCCGTCGATCTCGTGATCGACCACTCGGTGATGGTGGATTATTTCGGCCAGGGCGACAGCTTCGCCAAGAACGTCGACGTGGAATACCAGCGCAATCTCGAGCGTTACCAGTTCCTGCGCTGGGGTGCGTCGGCGTTCGACAACTTCCGCGTCGTGCCGCCGGGCACCGGCATCTGCCACCAGGTGAACCTCGAATATCTCGCGCAGACCGTGTGGACCGCCAAGGACGGCGCCGACACCGTCGCCTATCCCGATACCGTCGTCGGCACCGACAGCCACACGACCATGATCAACGGCCTCGCCGTGCTCGGCTGGGGTGTGGGCGGCATCGAAGCGGAAGCGGCCATGCTCGGCCAGCCGATCTCGATGCTCATTCCCGAAGTCATCGGTTTCAAGCTGAACGGCAAGATTCCGGCGGGCGCCACGGCGACCGATCTCGTGCTCACCGTTACGCAGATGCTGCGCAAGAAGGGCGTGGTCGGGAAGTTCGTGGAGTTCTACGGCCCCGGTCTCGACTCCCTGTCGCTCGAAGATCGCGCGACCATCGCCAACATGGCGCCGGAATACGGCGCGACCTGCGGCTTTTTCCCGATCGACGGCGACACCATCGCGTTCCTGAAAACGTCGGGCCGCACCGCCGATCGCGTTGCGCTCGTCGAAGCGTACGCGAAGGCGAACATGATGTGGCGCCCGGATCTGCCAGAACCGATCTTCACCGACGCGCTCGAACTCGATCTCACAACGGTCGAGCCGTCGCTCGCGGGTCCGAAACGTCCGCAAGACCGCGTGCCGCTGGCGACTGCCGCCGCCGCGTTCACGGGCGGTCTCGAAAAGGAATTCGGCGTCACGGCGGACAAGGCCGACGACACTGTGCCCGTCGAGGGCCGCAACTTTGCGCTGAAGCACGGCTCCGTCGTGATCGCAGCGATCACGAGCTGCACCAACACATCGAACCCGAGTGTGATGCTGGGCGCGGGGCTGCTCGCCCGTAACGCCCGCAAGAAGGGTCTCACCACGAAGCCGTGGGTGAAGACTTCGCTCGCGCCGGGCTCGCAGGTGGTCACCGACTATCTCGCGAAGGCTGGCGTGCAGGCCGATCTCGATGCGCTCGGTTTCAACCTCGTGGGCTACGGCTGCACGACCTGCATCGGCAACTCGGGCCCGCTCGCCGATGAAATCACGGCGGCGATCAAGGGCGGCAATCTCGTGGCGACGTCGGTCCTTTCCGGCAACCGCAACTTCGAAGGCCGCGTGAACCCCGATACGCGCGCGAACTATCTGGCTTCGCCGCCGCTCGTGGTGGCCTACGCCATCGCTGGCGACATGAGCATCGACATCACGAAGGACGCGCTCGGCATCGGCAGCGACGGCAAGCCCGTCTATCTCGCCGATATCTGGCCGTCGCCGCAGGAAATTGCGGAGGCGATCCGCACCAGCGTCACGCCGGAAATGTTCGCCACGCGCTACGCCGACGTGTTCAAGGGCGACGTCCACTGGCAGGGCATCAAGACCGGAACGGGTCAGACCTATGGCTGGGATTCCAAGAGCACCTACGTGCAGAATCCGCCCTATTTCGAAGCCATGTCGATGACGCCGACGCCGCCGACGGATATCGCCCAGGCGCGCATCCTCGCGCTCTTCGGCGACTCCATCACCACCGACCACATCTCGCCCGCGGGCGACATCAAGGCGGCCTCGCCGGCGGGGGACTACCTCACGGCGCACGGTGTCACGAAGATCGATTTCAATTCCTACGGCGCGCGCCGCGGGAACCATGAAGTCATGATGCGCGGCACGTTCGCAAACATACGCATCAAGAACCACATGACGCCGGGCGTCGAAGGCGGCGTGACGAAACACTTCCCGGACGGGACGGTGCAGCCGATCTACGACGCCGCGATGAAGTACATCAGCGAGGGCCGCCCGCTGGTGATCTTTGCGGGCAAGGAATACGGTACCGGCTCGTCGCGCGACTGGGCTGCCAAGGGCACGCGCCTTCTCGGCGTGCGCGCGGTGATCGCGGAGAGCTTCGAGCGCATCCACCGTTCCAACCTCATCGGCATGGGCGTGGTGCCGCTGCAACTGCAGGACGGAGTCACTTGGCAATCGCTGGGTCTTGTCGGCGACGAGATCGTCGACATTCCGGGCATCACCACGATCAAGCCGCGCCAGCGCATGAGCGTGTCGATCAAGGCGGCGGACGGCTCGACGAAGAGCGCGCCCGTGATGTGCCGCATCGATACCGAAAACGAGCTGGATTATTTCCGCAACGGCGGGATCCTGCACTACGTGCTGCGGAACCTCGCGAAGGCGGCGTGATACAAACTTGTGGCGCGGCGACGAGCAATCGTCGTCGCGCTACCGCTTCAGCTTCTTCCGCTCGTCCTTGACTGGCTTTGCCTTGCGATCCTTCTTGCCGCGCTTGTCCTTCATGGCGGCGCGCGCCTCCGCTTCGGCGGCGGTCGTGTCGATGGCCACCACCAGCGCTTCCAGCGTGCCAAGGAAAGAGCGGCGCTTGTTCTTCGGCAGCGCCGCGAGAATTGCCGAGTCCGCTGCTGCGGCATGGGGCGCAGCTTCCGCAAGGCGGGTGCGACCCTTGCCGGTGAGACGCACGATCTTGGCGCGCTTGTCGGTGTCGGATTTCTCTCGCGCGACGAGACCCTTCTTTTCCAGACGGTCCATCATGTCGGCGAGCGTCGAGCGGTCGATGCCGGTGATGCGCACCAGCTCGGTCTGTGTGCGGCCCGATTTTTCAGAGACGGCGGCGAGCACGGCGAACTGGCGCAGTGTGACGTTGTCATCGCCGAGCGAGGCCGCGAAGACCTCTTCGGCGCGCTGCTGCGCACGGTGCAGGAGATGGCCGGGCGAGCGCGCGAGCTTGAACGCCGGCGGTACTTCGGTCTCGCTCATCGGCCCCGGTCCCTCGCGCCGCCAGCCCGCGGCCCATTGGCCGACAGCGTATCAAGAGGATTTTCCGCTCACCACAACAGCCTAATTCCCGCCGACACTTTGACGCTGGAGTGTGTCCGGGTCACAGTTCTGTCATGTCCGACACGCCCGCATTCGTCCAGCGCATACCCGACGGTGAGGATCGCCTGCGCGATGTCTGCGATACCTGCGGCTTCATCAACTACGTGAACCCGAAGATCGTGGTGGGCTCCGTCGTCACCTGGGAGGATCGCATCCTCTTCTGCCGCCGTGCCATCGAGCCCCGGAAGGGCTTCTGGACGCTGCCGGCGGGCTTCATGGAAGAAGCCGAGACCGCAGAGGAGGGCGCTGCGCGCGAGGCGATGGAGGAAGCCTGCGCGCATATCGAGATCGAGGGCCTGCTCGCCTGCTATTCCGTGCCGCGCATCAGCCAGGTGCAGCTCATGTATCGCGCGCGTCTCGTTGATCCCGTCATCGCGCCGGGGCCGGAGAGCACAGAGGTCGCGTTGCTGACATGGGACGAGATCCCGTGGAGCGAGATCGCGTTTCCGTCGGTCAAGTGGGCGCTTGAGCATTTTGCGCGATGGCGCGACGGCACAGCGACTGCGCCGTTTGCGAACCCGCCCGGCGGCGTCTACCGCTAGGAAGCTTCCTCGTCCTTCGGCATATGCTTCATCAGGAGCGGCATGTTCGCGAGCATGAACAGGAAGGTCAGCGGCATCACGCCGAAAACCTTGAAGTTGGCCCAGAACGCTTCCGACTGCGTGCGCCAGATGAACTCATTGAGTCCGGCGAGGAAGATGAAGAAGAGGCCCCAGCGCAGTGCGAACTTGGTCCAGACTTTTTCGGGCAATGCGGGAAAGGCGCTCTGGAAGAGCATCTTCCACACGTTCTGCTTCACCGCGAGGCCGCCGAGAATCAGGCCCGCGTAGAGCAGGTTCACGATGGTCGGCTTCATCTTGATGAACACCGGGTCGCGCAGCGCGAGCGTCAGTCCGCCGAACACGCCGACGATTACGCCCGTCACGATCAGCATCGGCGGCAGGCGTTTCTGTTTGAACCACGCGTAAGCCAGCGCGACGGCGGTCGCGACGAGGAAGACCGTCGTCGCAAGGTAGATTTCCTCCCCCTCGGGCACACGGCCGCGGGCGAAGTTGTAGGTCAGCATGAAGATGATGACCGGGCCGAGATCGACGAATATCTGACCTGCCCCGCGCTTGGCGGCGGCATCGGCTTTGGGGGTGGCTGTTTCACTCATACCGCTGGCATACGACGAAGGGCCCGCTGCGGACCAGCCCTCAGGCTGCACCCTTCGTCCGGCGCGCGCGCGTCACGGCGGCGTCGAGCGCGGAAAGGAACCGCGACCGGTCCTGCTGCGAGAAGGGCCTTGGACCGCCCTGGCCTTCACCGAAGGAGCGCAGGTGCTCCATCAGTTCCCGCTGTGCGAGCGCCGCGCCGATGGAGGCGGTCGTGAAGGGCTTGCCCGTCGGCGCCAGCACTTCGGCGTTGTGTTCGAGACAACGCGCGGCGAGCGGGATGTCGTTGGTGACGACGATGTCGCCCGCGACGGCGCGTTCGGCGATCCAGTCGTCGGCGACGTCAGGCCCTGCGTCGACGACATTGATCTTGATGAGCGGATGCTGCGGCACGCGCATGAAGCTATTGGCGACGACGAACACCGGCAGCGCGCATCTGAGCGCCACGCGATAGTTCTCGGCGACTGCGTCGCCGAGAATCGCGGTGCTGACTTCGTCAAGTACCTTGTCCCGGCGCTTTGCGCCAGAACAAGGTACTTGACCGGACACCGC
>JAWXBS010000178.1:0-2667 GCA_034440275.1 Alphaproteobacteria bacterium
CTGCTGCGGCCCGTGCTCTCCGCCGGGGCCGCCTTCACACTACTCTCCGCCACCGGCGCGCTTACGGCGAAGACAGTGACTCGGCTCACCGATGCGGGCCTTTCCGCGGACCTGGCCGCGATCGCCTTGCACGCGGCCCCCGTGATCATCGCCCTGGTCGGACTCGCGCGCGGATTGATCGCCGTGCGCGGGCGTGGTGCGGTGGTGAAGAGCGCCATTCTTCCCGGCGTCGGCGGAGTCAGCGGATTCCGCACCGCGTTCTGCCTCGATCTCCTTGTCGGCGTGCTGCCTGCGCTGGAACGCATCACCGGCCCTCTGCGGGAAGCCAACGGGCTCGATGTCGCCGCCTGGGCGCTCGCGGTGCTCTCTCTGGTCTACGGCGTCATGACGCTGGTCATCGCGCGCTTCGGCACGCCGGCGATGCAGGCGATCAATTTCGAAAACGTCGATCCGGAGTACCTGGAAGTGCGCAAGTCGGATCGCAGCATGTTTGCGCAGGCGGGGCTCGGCATGCTCGGGCAGGGCGTCTTCGTCGGCGCGCTCGCGGTGCTGAACCAGCTGCCGCCCGAAGCGACGGGCGCGATGCGCGGCGGCGCCAGCGTTGCGCTCATGCTCGGCGTGATCGCGTTCACCGCAAGTTCGTGGATGATCTGGCGGCGCATGGACGAACTCATGCGTCGCATGGTGGTGGAATCCTACGCCTGGTCGGGGCTGCTCGCGACCGCGGGCCTGCTCCTGTGGGCCATGCTTGAGGCCCTGCGCATAGGACCGGCCGTCAATGCCTACGCGGCGATCGTCGTTCTCCTCTTCGCGCAAACCTTCACAACGATGTTCATCGCCGCAGGCTTCGGCACGCCAGCCGCTGTGAAGGGAGCGATGAAATGACGATCACGATGACGCCCCAGCGCGCGAAGCGACGCTATTTCGCGGGCTTTTCACTCTCGATGGCGATCTATGTCGTGCTTGTCTTCGGTGTCTCCCTGTCCATCAAGCGACTTGGTGTCGAGGGACCGCTTCTCTACGTGCTCGCCGTGCTGCCGTCGCTGCCGCTGATGTACTCGATCTACGTGATGGGCCGCTACCTCATGGAGATGGATGAATATCAACGCGCCATGCAGACCCGACGCATGCTCGCCGGTATCGGCGCCACGCTCGCAGTCTGCAGCGCCTGGGGTTTTCTCGAGGTGTTCGCCGACGCGCCGCGTCTCGACCTGTATCTCGTCTATCCCATGTTCAGCATGTTCTGGGGATTGTCGTGCCTGTTTGTCCGGTCCGCGAAATGAAAAACCGACTCCGCGTCCTGCGCGCCGAGCGCGCTTGGAGTCAGGCAGATCTCGCCGATCATCTCGGCGTCTCGCGCCAGACCGTGAATGCTATCGAGGTGGAAAAATACGATCCGTCGCTGCCGCTGGCGTTCAAGATCGCGCGTCTCTTCGCGCTGCCGATCGAACAGGTTTTCAGCGACGACGCCGACCCCGCCGCCAAAGCCGCCGAATAGGATGACATCCATGTCCGACCAACCCATCACCCGGCGCAAGAGCAGCATGGTTTCGAACGCGCTCATCGGCATCGCGCTGTTGTTCGCCTTCGGCTTCGGCGTCGGATTCACCGACGACGGCTGGGTGGCGAAGTTCATCGCAGGCCAACCCTGGCTCTGGCTCGCATTCGTCGCTGCGTTCTGCACGCTGTCGTTCGCAGCGGGCGCGATCTGGATGCGCAGCATCGACGAGCTTGCGCAGCGCGCGCACTACGAGGCGTGGTACTGGGGCGGCTCGGTGGGGCTGGCGGCGATGATGTTCCTCGCGCTCGCCTCGCCGACGCTTGGGCGCTTCATCGACTTCGAAGCCGTACTGGCGCCTGTGGCCTTTCTCACCGGTGACGCCACGGGATTTGCGTCCGGCGTCATCGCCTCGATCCTGGTCATGTCGATCGGCTACGGCGCCTGGTGGCTCGCCTTCTGGCTGAGGAAGCGCTGATGCCGGTCTGTGCAACACGACTGAAACACGGCGTCACGCCGGAGACATGGAACCTGTTCATCTTCGTTCATGTCGGTGCGCTGCGAACGGGATCGCAGTCGACTGACGCCCGACAGCGGAGGCGGTAATGAGAGTGATTGCATTCGATGAAGCCGTCGCCGCGCGGGCGCCTGTCATGCCGCTGAGCGAAAGCGAGAAGGCGATGCTGTTCGATCTCGCCATCGCCGCCGCCGGCCGCGAACCGTCACGGGCGGAGGCCTTTCAGGCCGCGCCGCTGATCGACGCCTTCGCGCGCGCCTATGTGGCCATCAGGGATCGCGAGGAAGGCCTCGTGTGAGAAAGTCGGCGACACACGCCGCAAGCAGGGGAAGACCAAGGATGAAGAAACTTCTGATCGCCGCAGCAGCGGGCGCGCTTGCGCTTGTGTCTGGATGCGCCACCGCAAGGGAAGAAGCAGCGGCGCCTGCGCCGGTCAGCGCAGTGGTTGCCCCGCAGCCGGCGCTGTGGGTCGTACGCGATGCGGATTCCACGATCTATCTTTACGGCACCATCCACCTCCGCAAAGCGGGTAGCGCGTGGGGCGGACCCGCCGCCGAGCGCGCGCTCGGTGAAGCGCAGGAAGTGTGGACCGAGATCGACATGGATCCCGCCAAGGAAGCCGCCATGCAGGGTCTGGTGATGCGCTACGGCA
>JAWXBS010000179.1:0-10523 GCA_034440275.1 Alphaproteobacteria bacterium
CCGAGCGCGCGCTCGGTGAAGCGCAGGAAGTGTGGACCGAGATCGACATGGATCCCGCCAAGGAAGCCGCCATGCAGGGTCTGGTGATGCGCTACGGCATCGATACGACACGCCCGTTGTCGTCGAAGGTGACGCCCGCGCGCTGGACGCAGATTCAGGCCGCCGCCGCGAGTTACGGGATGGCTGCGGCCAATCTCGAACCGATGAAACCGTGGCTCGCGAGCCTGACCTTCTCCATCATGCCGATGATGAAGGCCGGCTACGATCCGAACGCTGGCGTCGATCGCGCCATCGACCGTATCGCGCGCGCTGGCGGCAAGACGATGCGCGCGTTCGAGACCTCCGAGCAGCAGCTCCAGTTCTTCTCCACGTTCAGCGAGGAGATGCAGGTCCAGATGCTCTACGAATCCCTGGATGAAATGGAGAAGGGCGTCGAAGCGCTCACCGCCATGGAAACCGCGTGGGAAAAGGGCGATGACCGGGCGCTCGCAACCGAGATGGTTGCGGAAATGGCGCGCGATTATCCGCAGCTCTACGACGTGCTTCTGAAGCGTCGCAACAGCGCCTGGGTCGAAACGCTTTCCAACGAACTGAAGGGCTCGGGCGTCGATTTCGTCGCCGTCGGCGCGGCGCACCTTGCCGGTCCCGACAGCGTCCAGGCCCTGCTCGGCGCGCGCAACATTCCGGGCGTCACCGTCACTCGCGTTACACCGGCGCCGTACTGAACCGGAAAGTCCTGCAACTTTCCGCGACCCCGAACTGGAGCTCCGTTCTCACGAACGGGGCTCCTTTTTCGTTGCGATCACGCCCCTACCTGCAAGGCGCCCTTCGGGGCGCGCGTACGATCGAGCAGGAAGCCGAGCGCGGCGATGACGAGGTACGCTGCGAGCGCTATGGGAGCGGCGCCCTTCAGCGTGTCCGCCGCTTCCTGCGGGCCGAGCTTGTCGTAGGCGTAGAGCGCGATGAACAGCGCGAGCAACGCCCACGGCGCGAAGCGACCGGCTGCCCCGAGCGGCTTTGTGGCGCCGAGGTAGAGAAGAAAGCCGCCAAAGAGCACGATGGCTTCCGCGCCGATGCCAAGCGGCAGCGAATCCCACCAGCCGAGGCCGACCTTTTCGCCGTCGAACGTCAGCGGCAGGTCCGGCGCGTGCACCAGCCAGTCGAGCAGCCAGTGCGAGAAGACGCAGGCGCCGATGAGCATCGCCGCCTTCCACCCGCCGCGCGGGTCGAACAGGCGATAGACGATCATTCCCGCGAGGGACCACACGAGTGCGCCCGGCAGACTGTGGGTCCACGGCATGTGATCGAGACGCAGCGCCGAAAGCGCCATGAAGCCGGGCTGGATGCGCCCGTATTCGACGCCCATCATCACCAGCACCGCCCACGCGACGTCCACCAGCTGCACCGCCAGGAACGCAGCCCCCAGCGACGGCGGCCGCTTGCCGGACTTCACCGCGAATGCCGGCCCGTAGTGACCCACGAACATCGCTGCCTCCCGTTTTCAGTCGATGCTGGCCTGCCCGGCGCCGGGCGTCCAGCGTGGCGCGCCTGACAGGGCGGACAGATCGCGCAAACTGCTTATGCGAATGACTCGCAAATAGAGCGCTCCATGCATCTGCGAAGCCTCGGCGCGGAAACCACCGCCTGGCTCCTGAGCGTCGACAGTCAGGCCGGCGGCTGGGTCGCCGGGGCGCTGGACGCCGAGACTTGTTGGCTGGACGCCGGCGGACCCAGGAACGCGTCGAGCGCGACGGTCGCGCAGGGGATGTCCTTGAGCGCACACTCCCAGACCACGAGGCACGACCAGCCCGCCGACGAGAGCGCCGTCAGCGAGGCCTCGTCGCGCGCGCGGTTGCGGGCGATCTTGCCGCGCCAGTAGTCGGCGTTGGCTTTCGGTGCGCGGGCGCCGCGCGCGCAGTCATGGCCGTGCCAAAAACAGCCGTGGACGAAGATTGCTTTTCGCCGCCCGCGCTGCACGATATCGGGACGCCCCGGCAGATCGCGCACGTCGAGGCGATAACGATGGCCGAGCGCACGCACCATCGCCCGCACCTTGAGTTCCGGCCCCGTGTCGCGCGCCTTGACCGCACGCATGACGGCGGCGCGTTTCTCGGGTGCGAAGACGTCGGTCATCCCGCCTTGCGTGGCGCAACCACATCGGTGCGCGCAAGCGGCTCGAGCAGATGCGCAGACAGCCAGCGCACCACGGGTGCGGCGACGCCGTCACCGACAAGGTGCAGGCCCTGCGACTGGCTCGAGGGGAGTGGGTAGTCGTCGGGCAGGCCCATCAACCGCGCGCCCTCACGCGCCGTCATCAACCGCGACCGCACCTGCGCGCCATCGACGAACAGCAATGTTTGCCGGCTCGATCCGCCGGTCGGCGTGCGCAGGCATCCTGCGACACCGTCGAAGCGCACTTCCGCGCGCTGGCGCTTTTCGCCCTTCTCCATGCGCACCCGCTTGAAGAGGGCGCCCACCGCAGGCGCACCGCGCGCCTGTTCCGCGATGAGTTTTGCGCGCTGAACCGAGCTCATCATGGCCACCAGTTCGCCCGTGTGGGCGTCGCTGTTCCAGGACACATGCGCATCGTTTTCAAGGAGATCCGCGAGACGCGTGTTGCGCAACGGCGGCGCGGGCAGGCGCCACCAGATCCAGTGCTGCGCCGTTTTCGGTGGCAGGCGCTTCAGCGCCGCGCGAATGGCCTCGCTGTGGAAGGGCGCGGCCGGCGCCGTCGCCGTGTGTGTCGCGGTCGGCGCGGTGCGCGATGCGACGACGAAGATGCGCGGTCGCGATTGCGGCGTGAAATGCGAGGCGTCGATCTCAAGCGCGCCGAAGTAGTAGCCGCCCGCCGCCAGTGCGCCGGCGAGCGCGTCAAAGTCGCGTCCGCCATGCGAAGTGAGAAGGCCCGTCACGTTCTCCAGCACCAGCACGCGCGGCGCGCGGCCTTCGCCGGCGAGATCGCTCATCAGCTTCCAGAACCCCCAGAAGGCGCCCGAGCGCGGAGCGTCGAGGCCGCCCCGTGCGCCGGCCAGGGAGAGGTCCTGACAGGGGAAGGAGGCCCACGCGAGCGCGGGCTTTCCCGGCAGGTCGGCGGTGGTCAGCGCGCCGACGTCCCCCTCACGCATGACGTCGTCGCCCCATGCGTTGCGGTAGGCCTTCGCCTTGGCGTGGTCGAAATCGTTGGCGAAGGTCACGCGCCAGGCGTCGCCGAGGCCGAGGCGAGCCATGCCGCCGCCTGCGAAAAATTCGTAGGCTGATGCGTCGGAATCACAGTGCATGGGGGTATAATACCCCCGATGGACCCGTCGCGTCCGCGAGTTGCGCGGAAAGCGGGGCATGACGGAGGCAGGGGACATGCGTATCGGCCCGATCAGGTGCCTGGCGGCCGCCGCGGCGATCGCTCTCCTGTCCGCCTGTGGACAGGGTGGTCCAGGCGCGCCCTCCGGCCCGGGAAGCGACGGCTCCGCCGGTCCGGCTATCACCGAGGAAGAGATCAAGGCCAAGGCCAAGGGCATGCTTGCCGCGCTCGGCGCGCCAGCGACGCCCGACGTGAAGGCCGCGTACGCCGTGGAGTTCGAAGCCGCCGGCGCAGAGCCCGACTGGAGCGCCACGATCCTCGACAACTACGTGCTGTTCACTCGTCCCGGCCTCGATGAGGTCCAGTCAAGCGCGACGCCGCGCGATGTGCGCGCGCAGGGCGCCTACATTGAAGCCGGACCGCTGACCATCACCCTTCGCGCCGGCCAGTGCTCCTACGGCGAAGGCGGCGAGGCGTATCCTTTCAGCGCCACCGTGCTGTTCGAAGGCGTCGCCTACGAAGGCTGTGCGCGTCCCGCCGCAAACGCCTCTCGCTCGACGAAAAGCTGGGCCGAAGCTCTTTCGCAGTATCTTCCAGCCATCGACGCGTGTCTGCCGCGCGTGCAGGCCAAGCCTGGCCGCGTGACCATCGCTTATCCCGGCGAGGAAGGTCAGACGTCGGTGCGTCTGCTTGAGGCGGATGGCGGGCGCCTTGAATGCGTCGTCGGCGCGGATGGAACGACCGTCGCTTCGGTCGAACCGCTCGCGGATCGCAATGTCGTTGCAGGGGAACGCGATCCCATCTTCACGCGCGCGCCGACCGCGCCGCCTTCGGGTTCCTGCTTCACCAGCGAACCCGTCGCCGGCTCCGGCGACGCGGTGATCGGACACCTCTCGCGCCGGATATGTTGAGCGGCGGTCAGAAGAAGTAGTTGAAGGCGCCCCGAAGCATCTCGCCGATCTCGCGCAGCGCGACGAGTCCGATGCGGATGCCTGCCCACGCGAACACCGTCGAGATGATCGTCAAAGGCACGCTGAGCAGCACGAGCCGTCCGTCCCGCTGCAGGAGTGCGAGGGCTGTCGCGGCTACGGTGATTCCGGGCAACCAGTTGCCGAGCGGTATCGGCAGGATCAGCACGATCGCGAGATAGAGCGTCTGCAGCCCCAGCAGTTGCGTGAACGGCGGCCGCGTCAGGAACGTCAGGTGTGGCGCCACGTAGCGCTCGATGCGCTTCAGGATCGGCAGCGAGCCCTTGATCGCCGAGTGCAGGGCGTCCCGCGAAAAGCTCCATTTTCGCACGCGTTCCGGCAGCCAGAGATCGCCGCGACCGAGGATGAGCTGGATCGCCGGCGCCAGCATCATCACCCCGAAGATCGTCGAGAGACCCGGAATGTTCGGGATGCAGTTGGGCAGCGCCAGCACGAGGAGGAGCAGGCCGAACGCCTGTCCTTCCAGCCGCTTCAGGATGTCGCCGACGGTGACGCGCTCGTCCGGGAACGCATCCATCAGGTCGACAAGCAGCACCGACGCCGGCGGCGGCTGGTCGGGCTTGCTCGGAGGCAGAAGGGATTTGTCCATCAGGCTGCGTGACAGATGGGGCGCCGCGCAATGTTAAGCCAGTGGCCGAAATTACACGGTCGCGCGCGAATCCGTGGATATCCCGCCGCATGAAGCGTGTTTTCGCTGCGGCAGCGATGCTTTGGGTCGGCGCGTGTGCGCCGGAAACGGCACCGCGTGAACTGGAGGGGCTGTGGAGTCGCAGCGCCGGCGGTTGCGCCGCGCAGGCGGGCGTGCGGTTCGGCGACGACGCCGTGCGGGTTCACTATGGACGCTCGCAAGAGGTGCTTTTCGCTGACCCGCGATATCGGGTGGAACGTCGCGGCGCGATCGTGCGGATCACCGTGACCTATCGGCGCCCTGCGGAGGCGGCATCCGCCCCGCGCCGCACGCTCGTTCTCGAACGCGACGCCGCCGACGGCCTGCGGCCTGTCGCGCACGATTTCGCCGATGGCTCGACAGGCGCGGTGCGCGTGGATCTCGGCGGTGAGGACTTTACTCTGGCGCTGACCCTGCGCCGTTGTCCGACACCCGAAGGCAAAGGCTGACGCACAGAAAAAGCGCGGGATCATGAGATCCCGCGCCGAGGTGTCTGGGCCGTAGGAGCGGCCGGGCAGAACTTTGAAGATCAGTTGCGCGCGAAGACCGTGGCTTCCGGCGCCGCTGCACGGAGGTTGCAGCGGGCGAGGTCTTCGGCCGACAGGTCGCCAATCGAGGTCACCCGGCCGACTTCCTTTGCGAGTTCGCCGCAGACGCGGGTCGTGACGGCGCGGGAGAACTGTGCGGTGCAGGTGTCGCCTTCGCACGTCCAGACGACGCTGTTGGCAATGACCTGGGACTTTTCGGAAACCGGCGACGCGAGCTTCGCGGTGACGTAGGTCTTGCCGGCGGCGAAGGCACCCGTGGAGATGCACAGGGCGGCGATCGCGGCGATGGCGAATTTCGTTTTCATGGGAATTTCTCCGGTTTCCCGCCAAAGTTGACGGGGACGTCACTCAACACACAACCGGACAATACGCTGCCTGCTGGCCCATGCAAGCAAAAAATTGAATAATGTGGGAAATATTCAGCCAAATATTGTCACAGAATTCTGAGGGTATTTGCCCTTGCGTAATCCTTCACCGTTCCCATGGCGTTGGGTGCTCAGGACGCGGGCCGGCGCCGGTACTGGAAGTCGTAGGATGGCGTCCACGTGCCGCCGCCGTCGGTCGAGGTTTCGCCGAACTGGCGGACGCTGCCGTCCGGATTGCGGGTGAAGGTCATCCGCAGGGTCTGCTTCTGGGTGCGACCGGGCGCTACCTCGTCCACCGCGAGGAACTGCATGCCCGTGGCGGTCGGACCGCCCACAAAGCGCGTGATCTCGCCCTGACTGTCCGTCCAGAACTGTAGCCATTGGCCGGTGGTGGCGTCGTGGAGATTGAGGCTGCGCCCGGAGTAGGGCGAGCGCACGGAGGTCCACTGCTCCGTGATCACACAGCCGGCGTCGGCGGAAGCGATGGTGCTGCGGCCGGCGAGGTTTTCCGTGCCGGAGACGTAGGCGTCCCATTCACCGATCCAGAAATCGAACGCGCGGTGTGCAGGCGTGGCGCAGACAGGCGCAGGAGGCGCAGCGGGCGGGGAGGTTTGCGCCCTTGCGTCAGGCGCCGCGAGACACGCAGCGATGGCGAACACTGCCGCGACGATAGGCTTGACCATGTCGTTTCTCCCTCGGACGGTGATCCCAACGACTGACCGCTCGCGCGCCGCAGCGCTACCCGCATGCGACTAACGGCGCCGACAGCCGAGACAAAGGGAGGCTCCGCGCCATGGACTTCAACATTCCCAAGGACATCGCCGACTATCTCGTCGTGCTCGACAAGTTCATCGAGGACGAGATCAAGCCGCTGCAGGCGCAGGACGACAACGAGCGCTTCTTCGATCACCGCCGCGAGTGGGCCCGCACGAATTTCGAGGACCAGGGCCTGCCGCGCCACGACTGGGAGCTGCTGCTGCGCGAAGCGCGCCGTCGCGCCGACAAGGCAGGCCACCTGCGCTACGCTCTGCCGAAGGAATTCGGCGGCCAGGACGGCACCAATCTCGGCATGGCCATCATCCGCGAGCATTTCGCGCGCAAGGGTCTCGGCCTCCACAACGACCTGCAGAACGAGCACTCGATCGTCGGCAACATGCCCGGCGTGCTGATGCTGCGCGATTTCGGCACCGAGGAGCAGAAGAAGAAGTTCATCCCCGGCAGCTTCGACGGCACCTACATCGCCTGCTTCGGCCTCACCGAAGCCGAGCACGGCTCCGACGCCACGCATATGGAGACGCGCGGCGTGCCGGAAACGCGCAACGGCGTGAAGGGCTACCGCATCGACGGCGAGAAGATGTGGATCACGGGCATGCATGTGGCCACGCACATCATGCTGTTCGTGCGCACGAGCGGGGAAGACGGCGATGCGAGCGGGATCACCTGCTTCATCGTCGATGCCAAGGACCCCGGCGTGAAGATCGAAGAATATATGTGGACGTTCAACATGCCGACGGATCACCCGCGGCTGTCGATCACCAATGTCTGGGCGCCGGAAACCGCGATCTTCGGCAGGCTCGGCGGTGGTCTCGCGCTGGCGCAGCATTTCGTCCACGAAAACCGCATCCGCCAGGCGGCGTCATCGTGCGGCGCGGCGCTCTTCTGCATCGAGGAGAGCGTGAAATACGCCCGCAAGCGCAAGCCCTTCGGCGAAGCGCTCGCGAAGAACCAGGCCATCCAGTTTCCGCTCGTCGAACTCGCGACGCAGGCCGAAATGCTGCGCCTGCTGATCTTCAAGACCGCGTGGGAAATGGACCAGATGCCGAAGCCGGAGGTCGAAAAGCGGCTCTCGGACAAGGTGTCGATGTGCAACTACTACGCAAACCGCCTCTGCTGCGAGGCAGCCGATCGCGCGATCCAGGTGCATGGCGGCATCGGCTATTCGCGCCACAAGCCGTTTGAGCACATCTATCGCCACCACCGTCGCTACCGCATCACCGAAGGCTCCGAGGAAATCCAGATCCGCAAGGTCGCCGGGCACCTCTTCGGCTATATGGGTCCGCGCAAGCGTGAGTTCGCGGAGATGGACGCGCAGTGGGAAGCGGAAAAGGCGGCGAAGAAGAAATGACCAACCCCATCGTCCTCTCCACCACTGATGGCGTGTTCACCCTCACGCTCCCGATGCGCTGAACGCGCTGAACCGTTCGCTGATGGAAGCAGTGCGCGCAGCGCTTGCTGAAGCGGCGAAGGACGGCGATGTGCGCGCGCTGCTGCTCACCGGCGCAGGGCGCGGCTTCTGCGCGGGCGCCGATCTCACGGAACCCGCTCGCATGATCGACGGCGGGCCGAAGCTCTCGCCGGGGCAGCGCACGTCGGAGGCGATGACCTCGCACTTCAATCCGCTCGTGCGCGATCTCTACCAGTTCCCGAAACCCACCATCGCCGCCGTCAACGGCGTGGCGGCGGGCGGGGGTGTGGGGCTGGCGCTCGCGTGCGACATGGTGATCGCGGCGAAGTCAGCGACGTTCATCCAGGTGTTTGCGCCGAAGCTCGGCCTCGTGCCGGATCTCGGATGTTCGTGGCAGTTGCCGCGTCTGGTGGGCGTCGCGCGCGCACGCGGCCTCGCGCTGCTGGGCGATCGCCTCTCGGCGGAAGATGCGGCGAACTGGGGTCTCATCTGGAAGAGCGTCGATGACGCTGCGCTGATGGAAACGGCGGGCGGGATTGCGGTGACGCTCGCGAAGGGGCCGACAAAGGCCTTCGTGCGGTCGCGGGAATTGTTCGATCAGTCCTTCGAGAACGACTTCGTCGAACAGATCGATCTCGAACGTCGCTACCAGCAGGAACTCGGCGACACCGAGGATGCGCGCGAAGGCGTGATGGCCTTCATCCAGAAGCGCGCGCCGCAGTTCCAGGGCAAGTGAGATGGCCGATCACGTCAATCCGGAGCGCGAGATCTTTGCGCGCTTCAAGGACCTGCCGCGCGATCAGCCGATCCACATGCTCAATCTCGTGCGGCTGAAACCGTTCGCGGACTACGAGGACGGTCGTTCAGCGACGGGCGCCGACGCCTATCGCGCCTATGCGCGCGAGAGCGGCCCGGTCTTCGAGCGTCTCGGCGGCAAACAGATCTGGATCGCCGAGCCGCAGCTCATGCTCACCGGTCCGCAGAGCGAAGCGTGGGACATCGCCTTCATCGCCGAATATCCGAGCGGTCAGGCGTTCATCGACATGCTGCGCGACCCCGACTACCGCGAGGCCGTGAAGCATCGAACGGCCGCCGTCGCGGACTCACGATTGCTGCGTCTGAAGCCCGGACAGCCTGGCGCGCACTTCGGCGAAATAGCCTAGCCGACAACACCGCCGCGCGGCGGGTTGTCGCCCGGATCGCCGACCTGTGCGCCGGCGCGCGCATCGCGGGCCGCCGCGCCGAAGTCCATCAGGCCGACAGGTCCGCCGTGCGGGTTGGGCATCGAGTCCGTCGAGGCGGGCGTCACCGACGCCGTCGGGGGCGCCGCCTGCGACACCCGTGCGCCGCCGAACACTTCGCGCCCGCGCTCGCGGATCCACGCAGCGATATCATCGGCCATGATTCCGGCGGTGATGCCGATCAGCGAAACGGCGAAGGGATTGAGCGATGCGCCAACATTCGAGGACGCTTCCTGCCCCGGCATGAATGTCAGCCCCGCGATCGACGCATTGGCGACGATGTAGAAGGCGAGCGCCGTCACCATGCCGAACACGAGCCGCACGACGATATCGGAGAAGTAGATTTTGTTGTCGCGGTTGAGGTACGCGGGGAACAGGTAGAGCAGCGCGCCGAGCGCGCCCATCAGGCACACGAGCACCGTGGTCAGGAAGGTCGGGTGCATCGACACGAGCGTCGAGCCGAGGCTGAACGGGCTGGACGCTTCGAGGGCGCGGGCTTCGTTGCGCACGCGCTGGAAGCTCTCGCCGTACTGGCCTTTCAGGCCAAGCACCGCGCGGTTCGACGTCTCGATGAATTCGCCGATGCGGCGCTTCTCGGCTTCGAGGCGGGCGTATTCCTCTTCCTTTGGCGCGAGCGCATCTTCGGCGTCGGCGAGCTTGATGAGTTCGGCGCGCGCGGCGATGACGCCTTCACGGGTCTGGGCTGCGGTGGCGCGTTGGGCCTGCACCCGTTCCAGGCGCTGGGCGACGTCTGCGGTGTCGAACGCGCCGGTCGCGGCCGCAGGCGGCAGCGCCGCCTGCTCCTCAAGGGCGGCGACGGCGGCGAGCACCTTCACCTGCTGGGCGGCGATGGCGTCGCCTGCGTTGTCGAGCGCGAGCTTGGCGGCGGCGGCCTTCTGCTCGGCGATGGCGGCCTCGCCGCGCTGCGGCGCCGTCTGGCGCTCAAGTTCGGTGACCTGGGCCTCGACCGTCGCAAGCTCCGCCAGCGAGATGATGCCCCCGGAGGCCGGGTTCACCTGGAAATAGTTGTGCTGGAAGGACCGCGCACTGAACAGGATCGAGTTCACGAACAGCGCCGTGACCATGAGGAGAAGCAGGAAGAAGCCCGCGAACCAGCGTTTCAGTGTCATGGCGCAATTCCCCTGAAGTCATACGTGAAGTCATACCCGAGAGCGCACGCCCGATCCCACGGGAGTACGGCGGCGGCGCTTGTTGTCGGCCGTCCTTAAC
>JAWXBS010000180.1:0-4318 GCA_034440275.1 Alphaproteobacteria bacterium
CGCCGTAGCAGAATTGCGTCGGAGGGCGACGATGGGCGGCGTGCTGACGAACTACATGAAGGCGGAGATCGAGGGCGAGTTCGTCGTCTTCCTCACCGGCATGCGCATCAACAAGTTCTGGAAGGTCTGGAAGTGGCTTCCGGTCTTCATCCTGATGCCGCGCATGAACCGCGAGCTTGCGCGCGATCCCGCACTCGGCCTCCTGCACTATCGCAACCATCTCGGGCTCAGGAATGTGATGGTAGTGCAGTACTGGCGCTCCTTCGCCCACCTGCACGCATATGCCACGAACCAGGGCAAACTGCACGTTGACGCTTGGCGCAAGATGAATCGCGACATCGCGCTCAGCGGCGATGTCGGCACATGGCACGAGACCTACATCGTGCGGCGCGGCGACTATGAAAACCTCTACGTGAACATGCCGCCGCACGGTCTTGGGAAAGCGGGTTCACTGACTGTGGCGCGCGGGTCTCAGCGCACCGCGAAGGGCCGGCTCGGTATGAAGACGGAAAAGTCCGACCTGCACGACGAGCCAGCCTAGCCGAGCGCACGCAGATTCTTCCACACCGCGAGTTCGCGATCGGCGATGTCGTTGAGAATGGCTACGAGTGGCGCAGTATCCATCTTCGCGCGGCCACGGCACATCTTCGTCGATTGGAGCGCAAAACGCCGCCATTCGTCGCCCGCGTCCGTCAGGTCCTTTGCCGCGTCCGCAAGCAGTGCATTGTTCAGAAGCTTGGCGGACTCCTGCAGGAACGAGGCGTAGAGGAAACGGAAGCCCGCCCCGCCCGTGCCGATCTCTTCCTGCATGCGCACCATGTGGCCGAGGAAGGCGGGAAGATACTTCTCGCGCTTGGCGGGGTCCTTGCCGAGCTTGTCGATGGTGCGACCGAGATAGCGGATGCCGTTTACGCCGATCACCGGCAGCGGCGCCTTGGTCATGTATTTGTAATTGCGACTGATGGCGCCGCGAATGGCGGTCTCGTAGTCGATCTCGGAGGGCACCTGCGTCGGGTAGTAGAGCAGGCCGTGCGAGGCCATCGCGCCTTTGGCGAAACGCGCCTTCTGCATCGACGCGGAATCACAGCGATTGAAGTCTTCGAAGATAGGATCACTGACGAGGTAGTCGGCGCCGTCACGTGCGTAAGCCACGAGATTGTGCGCGTTGAAGTGGAAGCGCATGTCCTCGGGCATGTAGGGCAGCCAGTAGACGCAGGTCTGCAGGCCCACGGCGCGACCCTGGTCGATCTGCGCATCGAGTTCGCGCGCGCCCTCGGCGGGATCGCGGAATGTCTGGCGCACCCATCGCATGTTCAGGCGTTTCTCCACGCCGCGGATCACATTGCCCGGCGGCATGCGGTAGGCGATCAGCGGCAGCCCCGCCATCTTAACGATCGGGATGTAGGCGAACGCGAGCGACGACGAGAGCCCGAACGCCATCGGCTCGCTGATCTTCAGGCCGTTATGGCTTAACAGGTTCGCGACGACGCCGCTCTCGCAATGGGCGGACTGGCGGTGCTGGAAGCGCGGGGATGCGGCGGAGTCGGCCATGATCAATCCGGAGCGCGTTTGAGCGTAGCTACATCGAGATCGAGCGCCTGCGCGTAGCGGGCGAGCAATGCAGGCGAGAGATTTGCGAACACCGAAGGCCGGAAGTGCCGCTTCACGCGCCACTCCCAGACACCGGTGACCGCCGACAAGGTCGCCAGATCCATGCGCCGCACATACATGTGCGCTTCGAGCGGCGACGTGGCTCCGGCTTTCGCGCGTGCCACGGCGTCATCGCGCAGGCGGTCGAGTTCCTCCACGGCGCTGACGGTGGCGTAGGTTTCAACCTCCCACCCTGCGGACTTCACGCCGGTGTACTCGCCGTCCTCGCGCACCGCGTACATCAGTTTCTTCGCGCCGCCGTAGGTGCGGGCCTCGTCCTGGGGAACGTCGTCTGTCTTCATCGGCGTTACACCACCGTGAGATGCATGAACCCGCTGGAAAAACGACCACTTTCCGGCACCCAGCAAAGTACGCGCTGACCGGGCTGCAGGTCGCGCGTCTGGATGAGTTCGTCGAGCATGATGTACATCGACGCCGAGCCCGTATTGCCCTTCGTCGACAGATTGCTGAACCAGCGTTCCTGCGGGACATCGAAGCCCGCCGCGATCATGCCGTCGCGCACCTTGTCGCGGAAGAACGCCGACGAATAGTGCGGGAGAAAGTAGTCGATGTCGTCGACACGGAGCTGATACTTCTCCACAAGGCCCGGCAACGGCTTTTCCACGGTGTAACGGATAACGTTCGCGTTCAGCAGCTTCACGTCCTGCTTTACCGACATCACTGAATCCAGTTCACGGTCCGCCGAACTCATCTGCGTCCAACCCGAGAGCGTGCCGTCGGCATTCTTCACGGCCCCCGCATACATACAGGGCTCCATTTCGCCCGCGTATGAAAACGTCTCTATCCAGTCGATGCGCAAACTGCGGCCGTGCCCGCGCGGTTGCGCTTCGAGCAACAGGGCGCCCGCCCCGTCAGACAGCATCCAGCGCAGAAAGTCCTTTTCGAAGGCGAGTTCAGGATGATGCTCAAGCGCGTCGACCTTCGCCTCGGACTCGGCCTCGAAATTGCGCGCGCTCAGCACGGCGGACGCCGCCTCCGATCCCGTCGCCACGGCGTTTGCGTGCATGCCGCTGGCGACGCCCATGTAGGCGTACTTGAGCGCCGTGAGCCCCGCGAGGCATACCCCGCTCGTCGCCACTGCTTCACACACCGGCAGGCCAAGCTCCCCCTGCACCATCACGGCGTGGTTGGGCATGAGCTGATCGGCGATCGAGGTGCCGGTGACGAGGCAGCTCAGCTTGGCGAGATCGAAGTCGGCGCTCGCGAGCTTGCGGATCGCCTCGGCGGTGATCTGCGCGTTTGTGTGGGTCGGCCGGCGGGTTTCAGGGTCGACGGCGTAGTGCCGCGCGGTGATGCCGTTCGACCGCAGGATGGTGCGGCGCGCGCGCGACGGCTTGCCGCCCGCCTGGCCGAGCACGGCTTCCATGGCGTCATTGGCGACCGGCGCGTTCGGCAGGAAAGCCGCGCTTTGCGTGATATAGACCGACCGAGGCGTCATCTTTTCGTTTCAACACAGGAAGGCATGGGCGTCCATCGCAACGCTGCCTTGATGGCTATTCGCCCGAAGGCGCGGCGAAATAGGCGCGCTGGCGGGCGACCGTTGCACGGGTCAGCGGCGACAGGAGCTTTTTGAGGATCGCCGTTAGCGGCACCACGGTCAGGATCAGCACGATCAGGAACACCACATAGAGCGCCATTACGATCTGCCGGAAGAACGACGAGGGCGGGCCAACCGCGCGGAGGAGACCGCCCCAGAGCTTGAAGCTACGCTTTGCGATCTTCTCGCTGTCGATGAGATCCTTGTTCACCTTCACCGCGCCGAGGCCCGCGAGCATGGGATTGTCGGCGCCGGCGGGCCGGTTCGGAAGCTGGTCCGCGATGGCCTCGCCGAAGCGCGCGCAGGCGGCGATGTCGTGCGGCAGGATGCCGGCGGCGGGAATGAGCCCGTTCAGGAAAGGCCCCCGCTTGCCGGTGAGCATCCACACGGGCGTCGACACGAACGTGAACGCGCTGTGGGCGCTGTCGGTGAGGACGACGTTGTCGATCAGGCGCGCACCGAGGGCCTTCAGCTTTTCCTTCATCACCTCCTGCGCCATCAGCCACATGTTGCGGCAACCGATGACGGTGATGACGGGCTTGTCCTTGAGCACGCGCTTGGCCGCGTCGGTTTCGAGGAACGCCACGGTCGGCAGCGAGGGCGACAGGAACCAGACCTGGTAGGCGAGAATCACCAGATCGTACTCGGCGTCCGATGGAATGGCGGGTGGTTCGATGGGGTCGGTCTGTTCATAGACCGTCTCGGGAAAGGTGTTGAAGAAGCGCCAGAAGGGCCATGGGAACGGGTAGGCTGTCGTCGGCCTGATAACGACAGAGTCCACCGAGACTTCCGCGCTCGCGCGCACCGGCGCAGCGATCGCCTCGACGATGTCGCTGAGCTGCCCGGTCTGGGAATAGTGGACGATCAGTACCTTCTTCATCGCCCCCTTCATCCCCTTGGCCGCCCCAGTTGATCCTGACGCGCTTCAACAGGCATCAGGCGGCGCCGGTCAAGCGGTCCGCCAGCACAAGTTGCCCCTCCAGGAGCAATTCGCCATCCACCGTGGCGCGGATGCGCACGTTTCCGGCGCGCGGCGGTTCGATCTCGAGCGCAAAGGTCTCGCCGGGCCGCAACGGCCGCAGGAACTTCATGCGCCGCACCCCGACACAG
>JAWXBS010000181.1:0-8021 GCA_034440275.1 Alphaproteobacteria bacterium
ATGGCGACCGGCAGCAATGCCGCTTCCAGACGCGGTACTGCGGCGGCAACGACGCGCACATTCGTCAGATTGAGTTTGAGATGCAGCGGATATCCGCTGGCGCGCACACCCTCATAGCTCGCGTCGACGCCGCGCGCTTTCGCCGACACGATCGCCGCGTCGAGCCGCTGGGTCGCCTGATCCTTCGCCACGAACCAGAAGGCCGTCCAACCCACGCAGGCGAGCGCGAAGAGCGTCCACGGAATGATGAGGCCGAGACGTTTGGGCTTTGTCGGGCTCATGCTTTCGACGTGTCGAGCAGCAGTTCCTGCGACCGCTTTTCGATGCGCTCTTCCAGCGTCTTCATGAATTCGTCGCGCGACAGGCCCGGCGGGATCGGCGGCAGGAGTTCAATGGTGGCGACGCCCGGACGACGCATGATGCCCTTCGCCGACCAGATGCGTCCCGTGTCCAGCGCCATCGGCACGCACGGCACGCCAAGGTCGCGATAGATGGCGGCGACGCCGGGTTTGTAATCGCCCGCAACGCCGGGTTCCTGCCGCGTGCCTTCGGGAAAGATGATGATCTGTCTGCCGGCGTCCCGTGCGGGACGTGCGGCGCGCAGCAGTTTCTTCAGCGCGCTCGCATGGGCTTCGCGATCCACAGGGATCATGCCCATGGCCTTGGCGTACCAGCCGAGCACCGGCGCTTCGAGGAGTTCGGCCTTCAGCACGAAAGCCGGGCGCTCGAACATGATGAAGGGTACGATCGCCTCGAGCATCGACTGATGCTTCGACGCGATGATCGCCGCGCCCTCCGGCGCGTGCTCCATGCCCTTGAACACAACGCGGGCGCCGACAATCCAGCGCAAACCGAACAGCGTTGTGCGCGCCCACATGCGCCCACCCGCCATGCTCCTGCCGCCGGTGGCGATCGTTTGCGGCAGGCAGATGAGGCCCGAGACGGCCATCATCAGATAGAGCCACCCGGCAAACAGTACGGAACGGACAAGCGTCATGCGGCGGGCGGAGTCTCTGTCGGCTTTTCGGCGGTCAAAAACGCTTCGCGGGCGCGGATGGCAAGATACTTCACATACTCGCCGCCGAGGGACATCGCCGCGGAGAGATCGCGTTGCCAGGCGCCGGGCGTCGAGAGCGAGGATGAGACGGGATAGGGAATGAGTTGCGCCTGCGGCATGGCTACGCGCAGCTCCGCGAGGCTGCGGGGCATGTGATAGTCGTCGGTGACGACGATGAGCCGTGAAAATCCGTTGCGACCGGCCCACGCGGCGGTTTCGCTGGCGTTGCCGAGCGTGTCCTTGGCCTGGCGTCCGAGATCGACGCAGCAGGCGATGAGCTCGGGCGCGCCTTCGAGCACGTCATAGACGTCGGCGTCCTCGACTTTCGGATTGACGCCGGAAATCAGAAGGCGCCGTCCTCGACCTTCCTGCAGCAGCTTCATCGCGGTGGTGAGACGATCGGCGTCGCCGCCGGTGAGCGCGACGATGGCGTCGGCTTCCGGCAGCGGATGCTGGGGGGCGGCGCGCTCCACGCCATTGGCGAACGCGATGTATCCCAGCCCGAGAGCGACGATGAGCGCGGTCACGACCGCCAGGAATGCCCCGCGCAACCAGCTCATCCGAGCCGGTCCGCGCCGTCGAAAGCGCCCGCCGCCCCAGCGCGCGCGCCGAGGGCGGCCGCCGTCGCCGCGAGAAGCGGCGCTGCAAGCGCGATGAAGACGTCCCAGGAGGAGAGCGAGGCGATCATGGAGGTAAAGGATATGGTCTCGCCCGCCGCCATTCGCACCCCCGGTGCGGCCACCAGCGCGAGGATCACCGCGGCGGCGCCTGCGAGGAAGGCGATTTCAGCCCCTGCGCGTCCGAAGGCGGCAAGCGTGGCGGCGCGTGTGGCGCCGAGATCGGCCCAGAGCGTGACGCGGATCCGCTCGCTGCGGGCGGCCGCGGCGGCGGCGAAATAGAGCGCCAGCAGCAGCGCGGCGCAGACTCCGGCGCCGGCGATGGTCGCCAGACGGACGGCTGCGGGGCGGCCCGGGTCGGCAGGGCCCGCATCGTAGATTTCGGCGGCTATACCGGCGGTCCGCAGTCGCTCGGTCAAAAGGGCGGGCGTGCGGACGCCGTCGCCCGCCTCAAAGAGACGGACCTCGATGAGCCTCAGAGGAGGAAGGTCGGCGGCGTTGATCGGTCGCCCGCCCCAGCGCGTGAGGAGCTGTGCAGCGCGGGCGGCGTCCATCGGCTGGGCCGTGCGGACTCCGGGGGCGGCGGCGAGCGCGGTGACGGCCTTCGCCAGCGCGTCCTCGGAGGCGGGCGGCAGCACGCGTACCGTGTAGCCGGACGTGGCTTTCGCGGCTTCGCTGGCGGCGCGCGCGCCGAGGCCCGATGCGCCCAGCGCCACCGCGAGGCCGGCGGCGATCAGGATCGCGAGGCTTATGAACAGGCCGGGCCGGAGGAAAGAGACAAGCATCAGCGGGCCGGGTCCAAAGGCTTCAGCACGCTTTCAGGCGCCAGTTCGAGCCGTCCTTCGCGGATCCGCCAGACTGCGCCCGGCAGACCGCTGACCGGCCCGGAGGCCGCAACGATGACAGCGGCGCCCAGCCGGCTGAGTTCCGTGAGGAGGCGCACCACCTTGGGCTCCGCTTCCGCGCCGACTCCGGCGAGCGGGTCATCGGCGAGCACGATGTCCGGGCGCGCGACCAGCGCGCGGGCAAGCGCCGCCAGTTTTCGCTGGCCTGAAGAAAGTGCGCCTGCAGGCCGCGCGGCATCGCGAGTCAGGCCGAGGAAGCCCAACAGATCCATCACGTCCTGTCCGGTCTGGCGGCTGGTCGGGTCGAGGTTGAGCGGCAGGGCCACGTTGTCGAAGAGGGTCTCGTCGTCGAGGAATTGGGGTTCCTGCGCGGCATAGCCGATGCGGCGCTTGAGGCCCGCGCGGGAGGCGTTTGAAAGACGCGCGATGTCGGAGCCGAGCAGGGTGACGCGGCCTTCGCGGGGCGCCAGCGCGGTGCGGATGAGGTGCAGCAGGGTCGATTTCCCGGCGCCGGACGGGCCCGTAACGATCGCTGTGGCGCCCGGCTTCAGGTCCATCGAGGCGCCGATGAGCACGTCGGGGCCGGCGTCATACCCCACCGTCGCGCCTTCGAGGCGCACGGCGGCGAGACGGTCGGGCGCGATGGCGGCGTCGACGAGGAGAGGCAACGGGGTCTGCATCAGGCTTCTGGCTTACGGCTCCGGCCAATGGGCGGACGACAGGGCGGGCGAATGGACAGCTGTCCCGGAATCGGCGCAGTCACGAAATCTAAACCGACGCAATCAAGAATTGCTTACCATGATCCTGACATGCCCGTCCTGCGCGACACGGTACTACGCCGATGACGCCTCCATCGGCGCCGCCGGTCGATCCGTCCGCTGCGCCTCGTGCGCCCATACCTGGTTCGTGGAACCCCAGCTGGTCCTCGGCGAAGACGCCCCGGCCATCCTGCGCGGCCGCGACGAGGAACGCCCGCTGAACCGTGAGCAGGTCGAGCGCCTGCGCCGGGCCGCTGGAGGCCACAGCCAGTCCGCGCCGTTGTCTTCGGCCGCCAAGTACCGCGCCATGCAGGCCGAGCGTCAGCGCAAGGATCGCATGAAGGCGGCAGCCCTCGCCTGGACCGTTACGGGCGTCGCGCTGGCCGCGACGACGACGAGCGCCGTGGCGTTCCGTGAGGACGTGGCGCGCATCTGGCCCAAGACCGCGAGCGCCTATGCGGCGGTCGGTCTGGATGTGAACATCTTCGGTCTCGAATTCGTGGACCTGCAGGTCGAGCACGTGTTCGACGGCCCCGAGCCCGTGCTCGTGGTGCGCGGCGCTGTGACCAATATCGGCCGCGACGATCGCCCGGCGCCCGTGCTGCGCTTCGGTCTGCGCGACGGCTCGTCGGCTGAAATCCAGCATGTGCTGGCGCGCATGGTGTCCCCGAACATTCCCGCCGGCGGCGCTGCGCCCTTCGAGGTCCGCATCGAGAACGCCTCGCCGGACGCGCAGGATCTGGAAGCGACATTCGCCGCGTTCGGCGAGATCGAAATGCCGCCGCAGGCCGCAGCGCTTGCGCCGCCGGCGCCGCTGCTGGACCCGCCGGCTGTGGAAGGGTCCTTGACCCTGGACACGCTCGCCCCCAGCGAAGGCGCATCGGCATCGCACGATGGGCTCGCGCCGCGGCTCAGCGAGCCGTTCGCTGAGGACCATGGCTGAACGCTTTCCCGTACTCGTCAGTGAAGCCGATATCGCCGCGCGGATCGAGACGCTGGCGGACGAACTCGCCGTCCTGATCGACGACGACTGGCGCGTGGTTCAGCTCATGCAGGGCGCGGGGCCGTTCGCGACCGATCTCATGCGCGCTCTGGCGCGGCGCAATCTGCACCCGATCCTCGACAGCCTCTGGCTCGAGAGCTACCGCGACGAGCACGTCTCTTCGGGGCGCGTGGTCGTGCGGGCGGATATCTCACGCAAGATCGAGGGCCTGAAGGTTCTCATCCTCGACGACGTCTTCGACAGCGGCCGCACGATCGCCTTCGCCAAAGCGCATCTGGAAGCCAAAGGCGCGATCGAGACGCGCGCCTGCGCCTTCATCCGCAAGCCCGCCGCCGGCGACGCGCCGATCGAACACATCGGCATCGATTGCCCGGATCGCTATCTCATTGGCTACGGCATGGATGATGCGGGACGCTATCGCGGCCTGCCTTATGTGGGCGCGCTCGATTAGGCTTTCAGGCGGTAGCCCGTCTTGAAGATCCACCACACGCCGGCAAGGCAGAGCGTCATGAAGAGCGCCGTCATGCCAAGGCTAGTCCACACGCCGACATCCGACACGCCGTAGAACGCCCAGCGGAAGCCGCTGACGAGATACACGACGGGGTTGAACAGCGTCACTTTCTGCCAGAACTCTGGCAGCATCGAGATGGAGTAGAAGCTGCCGCCGAGAAATGTGAGCGGCGTCACGATCAGCAGCGGTACGATCTGCAGCTTCTCGAAGCCGTCCGCCCATACGCCGATGATGAAGCCGAAGAGGCTAAACGTCACGGCGGTCAGCACGAGGAAGAGCAGCATCACCAGCGGGTGCTCGATCTCGTAGGGCACGAAGATGCGCGCCGTCGCCATGATGAGCAGGCCCAGCAGAACGGATTTCGTCGCCGCCGCGCCCACATAACCTATGACGATCTCGATCCACGATACCGGCGCCGACAGCACCTCGTAGATGGTGCCTGCCCATTTCGGCATGTAGATGCCGAAGGACGCGTTGGAGATGCTCTCGGTCAGGATCGACAGCATGATGAGGCCCGGCACGATGAACGCGCCGTAGCTCACCCCGTCGATTTCCATCATGCGCGAGCCGATCGCCGAGCCGAACACCACGAAATAGAGCGACGTCGAGATGACGGGCGACAGGATCGACTGGAACAGCGTGCGGAACCAGCGCCCGAGTTCGAACTGGTAGATGGCGTTGATGCCGGTGATGCTCATTGGCGCGCGCTCACAAGGCTGACGAAGATTTCTTCGAGGGAGGACTGGTCGGTGTGCAGGTCCTTGAAGTCGATGCCGGCTTCATGGAGCGCCTTCATCAGCGCGGCGATGCCGGTCTGATCGCTTTGCGCGTCGAAGGTATAGACGAGTTCCGCGCCGTCCTTGGCGAGTTCGAGCTGATAGCCGGCGAGCGCCGGCGGGATGGCCGCGATCGGCGTCTGCAGCAGCAATGTGAGCTGTTTCTTGCCGAGCTTCTGCATCAGGACATGCTTGTCCTCAACGAGAATGAGTTCGCCTTTCGAGATCACGCCGATGCGGTCGGCCATGTCCTCGGCTTCTTCGATGTAGTGGGTGGTGAGGATGATCGTCACGCCGGAGTCGCGCAGCTTGCGGACCATCTCCCACATGTCGCGGCGCAGTTCGACGTCCACGCCCGCCGTGGGCTCGTCGAGGAAGAGGATCTTCGGCTCGTGGCTCAGCGCCTTGGCGATCATTACGCGCCGCTTCATGCCGCCGGAGAGCGTCATGATCTTGTCGTTGCGCTTGTCCCAGAGCGAGAGGTCGCGCAGCACCTTTTCGATGTGGGCGTCGTCGCGCGGTTTGCCGAACAGCCCGCGCGAGAAGCGCACCGTGGCGATGACTTTCTCGAATGCGTCGGTGTGCAGCTCCTGTGGCACCAGACCGATCTTGGCGCGCGCGGCGCGGTAGTCCTTCACGATGTCGTGGCCGTCAGCGGTGACGGTTCCGGAACTCGGATTGACGATGCCGCAGATGATGGAGATCAGCGTCGTCTTGCCGGCGCCGTTCGGGCCGAGAAGGGCGAAGATTTCGCCCTGGCGGATGTCGAGGTCGATGCGCTTGAGGGCTTCAAAGCCCGTGGCATAGGTCTTGGTCAGACCCTGAACGGAAATGATCGGCTGCAACGGCGAAGGCCCCGGCGGTTCGGATGTGAAAAGGGGGCGCGTCAGCGACGCCCGCGAACAAGGACGTTCGCGCCAGCCCCGTCCCGACATAAGGGCCACCTGGCGCGGGCGCCAGAGGCTGCGGTCGATTAAGCGACGGCTGCCGCGATTCTGCGGTCAGGAGCCGGTGAAGCGGTCCAGCAGGCGCTTCAGATATTCGCGTTCCGATTCCGGGCGCGTGGTGTCCTGCGCGCGGCGGCGCAGTTCATCGAGAATTTCACGCGCGCGCTGACGTTCGGTCTGGCTGGGAACGGCCGTCTCGTCGCCCTCGTCGCCGGCGCCTAACATCTGACGGCCGAGGGGGTCTTCCTCGCCGGTGCGGCCTTCTTCGCGGCCGTTGCGTCCTTCGCGCTTGGACATCGCTTCGTTCGACATCTTTTCCGCGCCGCTACGCAGCGAACGGATGGCGTTTTCCTGCTGGCGGCCCGCTTCGTTCAGATCGCCGCGCTTCAGCGCCCGCGCCGCCTGATCCATGGCGTCGCCGGCTTCGTTGAGATCTTTTTCGCCTTCCTCGCCGCCGGCGCCGCGCGCCTTCTGTTCGGCGGCGCGAAGGTCCTCGCGGAGTTCTTCCTGCTGTTCGCCGAGCTGCTGTTCGGTCTGCTCGCCGGGTTGCGGCTCCTGTTCTTCCTTGGCGGTCTCGTCGCGCAGCGAGCGCTGGCGGCCGATCTGCTCTGAGAGATTGTCGACAGCCTGTTCGAGTTCGGAAGGCTTGCCCTCCTGTCCGCCCTGGCTTTCGCCGCCGTCGGCCAGCTTGATCTCGAGATTGTTCAAAAGTTCCGCGAGCTGCTGCAACAAAGCCTGCGCGCCGGCCTGATCGCCCGCTTCGGCGCGGCGCTGGATTTCGTCGAGCATCTCCTGGATGTCGCTCTGCGACATCTGCGACTGCTCGAATCCATCTTCCGAGACCTCTGCGCTTTCGCCGTTGCGCACCGCTTCCTGAATCAGCGCTTGCAGGTAGTTGTTGGTCGCCTGTTTGAGCGCCTCGGAAAGACGCGCGATTTCTTCTTCGTCCGCGCCGCGTCGGATCGCGTCGGCAAGCGCCTGTTGCGCGGCCATCAGCGCGCGCTTGGCGTCGGCGGCGTCGCCGTATTCGGCGCGCAGCGCCGTGCGCCAGAGAATGTCGGCGGCGTAGTCGGTTTCCTTGATGTCGCGGGCGATATCGAGCGTCGAGCGCGCGAAGCGGAAGCCGGCGAACACCGCGGTGTCGCGGAAATAGCCGTCCTGCGGCGCGAAGGTGATCGCATCGATCATGCGTCCGGCGCGGCGGATCGCGGCCGGCGCGCGGGTGATGCGCGGATCGTCGTCATCGGTGCGGATGCCGAAGAGATCGGCAGGGCCGGTGATGCGCGGCGACACGAACGGCGGATGCTTCGCGTAGGCGCGGCGCTCGTGGAGAATGACCTTGCGGATTTCCACGGCGGCGCGGGCGAGCGGCTGCAGGAAGATTTTTTCCGGCGCGCGCAGCGGGGCGCTCGCGCCCGCGCCCTTTTGACCGATCGCGTCGATGGCGACGAGGCGCGCCTCCACCTTCATGCCCGCATACGGGTGCATCGCGAGATCGACGCTGGCC
>JAWXBS010000182.1:0-5750 GCA_034440275.1 Alphaproteobacteria bacterium
AAGTACCTTGTCCCGGCGCTTTGCGCCAGAACAAGGTACTTGACCGGACACCGCGCACCACACAATCAAGCTGCGCTTGCTTGCGCGGCACACGGCGCCGGTCAGCACCGCGAATCTCTTCCTTCACCGGGCACGCGTCCGCATCGACATAGATGACGGGCGGCGCGGGTGTCTCGCTCACGGGCCGGCCTTCTTCGCCGCATCAAGCGCTTCGCTCGCCTCGAGCCAGCGTTCCTCGGCCTGCTGCAGATGCTGCGTCAGCGCCGCGCGATCCTTGCTAAGCGCCGCGCCGCGGGCGGGATCGCGTTCGAAGAGGCCGGGGGCTGCGATGGCGACGTCGATGCGCGAGATGTCGCGCTGGAACGTGTCCATTTCCTTCTCGAACTCGGCGACCTTGTGCTTGAGCGTGCTGAGCGACGGCTTCTTGGCGGCGTCTTCCGCCGCTGCAGACAGCGGCTTCGTCGACTGGCCCTTCGCCGCGCCGCTCGTTGCAGGGCGATCGGCGCTGAGCACCAGCGCGCGATAGTCCGAGAGATCGCCGTCGTATTGCTTGGCGCGCCCGTTGTGGACGAGCCACAGACGATCCGCGCACGCTTCCGCGAGATAGACATCGTGCGTAATCAGCAGCACCGCGCCGTTGTAGTCGTTGAGCGCGTGGATCAGCGCTTCGCGGCTGTCGATGTCGAGGTGGCTCGTCGGTTCGTCGAGGATCAGCACGTGCGGCTTGGTGTAGGCCATCAGGCCAAGCAGCAGACGCACCTTCTCACCGCCGGAGAGCTTCTCAACGGGCGTCTGGATCTTTTCGTGCCCGAAGCCCATCTGCGCGGCGATGCTGCGATGCTGCGCGGGGCTGAGATTGGGCGCGAGATCGCGGATGTGATCGAGCGGTGTTTCGCCCGCGTGCAGTTCGTCGAGCTGATCCTGGCTGAAATAGCCGATCTTCACCGCCTTCGAGGCGCGTCGCGCGCCCTTCAGTAACTGGAGACGCGCGCCGATCGACTTCACCAGCGTCGTCTTGCCCTGACCATTCGGGCCGATGATGACGATGCGATCGTCGTGATCGAGGCGGAAGTTCACGTTGCGCAGAACCGGCACGCCCTCGACATAGCCGAGATCGGCGTCTTCCAGCTGCAGCAGCGGATCGGCGAGTTCCTGCGGGTCTTCGAACTTGAAGGGCGTCGCGCGGTCCGCGAGCGGCACGCTGATGTCCTTCATCTTCTCGATCATCTTGATGCGACTTTGCGCCTGGCGCGCCTTCGACGCCGTCGCGCGGAAGCGGTCGACGAATTTCTGCAGGTGCTCGCGCTCGGCGTCCTGCTTCACCTTCTGCGACGCGAGGTTGGCAACCTTCTCGGCGCGCTTGCGCAGATAGGTGTCGTAGCCGCCGGGGTGGATTTCGAGTTTCAGATCCGCAAGCGCGAGAATGTGCGTCACCGAACGGTTCAGCATTTCGCGGTCGTGGCTCACCACGACGACGGTGTTGGGATACTTACGCAGATAGGACTCAAGCCACGAGGCGCCTTCGAGATCGAGATAGTTCGTCGGCTCGTCGAGGATCAACAGGTCCGGGGTCGAGAACAGCACGCCCGCGAGCGCCGCGCGCATGCGCCAGCCGCCGGAGAACTCGCGCGTCGCGCGGGTGAGATCGCCTTGCTCGAAGCCGAGGCCGACGAGAATTTCCGCCGCGCGCGCTTCCGCCGAATGCGCATCGATGTCGAAGAGGCGCATGTGGATTTCGGCGATGCGGTGCGGATCGGTGGCGGTTTCCGCCTCCTGCATCAGTGCGTGACGTTCCTCGTCCGCCGCCAGCACCACTTCCAGCAGCGGCTCGTCGGTCGCGGCGACTTCCTGCGCGACGAAACCCATGCGTGCGCCGCGCTTGATGCGGATCGAGCCGTCGCCTTTGCCTGCTTCCTCGCGGATCAGGCGCAGCAAGGTCGACTTACCCGTGCCGTTGCGCCCGATCAGGCCGACTTTCCAGCCGTCGGCGATGAAGGCGCTCGCGCCGTCGAACAGGGGCCGGCCGCCGATGCGGTAGGTGAGATCTTCAAACTGCAGCATGGTCTCTAGCTTTTCACGCCCGCAAGCGCACGCCCGTAGGCGGCGGCATTGAAGGGCTGGAGGTCTTCGGCGCTCTCACCAACGCCGATGAAGTGGATGGGTAGCGCGTGCAGATCGGCGATCGCGACGAGCACGCCGCCTTTCGCCGTGCCGTCGAGCTTGGTCATCACGAGGCCTGTGATGTCGGCCGTGGTGCGGAATGCTTCCAGTTGCGAGAGCGCGTTCTGGCCGACGGTGGCGTCGAGCACCAGAAGCGTCTCGTGCGGGAAGTCGTCGTCCACCTTGCGGATCGCGCGCATGATCTTGTCGAGTTCGCCCATCAGCTCCGCGCGGTTCTGCAAGCGGCCGGCGGTGTCGATCAGCACCACATCGGCGCCTTGCGCCTTGCCGAGCGCCGCCGCCTCATACGCAACGCCCGCCGCATCGGCGCCCTGACCCTTGGCGACGAACGTCGCGCCCGAGCGCTCCGCCCACACGCCGAGCTGTTCGATGGCCGCTGCACGGAACGTATCCGCCGCGCCGACCACGACCTTCGCGCCGCTCTGCGACAAGAGCCAGCACAGCTTGCCGATCGTCGTCGTCTTGCCTGAGCCGTTCACGCCGACCACCAGCACCACGCGCGGCCGCACGCTGTCGGTGAGATCGAGGGGACGCTCGCGCGGCTTCATCACTTCGGTGACGGCGTCGGCCAGCGCGAGGCGCACTTCGTTGTCGCCCATCTCGCGGTTGAAGCGATCCTTGGCGATCATGCCGGTGATCTTCGCCGCTGCCTGCGGGCCCATGTCGGCGCGGATCAGCATTTCTTCGAGATCGTCGAGCGTCTGCTGGTCGAGCAGCTTCTTGGTGAAGACGCCGGTGACGTCGTCGGTGAGCTTTGCGGAGGACTTCGACAGCCCGTCGAACAGCCGGCCGAAGAAATCCTTCTTCTCCGGCTGCGGCGCTTCGGGCGCTGCGTCCTTCTTCTTTCCGAACCCTAGAAAGCCGCCCATCAGAGAACCGCGCCGATCAATGCTTCGCCGTCATGCCCGTGGGCGCGGACGCGGATGTAGTCACCCGCCCGGTCATCGCCAACGGCTAGGCGCACGCGCGTGAAGTCGGAAAGGCGCGCGCTGCCGTCTTCCTCGACGAGCGCCGTCACGTCCTGACCAACCCAGCGATCGAGATGGCGCGCGAGCACCTGCGCGCCCACATCCCGCAGCCGCGCCGCGCGCGCCTTGATCAGCGGACGCGGCAGTTGCGGCATGCGCGCGGCGGGCGTGCCTTCGCGCGGGCTGAACGGGAAGACGTGCAGATAGGAGAGATCGCAGTCCGCCACGAGATCGAGCGTGCCCTGGAAGTGCTCTTCGGTTTCGGTCGGGAAGCCGGCGATGAAATCGGCGCCGAGCGCCATTTCCGGCCGCGCCGCCTTCAGCCGCGTGCAGAGGTCGATCGACTGGTCGCGACCGTGGCGGCGCTTCATGCGCTTCAGGATCATGTCGTGGCCGTGCTGCAGCGAGAGATGCAGGTGCGGCGCGATGCGCGGCTCGCTGGTGACGAGGTCGAAGAGCGCCTCGTCCATCTCGATCACGTCGAGCGACGAGAGGCGCAGCATCGGCAGATCCGGCACGAGCTTGAGGATGCGCGCGACGAGGTTGCCCAGCTGCGGCGTCCCTGGCAGGTCCGACCCCCACGATGTGAGATCGACGCCCGTCAGCACCACTTCCGGGCAGCCGCGCGCGACGAGGGCGTTGATCTGCTCGATCACGGCCCCGGCAGGCACGCTGCGCGAATTTCCGCGACCATAGGGGATGATGCAGAAGGTGCAGCGGTGATCGCAGCCGTTCTGCACCTGCACATAGGCGCGCGTGCGCGAGGAAAAGCCGTCCGCCAGATGCGGCGCGGTCTCGCGCACCGTCATGATGTCGGCCACCAGCACGCGCGCGCCGAGGTCGGGTGCGAAGGCGGCGGGCGACATCTTCTCGGTATTGCCGATCACGCGATCGACTTCCGGCATGTTCGCGAACGATGCGGGGTCGATCTGCGCAGCGCAGCCGGTGACAATGATCGTGGCGTCAGGCCGCTCGCGGCGCGCGCGCCGGATCGCTTGGCGCGCCTGACGCACGGCTTCCGCAGTCACGGCGCAGGTGTTGAAGATGACGGCGTCCGAAAGCCCGGCGTCGCTCGCATGCGTGCGCATCGCGTCGCTCTCCGCCACGTTCAGGCGGCAGCCGAGCGTCACGATCTCGACGGTCTCTTCGTCGATGCGTGCGGGGGAAAGCGTTTCAGTCACGGGCGGTGTTTGTCACAGATGGGCGTTGGCGGACAGGGGATGTGGTGATGAACCCTTACTCTCCCGCGAGGGGGAGAAGGGAATGGAAGGCCAAAACACAAAGGCCCCGACTTGCGCCGGGGCCCTGCAAAACTCGAAAACCGGTCCGATTACTCGGCGGCGGTTTCTTCCGGCGCCGGAGCCGCTTCGCCTTCGTAGCCTTCGCCACGGGCGCCGCCCTTGCGTTCGATGATGCGGGCCGATTTGCCGCGGCGATCGCGCAGGTAATACAGCTTCGCGCGGCGGACCTTGCCCTGACGCACGACCTCGATGGAATCCAGCGACGGCGAGAACAGCGGGAACACGCGCTCCACGCCTTCGCCGAAGGAGATCTTGCGGACGGTGAAGCTCGCGTTCAGGTCCGAACCCGAGCGCGCGATGCAGACGCCTTCATAGGCCTGGACCCGCTCGCGCTCGCCTTCCTTGATCTTCACGTTCACGCGCAGCGTGTCGCCGGCGGAAAAGTGGGGGATCTTCTTGCCGACCGTGACGCGGGCGACTTCTTCTTTTTCGAGGGTCTGGATCAGGTTCATGTGCCACGCGAGCGAGCCGGGTTTCCCCGCCGCTTCCGAAAGAGTGTGCGTAAAGAGCGGGGCGTATAGGCGGGCGGGGCGGTTTTGTCCAGTCTCGGATTCCCCTCTCCCGCTTGCGCGAGAGGGTCAGTCCTTCAGCAGGTCCGGCCGCCGGGCCTGCGTCAGCCGCACGCGCTCCGCCTTCCGCCATGCCGCGACCTTGGCGTGATCCCCGGACAGCAGGACCTCCGGGGTATCGCGACCCTCCCAGATGCGGGGCTTTGTGTATTGCGGGTGCTCAAGCAGGCCGTCCTCAAAGCTTTCTTCCAGCGCCGACTGCTCGTTGCCGAGCACGCCCGGCAGGAGCCGCACGGTGGCCTCCAGGATGAGCTGCGCCGCCACCTCGCCGCCCATCAGCACCGCATCTCCAACGCAGACCTCGGTCATTCCGCGCGCTTCGATGACGCGCTCGTCGAGACCCTCGAAGCGGCCGCAGAAGATCACGAGGCCGGGGCCGGCGGCCCACTCCCGCGCCATGGCCTGCGTAAAGGGTTTGCCGCGCGGGCTCGGAAACAGAAGCGGGCGATTGTTCAGCGCCACGCTGTCGATCGCCGCCGCCGCCACGTCCGGGCGCATCACAAGGCCCGCGCCGCCGCCGGCGGGCGCGTCATCGACCTTGTGGTGCGGGCCGTCGCCGAAATCGCGGATCTGCACGGTGTCGAGAGACCAGCGCTTCTCGCTCAGCGCCTTGCCGAGAAGCGACACGCCCAGCGCGCCGGGAAAGGCTTCGGGGTAGAGCGTGAGGACGGTGGCGGCGAAGTTCATTCCGTCACGATTTCGGTTTCGGTCGGCGGGGCGACGACCACGCG
>JAWXBS010000183.1:0-8626 GCA_034440275.1 Alphaproteobacteria bacterium
GGACGACACCGATCGCGCGATCGGCTTCTCGGTGGACCACGTCGTCAGCCGTTCCGTGCGCGACAGCGCCGCCATGCTCGACGCGACGGGTTACCCCGAAGCGGCAAGCCCCTACGCGGCGCCGATGAAGCTCGGCCCCTATCTCGCGGACGTCGAACGCGGCCCGGGCAAACTCACCATCGCGTGGAGCGCGGAGACGCCGAGCGGGCGGCCGTTCGATCCGGAGGTGCATGAAGCGCTGCTACGCACGGTCGAGATGCTGAAGGCGCTCGGCCACACACTCGTCGAACGGAATTTCGGGATCGACTATCGCCTCTTCTACCGCGCGCAGGGCCTCGTCTCTGCGGCGCACTTCGCCGCCGGCATGAAACGGCGCGTCGAACGCATCGGGCGCGAGCCGCGCGACGGCGAGATCGGTCCACTCGCGCGCCGCGGCTACGAGGCGGGCAAACGCGTCACCGGCGAACAGGCCTTCTGGGGCTGGCAGCAGCTCCGGATCATGAGCCGCCAGATCCTCGCGCATTTCGAGACGGCCGACGTCTATCTCTGCCCGGTCACCGGAACGCCGCCCCCGCGCGTGGATCACCTCGATCCACTGATGAGCGACCTCAAGGAATACGACCGCCGCTCAAGCGCGGCCTTCCCGTTCACGCCGCTCTTCAACATCACCGGTCAGCCGTCGCTGTCGCTGCCGCTCTGGCAGTCGAAGGCCGAGCTCCCCATCGCCATGATGTTCACCGGCCGCTACGGCGACGAAGGCACGCTCTATCGCCTCGCCGGGCAGCTGGAGAAGGAATGCCCGTGGAAGGATCGGAAGCCCCCGGTGTGGAACTAGACTCCCGTCCCTCCCCGCGAGGGGAAGGTGGCGCTCGCGAAACGCGAGCGACGGATGGGGCGGCGGCTCCGTCTCGCGCTTTTCGCTTACCGCCCCATCAGTCAGCGCTGACGCGCTGACAGCTTCCCCTCGCGGGGAAGCACGGCGTACAATCATCCAAAGTTTCAATTGGAATACAAAGTGCCCCTGTCCATCGCCGCCTGGAACGTGAACTCCATCAATGCGCGTCTGCCGACGGCGCTGGAGGTGCTGAAGGAAATCGACGCCGACGTCGTGTGCCTGCAGGAGCTGAAGTGCGAGGATCCGAAGTTTCCGCGCAGTGAGATCGAGGACCTCGGCTACAATATCGAGACGCACGGCCAGAAGACCTACAACGGCGTGGCGCTGCTCTCGAAGCATCGCATCGAGGACGTCACGCGCGGCCTGCCCGGCATGGAGGACGATCCGCAGTCACGCTGGATAGAGGCGGTGATCGCGGCGCCCGGCGGGCCCTTCCGCGTCGCTTCGCTCTATGCGCCGAACGGCAATCCTGTCGGCACCGAGAAATACGACTACAAGCTGCGCTTCATGGATGCGCTGCTCGCGCACGCGAAGGCACGCCTCGCGCTTGAGGAGCCTTATGTGATCGCCGGCGACTACAACATCATTCCGCGCGACGTGGACTGCCACAGCGTCGCGGCGTGGGCGGACGATGCGCTCTTCCTGCCGGAATCGAAGAACCGTTATCGCGCGCTGGCGAACCTCGGCTTCACCGACGCCTACATGCAGGTCGACGGCGCGCCGAACGTCTACACGTTCTGGGACTATCAGGCCGGCGCCTGGAACAAGAACAACGGCATCCGCATCGACCATCTCATGTGCTCGCCGCAGGCCGCCGACAAACTCGAAAGCGTCGCCATCCATCGCGATGCGCGCGGCAAGGAAAAGCCCAGCGACCATGTGCCGATCAAGGGCGTCTTCAGATGATCAAACTCACCTTCTGCCTCGTGCGCCTGCCGCATCTGAGCCGTGACGATTTCCAGACATACTGGCGCGAAACGCATGCACCGCTTGTCGCAAGCGTGAAGGAACCGTTGCGCATTCGCCGCTATGTGCAGATGCACAGCCTGCCCGCCGAAACCGGCGAAGACCTGCGTCGCGCACGCGGCGGACCCGAGGGCTACGACGGCGTCGCCGACCTCTGGTGGGACTCGTTCGAGGACATGGCCGCGAGTGCGAGCGATCCGAAGGCCGCCGAGGCGGGCCGGATGCTGCTGGAAGACGAGAAGCGCTTCATCGACCTGCCGAAGTCGCCGCTCTTCTGGGGCGTTGAACACGTCGTGATCGGGTGAACCGCGAGCGACCTCGGGCGTTCTGGGCGACCATGCTGTCACATCCCATCCTCAGCGCGCTCCGCGATCGCTTCACGCGACTGGAGATCGTCCCCCTGCTGGGCTTCCTGCTGCCCGCGTTTCTCATCTACGCCACCATCGAAATGATGGACGAGGTCAGCGAAGGCGAAGCGGACCCCATCGACCGCGCCATTCTCGCGACCATGCGCGAACCCGGCGCACCGCATGAGCCGATCGGCCCCGAGTGGTTCATCATCGCGATGAAGGACATCACCAGCCTCGGCTCGACGACGGTGCTGACGCTCATCGTCCTGAGTGCAGCCGGTTATCTTCTCATCAGCCGCCGCTACCGGCTCGCCGGCATCTTCGCGGCCTCCATGATCGCGGGCACGCTGTTCAACGCGCTGCTGAAAAACATCTTCGAACGGGCACGCCCGGAATTCGTGGCGGCAGGCGTGCCCATCGACAGCTTCAGCTTTCCGAGCGGCCACGCCATGCTCTCGGCGATCACATACCTGACGCTCGGCGCGCTCCTGGCGCGCTCCGACAGGCAAAAGGCGCACAAGGGCTACATCGTCGGGCTCGCGATCGTGATAACGCTGCTGATCGGATCGAGCCGGCTCTATCTCGGCGTCCACTATCCCACCGACGTTCTCGCGGGCTGGAGCATCGGCGCACTCTGGGCGCTCGGCACATGGTGGATCGCGCGTCGCCTGGCGCCATCACGGACGGGAGACGTCGCATGAAGAAGAACGCCAACGGCCCGCGCCGCGACAAGTCCGACCTGCCGGTAAAGACCTGCGCCGCGTGCGGCATTCCCTTCCAGTGGCGGCGCAAGTGGGCGCGCAACTGGGAAGAGATGCGCTACTGCTCCAACCGCTGCGCCAACAAGCGCAAGCCTGCAGCCGCCAGCTAGATCAGGGCGTTTCGAGCGCCTTGCGCAGCGTCGTTGCGTCGAAGTGGGTGCGTCGCTCCCGCCGCGCGATGCGTGCGACCGCTGCGTCGAACCGCACGAGCCACGCGGGGCCGAACGAGGATGCGTCGCGCGCGCTGGCGACATCGCGTGACAGGATCTGCAACCGCCGGCGGTCGGCGTCGAACAAAGGCGCCGGCAGACGTTCAGCGATGCGTGCAATGCGATCCTGCACGGCAAGCGCCAGCGCGCGCGTTGTCCTGTCGTCACCAAGACTGGCGCTGGCTTGCGCCGCGACCACCGCACGCCGCACATCGTCGGCGGCGGCGGCGACCGTCAGGGGTGCGGGCGCCGCACACGCACCCGGTTCCAGCGCGCGAACGTACGCCAGCACACCGGCGAAGGCGCGCGGGCTCGGCTCCTGCCCCTGAAACTCCTCGACGATGACGCCGCGCACGAAGGTCTCCAGCGAGGGCTCGCGTCGCCCGCCGAAGGTCGTCTTGCCAGCGACGCCGACGAGATCGGGAATGATCACCGGATTGCGCACCCCGTCGCCGCGCGTCTTGCTCGCCCACTCGGCGGTGACGTCGGCCGTCCCTGCGGCGTCGGAGAGTTCGGCCAGCAGAAAGTGTGCGTTCCGGCGTCCTTCGCTGTGGCAGGCATCGCAACTCAGACCCACGCGCGCCGCCGGACCGCCGAGCAGGTAGGGACTGCGAAACAGCGCGCGCCCCGTCTCGACGAGCGCATCTGTTCGCGCCAGACACTCGCCCGGCCCCGCTGTCAGCGCAGCGGCGAGATCACCGCCCGGCGCGGTCCACGCCGCCTCGCGCAGCAAAGCATCCTGCGGTGCGGCGGCGGCGATGAACAACAGCGCCAGCGCGGTGCGCAGCGTCTTCACCGCGCGGCGACGGTGATCCAGCGATCGAGTTCCTCGCGTTCGGCACACCCATAGGGGCACAGCGTATCGAGTTTCGCGAGCTGGCGGCGGGCATCGTCGATGCGACCAACCTGCAAATAGAGTTCGCCCAGATATTCGTTGGCGCCGCGGTGATCGGGATCGAGCGCGAGCGCTTCGACGTAGAAGCCCATCGCGGCATCGAAGCGTCCAAGCTTGCGGCTCGCGAAACCGCGATAGTTGAGAATGTCCGGATGCGGCCCGATTGCGGCTTGCGCCACATCGAGGGCGGCGAGCGCCTCCGCAAAGCGCTCCTGATTCACCAGTCCCACGGCGGCGGCGTAAGCTTCGCGCCCCTCCAGCGGGCCGGGTATCAGCCAGCCGGTCGTCGGCGCGGCGGGCGCGACCGGCGCATCGAGCGCGGCCTTGAGCGCATCGTGGGCCGCTTGAAACTGTGCACGCCGGACGTCGCCGCAGGCGGCGTCGCAGGCCGCAAGAGACGCCGCAGCTGCAGCGAGCTGCTCAGTCGCCTTCGCGCGATCGCCCAGCTGAAGATGGATGAGTCCGAGTTGCTTTCGGGCATCCGGTGGCGCGGCGTCGCTGCGCAGCGAACGCTGCAGCGGGCGAATGGCGTCGCGCGGCTCCCCGTTGCCGATGAGGGCGAGCGCATAGGCGTAGTTCACGCTGGGATCGTTGGGCGCGGCGCCCACGACGGTGCGAAACTTCGCGACCGCCGTACGGTAGTCGCGCGCTTCCATCGCCGCGACCCCTTCCTGATACGCACGCGCGGGATCGCCGCCGCGACCGGAGGTCGACGGCATGGACCCGCCGCCGGAGCTGCCGCCGCCCGGCGCGCCCACTGCCGTTTGCGGCGCAACAAGCGTGAAGGCGACAAGCGCGGTGATGACGCCGCAGGTCTTCAAAAAAAGGATTGCCGGATTGCGCGACATGAATGGCCTCCGCAGGAGCACCCCTTCTCTACACCGTCGCCACGCTCGCCGCCAGCAGCTGGTCTCGCGCCCACACGATGGCGCCGTCGTGGCCCGCGTCACGCCGCCAGAAGAGGCTCAGGCCCAGCGCCGGCGCGTCAAACGGCAGTTCGCACACAGCCACGTCGTAGCTGAGCGCAATGGAGCGTGGCGCCACCACCGCCACATCCGACGACATGACCACATGAAACGCCGGCAGGAAGTGGCGGAAACGCATGGCGGGCCGCACGCGTTCGCCGAGTTGCGCGAGCGTCACGTCGACGACGCTGCGACCTGTGCGCCGCGACGAGACCGCGATGTGCTGTAGCGCGAGAAACGTCGCCAGCGAGAGTTTCTTGCGCGCCTTCGGATGATCGCGCCGCAGCGCGCAGACATAGCGGTCCTCGAACAGCGGCGCGCTGTCGAGTTCCGGACGCGCCAGCGCATCGATGTCGATGGCGAAATCGATCTGCCCGGAGGCGAGTTCGCCCGGCACGTCGGCGCGGTCGGTCTGCACCCAGTGGAAACGCACGCGCGGCGCATGGCCGAGCGCCCTCAGCAGCGCGGGCGCAATGGCGGCCGCCGCCGTGTCCGATGCGGATACCGTGAAAATGCGCTCCGATACCGCCGGATCGAACCGCGCGCGCTGCCCCAGCCCCGAGCGCAACCGCGCCAGCGCCTCGCGCACCGGCCCGATGAGCGCCTGGGCGGCAGGCGTCGGCGTCATGCCCTGATGCGCGCGCACGAAGAGCGGATCGTCCACCGCCCGACGCAGACGCGCGAGCGCGTTGGAGACCGCCGGTTGGGTGATGTGCAGCGCCTCGCTGGCGCGCGTGAGGCTGCGTTCGGCGTAGATGGCTTCGAACACCGGCAGCAGATTGAGATCGATGGAGCGCAAGTTCATGGCCCGCGCATACATCACCAACGGTGATAATGCACCTTCACACAATGGTTGATCGGCATGGGCCTCGGCGTGTTAGCCTCGACAGGAGAACACGAGGAGGAACCGCCCATGTCCATCGACTTCGAAATCCCGCCGGAAGCCAAGAAAATCCGCGAGAAGGTCCGCCAGTGGGTGGCCGACGAATGCATCCCCGCCGAAAAGCGCCTGCACGCGGGCGAGGACTACAAGACCGTGCTGGCGGAGCTGCGCAAGAAGGCGCGCGCGCAAGGGCTGTGGTGCCCCTTCATCCCCAAGGAGCATGGCGGCATGGGCCTGGGGCCGCTCGCCAATGCGCTGGTGCAGATGGAGCTGGGCATGAGCCATCTCGGCGCGCTCTCCATGAACACGCAAGGCCCTGACGACGCGACGATGCTCACCCTGCTCGAGCACGGCACTGAGTATCAGAAAGAAAAGTTCCTGAAGCCGCTGCTCAACGGCGAGAAACGCATCTGCTATTCGATGACCGAAAAGGCCGCCGGCGCGGACGCCACCGGCATGCAGACGCGGGCCGAGAAAAAGGGCAACGACACCTACGTCCTCAACGGCGAGAAGTGGTTTTCCTCCGCCGCCAGTGCGGCCGACATCGCGCTGGTGATGGCGAAAACGGATCCGAACGCGCCGCGCCACCAGCAGTTCTCGACGTTCCTCGTCGAGCTTCCCAACCCCGGCTACAAGATCAAGCGCGACATCCAGACGATGGCCGTGGAAGGCCCGCTCTCGCACATCATGGGCGGCGGCCACTCCGAGATCGAGATCACCAATCTCGAAGTGCCGGCCGAAAACCTGCTCGGCGGCGAAGGCGGCGGCTTCAACATGGGCCAGCACCGTCTCGCCTACGGCCGCATGCGGCACGGCATGCACAACGTCTCGATGGCGCAGCGCGCGCTCGACATGGCGACCGCCTACGTCTCGCAGCGCGAGACCTTCGGCAAGGTGCTGAGCGAACGTCAGGGCGTGCAATTCATGCTCGCCGAGTGCGCGAGCGAGCTCTACATCGCGCGCCTCATGCTGCTGCACATCGCCTACAAGGCCGAGCACAAGATGGACATGCGCCAGGAGAACGGCATCGCGAAGGTGTTCCTCGCCAACATGGTCCACAAGGTCGTCGACACCGCGATCCAGCTGCACGGCGCGCTCGGCTACAGCCGCGATACCCCGCTCGCCGCCTGGTACACCCACATCCGCGCACAGCGTCTCGTCGACGGACCGGATGAAGTCCACAAGTGGACGACGGGCCGCAATGTCATCAAGGCGTACAAAGCGCATGGCACGACGGCGTCGGCGTGCGGCGGGGATATGCTCTAACGCCCCGCGAAAATGAGAACGCCGTTCTCGAGCCGTGTCACCACGTGCTCGATGAGCGGCGTCTCGACGACGAAGCAGCCGAAGGATCGCCCCGGCTTGCCGTGTGCGCGCCGCCAGTCGGTATCCATATACGGCGCCGAGTGCAGGACGATGGCGCGCGGTTCGGCGTTGGCGTTCTGCGTCGCGTCGAGGCCTTTCAAACGGAGCGACAGTCCGTGCGCGCCCATATAGCGGCTCGCGGAGAGATACGCGCCGAGCGACGAAGCGTTGGAGCCGGGTTCGTTGGAGAAACTCTCCGCAATGCCGTCATGGCCGAGATCGGAGCCGCGTCCGTGCGCAGTGAGATAGCTCTCCACCGCGCCGGTCCTCAGATCGACCATGTGGAAGCGCCTGGTCGTCGACGGCAGCGCGAAGTCGACGATGGCGATGCGTTCGCGCTTCGCTTCCGGCGTCGCGTTCCATGCCTGAAGTGCCTGCGTCAGCAAAGGCCCGCGCACGAGACTCTGCGGATCGACGACCACGCCGTTGAGCACGACGCTGGCGTGTGCGTTCCCGACGAAGAAAAACGATACGAGCGCCGCGATGAGTAGCTTCAAGGTCAACCTCTTCCGCGATACGGCGCCACGCCCTGGTCGGGCAGCCACAAACCCTGCGGCGGCGCCCCAGTCTGCCAGAAGACATCGATGGGAATCCCGCCGCGCGGATACCAGTACCCGCCAATGCGGAGCCAAAATGGGGCGATCGCGTCGACAATGCGCTTGCCCACATAGACCGTGCACGCCTCGTGGAAGGCGCCATGGTTGCGGAAGCTCTGCAGGAAGAGCTTCAGGCTCTTGGATTCCACGATCCAGTCGCTCGGCGCGTAGTCGATGACGAGGTGCCCGAAGTCCGGCTGGCCTGTTACCGGGCAGATGGAGGTGAACTCCGGCGCCGCGAACCGCGTGAGGTAGAGCGTGCCGGGGTGCGGATTGGGCACGCGCTCCAGAATGGCGGCTTCGGGGCTCGTCGGCGCGGCGACCGGTGCGCCGAGCTGGGTGAGGCCGGTAGGCGGAGAATTTGACATGGCGGCTTGCTAACGCGGCCCGCGCCCGATTGCACGCCGGGCGTCGTCCGACGCAGGACGCAGACCGTTTGTCGATGACCGGTTGACCCAAGGCGAGCCGGCTGGCCAGATGCGTCAATGCAGAAGTCCCGTCGCCTCTCGCCGGAATCAATCGTCATCGCGAGTGCGGTGGCGGTGATCGGGGCCGTGGGCGCGTGGGCCGCCGGCGCGTGGAACGACAGGGCTCCGGCCCAGCGCCAGACGGTGGCCGAGACGATGCCGGCGCCCGTACCGGGTCAAGGGGCGGCCCCTGAGTCCGATACGCGCGCCGACATCCCCGACGTGTGCTCGCGCCGCGTGGGGTGCCTGCTCCGCTAGATATCCTCGTAGATAC
>JAWXBS010000184.1:0-5825 GCA_034440275.1 Alphaproteobacteria bacterium
CGATAGCGCTTGGGGCGGTAGAACATGTCGAGCGCCCAGGCGGTCGTGTGGAGCATGTCGCGGCGTTCCGCGAAATAGTCGTCACGGCCTTCCGGCGGCTTGGCGTTGAGTTGCCGAAACCGCGCGACGACCGTCGATGCGCGGATCGCGCGCGCGAGACGACGCGCATGCGGCAGCGGGTTCGCGAGCACGCGCCGCAGCGCTTCCATGCTGCGTGCGAGCGAGAGCAACGGATCGTGCGTCGCATGCACAAGATGCGGCGGCGCCGGTCGGCCCGTGGGCACGTTGGCGCTACGCAGCAGGCGCAGGTTCACGCGCCACGTCTTCGCTTCCTGCGTGACGGGCTTTTTCGGCGCGTGCGTCGACGCGGTATTCACACGCGCCTTCAACGGCGGCACATCGAGATGGATCGCAAACAGCGCGAGCGTGTAGCGCACGATATCGTGCAGGCGCCGCAACTGCGTGCGCGCCCACGCGATCGCGCGCGGCTCCACGTGATTGCGGCGCGGGACGTCTTCCGGATCGCCGAACTGGCCCATCAGCTTGATCAGCCCGCGCCGCGCCGTGTGCATGGCGGCGTCGGCGTGGCGACGATGCGCCGGCGGCACCGCGATCTCGGGCAGGAAACTTAGCAACGTCATCACCGCCCTCCTTTTCTCGCGTGAGCCTCAGCGCTCATCGGGCAAGGGGGATGATGAAAGAACTCGCGACCCGGTCGGATTGTTTTGGCGATTTTTCTGCAGCGGAGACGCGGAGCGCTTGTGCGCCATGGAAGAGTTTCTGCGCGGCGCGCGGAAAGCGAGGGATGAAGGAGTCCGCGATCCCCCTAATTTGGGTCGCGCACGAGGAAAGCCAGTCCCGATTGCGCATTTCCCAAAAGCGTCATTAATCTCCCGTCTCGGGACAGGGAGACAGCGATGCGGTGGGCGGCATTCGTACTGGCGGCGGTTCTGGTGTTGGCGGCGGGCATGGGCGACGCGCAAGCGCCGCCGGTGAAGCTCGCGCTGGTGATCGGCAATGCGGATTATGATGGGGACGCGCGGATCGATGCGAGCGCGGCGGGCGCTGCGTCTTCGGAGTCGCGCGGCTTCGTACCGGACCTGCGCAATCCGCTGAACGACGCGGGCGATATCCGCGACGCGCTGACACGGATCGGCTTTCGCGTGGACCATGTGACCAACGCCGACGGCGCCGCGATGAGCGCCGCACTCGCGGCGTTCGGCACGAAGGTCGCGGCCGCGCCGGATACCGCGCAGGTGGTGGTCTATTATGCGGGGCACGCCATCCAGGTGTACGGCGCGAACTTTGTGATTCCGGTGAAGGCGCAACTCCCCGCCGCTGACTTCGCAAACATGCCCACCAATCAGGTGCAGACCATCCTGCGCCGTGTGGCCGTCTCGACCACGGAGATCACCGAGCAGCTGAAACAGCTGCGCGCGCCGGGCGTGAACTTGCTCCTGTTCGACGCGTGCCGGAACAATCCATGGGAAACGCGGGTGCGCGGTATCGGACGTTCAACCGCCGCGACGCGGGGCCTCGCCGAAATCGCGGCGCCGCCGCGCACCATCATCGCCTTCGCGACGGCGCCGGGACGCACCGCGTCGGACGGCGGCGAGCGCAACAGTCCATTTGCGGCGGCGCTGAAAACGTGGGTCGGCAAGCCTGGCACCATTTTGCAGACACTGGATGGTGTCGGTGAGGAAGTGCAGACGGCCACGGGCGGACGCCAGACGCCGTGGTTCCAGAGCGCAAGCGTGGGTCGCGTGTGTCTGTCGTCATGTAGCGAAGAGGGCGGAAGCGCGTCGCGGTTGCCTGCGCTGCCCGCCGGCCATTTCCGGCTCGATTTCTCGGCCGCCAGCGGCAGCGATCCCCCTCGTCATGTCGTTGCGGCTGAACCTTATCTGCGCAGTGGGCCCGTTCGCGTGACGATATCGTCGCGGACGCCGGCGGGGTCAGTCATCGTCTTCCAGAACAATCAGGGAGCGTACGGCGGCCGCGCCATTGTTCCCACAGTGAGCCAGAATTTCCTCACGCAGATCAATACGGACAACACGCCGTCATCGTACGCGATGGCGTTCTCAAGACCGCTGCGCAGCTTCACATTCCAGATGCCGCAACTTTACGCGGCTGGAACAAGCGGAGTCACTTTCCCGCAATGGAAGGTTGTCGCCCTGGCCGCGGGCGGAGCCGTCGTTGCAACGGCGGAAGATGGCATTCGCGGAAGTTACGACGACTCGGCGCTTCAGCGACACACGCTGAGCGGTGCGCAGCCCATTGTGTCGGTCCGGGTCGAATCCTACTCCTACAAATTCGCCGCGTTCGAGACGGCGCTCATCGAGGAGATTGCTGTCGAGCCGGTGCAATAGCCCCCGGCTCGGCCAACGCTCAACTCCCCCGCTGCTCCCGCCGCGCCAGGAACGCCAGACGCTCAAACAGCTGCACGTCCGCCTCGTTCTTCAGAAGCGCGCCGTGGAGGGGCGGGATGAGCTTCGTCGGGTCCTTGTTCTTCAGGATTTCCGGGTCGATGTCGTCGGTCACCAGCAGCTTCAGCCAGTCGAGCAGTTCGCTCGTGCTCGGCTTCTTCTTCAGGCCCGGGACTTTCCGCATGTCGTAGAAGATCTTCAGCGCCTCGCCGACGAGGCGGCTTTTGATCTTGGGGAAGTGGACGTCGATGATGGCGCGCATCGTCTCGTCATCAGGGAAGCGGATGTAGTGGAAGAAGCAGCGGCGCAGGAACGCGTCCGGCAGTTCCTTCTCGTTGTTCGACGTGATGATCACCAGCGGGCGGATCTTGGCCTTGATGGTCTCGTTGGTCTCGTAGCAATAGAATTCCATGCGATCGAGCTCCTGCAGGAGATCGTTCGGGAATTCGATGTCGGCTTTATCCACTTCGTCGATGAGCAGGATCGGGCGCTCGGTGCTCTCGAACGCCTCCCAGAGCTTGCCCTTCTTGATGTAGTTCTTGATGTCGGTGGCGCGCGGATCGCCGAGCTGGCTGTCCCTCAAACGCATCACGGCGTCGTATTCATAGAGGCCCTGGTGGGCTTTCGTCGTCGACTTGATGTGCCACTCGATGAGCGGGGAGCCGAGCGCCTTGGCGACCTCGATGGCCAGCACCGTCTTGCCGGTGCCCGGTTCGCCCTTCACCAGGAGCGGGCGCTCCAGCGTGATCGCGGCGTTGACCGCCACTTTCAGATCGTCGGTGGCGATGTAGTTCGATGTGCCTTCGAAACGCATTTATGCCTCGGCTCGGTGACGTTCCCGTCACCGTAAAGGCGCGCGCGGCGGGCGCAAGCACGGGTGAGAGGTGACGTAGCGTCGTTTGGAAAATCGCTTGGCGCCTCTCCCTCCCGCGAAGTCGGGAGGGCAGGCGCGCCGCGCGCGCCGGGTGGGTTGGCGCAGGATGGGACTCGGAAACACCGCCCCAACCGCGCTCTTCGCCCGGCCATCTCGCGCGCACCCCTCCCGTTCGCTGCGCGACCACCCTCCCCATCGAGGAGAGGGAGCGGCAGCGGAGCCTCCGTCCCCCTGCCTATGCACCCTTGCGCGCCATCCATGGGTCATGCACAGGCTCTTACTCGCGCGAGAGGGGTGAGTCGAAATCCGGATTCGCCGGCCGAGTGGGCCGCGAGGAGGGGGGGGACGCGCTTTTTCCCGTGCGGGGCAAGGATTTGGCGGCTCCGGGGCCGGGGACGCCAAAGGTTTGCATTAACGTAAGGATTGCTCGCTAGACCGCAGGACATCGGGGCTGAGAGCCATGTCGGTCGGCGTTTGAGAGGTTCGATGTTCGGTAATTTCTTCGGTCTGGTTGCTCCGGACCTCGCCATCGATCTCGGCACGGCCAACACCCTCATCTATGTGAAGGGTCGCGGGATCGTGCTCAACGAGCCGTCCGTGGTCGCCTACGTGACCGAGGGGGGGCGCAAGGTCGTCCACGCGGTAGGCGCTGAAGCCAAGAACATGCTCGGCAAGACGCACCGCATGATGGACGTGATCCGTCCGCTGCGGGACGGGGTGATCGCTGACTTCGACGTCGCCGAGGAGATGATCAAGCAGTTCATCAAGAAGGTGATGCCGCGGCCGACGCTGATCAGCCCGCGCATTGTCATCTGCGTGCCCACGGGCGCGACCCCGGTGGAACGCCGCGCGATCCTCGAGAGCGCGCAGGCTGCGGGCGCCCGCGATGTGAAGCTGATCGAGGAGCCGGTGGCGGCGGCGGTCGGCGCGGGTCTCCAGATCGACAATCCGGCCGGCTGCATGGTCGTCGACATCGGCGGCGGCACGACGGAAATCGCGGTGCTGTCCCTCGGCGGCGTCGTGTGGAGCCGTTCGCTCCGCGTCGCCGGCGACAAGATGGACGAAGCCATCATCCAGTATCTGCGCCGCACGGAGAACCTGCTGATCGGGGACTCCACCGCCGAGCGCATCAAGAAGGAAATCGGCACGGCCAAGGCGCCCGACGAGGGCCAGGGCCTCACGATGATGATCAAGGGCCGCGACAATATCGGCGGCACGCCGAAGGAAGTCGCCGTCACGGAGGCCATGGTCGCCGAAGCGCTCACCGATCCCGTCGCGCAGATGGTGGAAGCGGTGAAGCAGGCGTTCGACAACATGCCCCCGGAACTGGCCGCCGACATCTACGACGTCGGCATCATGCTGACCGGCGGCGGCGCGCTGCTGCGCAACCTCGATGTCGTGCTCGCCGAGCGCATCTCGATCCGCGTCTCCATCGCCGACGATCCGCTCGCGTGCGTCGTGCTCGGCTGCGGCAAGGCGCTGGAGCACCTGAACACGCCGGAAGGCCGACGGCTTTTGACGCCTGACGTCTGAGCGCGAAGCGGCTAGTGTTCAGCCGGACAGTTGAGGGCCAATACGGCAAGGGATAACGCGCTTGGCGAGACGCAGAAGCAGAGCGCAACGCGGCGCCGGCATACGCATCACCATCGGCGCCATTTCCGCGCTCGTGCTGATCGCCGTGGCGGCCGCGTTCGTGTTCACGCGCAATGACGGCGGCGTCTCCGCCGGCGACGATGTGACCGCCGCTGGCGTGCGCGCGGGCGCAGGGCCAGCCGCGGCGACCGGCGCCTTCTTCAAGCGCGTGGGCGACAGCTGGAAGGCCGCCGAACGCATCGAGGCGCTGGAAAAGGAAAACCGCGACCTGCGCCAGTGGCGCGAGACATCGCTGGCGCTCGCCGAACGGCTGGAACGCTACGAAGCGCTGCTGAAGATGCCGCGCGAGGCCTTTGGCGTCGGCGCACAGACGGACCGCACGATTTCCGCGCGCCTCATCCTTGACGCCGGCGGCCCGTTCAAGCGCACGCTGCTCGCCAACGCCGGCGCCGATCACGGCGTCGAGCGCGGCTACATCGCATTGAACGAAAACGGCCTGATCGGGCGCGTGGTGGCGGTGGGGCAGCGCTCCTCGCGCGTGCTCATCCTCGACGACTTCAACTCCAAGATCCCGGTCATGGGTCTGCAGAGCCGCGCGCGCGCCATGCTCGCGGGCGATGCGTCGGCCGCGCCGCGCATGGAAACCGGCGCCGCCGCGATCAATTCACCGCGGCTGGAATACCAGGCGCCCGCGGGCGTGCTGCGCGAAGGCGAGCGCATCGTCACCTCCGGGGACGGCGGCGTGTTTCCGCGTGGACTGCTGGTGGGCTTTGCACACCGCGACGACGACGGCGTCTGGCGCGCGCGTCTCGCGACGTCCGCCCATCCCATCGACTACGTGCGCCTGATGCCGGTTGCGCCCGTCGAGGCGCCGGAAACCTCGCTGGTGAACGATCCCGGTCCGCCGACGCCTCTTGTGGTGGCGACCCCGCAGC
>JAWXBS010000185.1:0-3140 GCA_034440275.1 Alphaproteobacteria bacterium
AGCATGCACGGCCGTGTGCGCGCGCTGTAGGTGCTGTCGGTGCATGAGCGCAGCAGGAAGGCTTTCTGCAACGTGTTGAGCGTGCGGTTCACGGCGCCGGCGGACGCGAACGGTCCGAAGAAGTCGCCCTTGAAACTCTTCGCGCCGCGATGCTTCTGCAGTGCGGGAATGTCGTGATCGCGGCGGATGGCGATGTAGGGAAAGCTCTTGTCGTCGCGCATCAGCACGTTGAAACGCGGACGCAGGCGCTTGATCATGTTTGTTTCGAGAAGGAGCGCTTCCGTCTCGGTGGCGGTGACGATGAACTCCATCGCGCGCGTCTGCGAAATCATCCGCGCGATGTGATTGCCGTGCCCGCGGCCCGCCGCGTAGTTCGACACGCGCGCCTTCAGGCTCTTGGCTTTGCCCACATAGAGAACCTCGCCCTCCGCGCCGATCATCCGGTAGACGCCGGGCTTGGCGGGCAGGCGGGTCAACTCGTCGCGGATGACGTCGACGCCCTTCTTCGGCGCCGACGGCGCGTCCTCCGCGGTCGGCAGGTCCGCGAGGTCGGGCAGATCGGGTTTGTCGGCGGAGGCCATGGGCCGTTCAGATAGTGTTTACGCGAGGCGGAAGCCATAGGCGTGGGGCGGCGGCGCCGGGCGGCGCGAGGCTGCCATTTCTGGACGATTTCGTCATCCGCGTCCGCATTTGATTCACCTTGCCGTGCGTAAGGTCGGGCTGTGCCATTCAGGAACGGTCTGCGGCTAACCCATGAATTTCCGTCAACTTTTCTTAGGTCCGGGCGTTGACCCGGTCGCACTGCGCTTCGCCGTGGACGCACAGAAGGCGGGCCTCTACGGGCGTCTCGCCGCGCTGGCGCTGGCCACCGTACTGATCTCGCGCTGGATCGACTGGCCGACAGCGCTTGTGTGGGCGGGTTTGGTGGCGGTCTGGGACGCGCGAGTCGCGCGCTTCGTCTACGACAAGATCGTGGTGTCGCTCATCGACGACTCACCGGATCGCGCGGCAAGCTACGGCGCGGCTGCAACTTTCATCGGCTCGGCGCTCTATTGCGCCGGCTGGGTGATGGCCTGGATGGCGGGCGGCAAGGTCGCAGGCTTTGTCGCCGCAGCGTTCCTGGGAATCACTGTCATCCACTCCATGGTTTACTTCTCAAGCGTGCGCGTGCTCTTCCTCGCAGCGCTTGCGCCGGCGGCGCTTGCCGCCATCACAATGCCCTTCATCATCGCGCCGGAAACGGGCGGGGCTATCACCATGGCGATTGTTTCGGCGCAGGTCGTGCTGCTGAGCTTTGTGGCGGCGAACGACAAGAACAAGCTCGTGTCCGATCTCGAAACAACCCGCGCCCAACGTGTCGCCGCCGAGCAGGCGAACAAGGCCAAGTCGCAGTTCATGGCCAACATGAGCCACGAGCTACGCACGCCGCTCAACGCTGTCATCGGCTATGCGGAAATCCTCGAGGAGGATCTCGACGCCGACGGCAAGACCGAAGGCGCCGCCGACGCCAATCGTATCCGCAAGGCTGCAAGGCATCTGCTGGGCCTGATCAACGACGTGCTCGATCTGTCGAAGATCGAGGCCGGCCGCATGGATCTGGCCATCGGCCCGGTCGATGTCGAGGCGCTCGTCGCCGACGTGATGGACCAGGTGCGCCCGATGGCGGAGGCCAACGGCAACGCGCTGGTTCTGACCATGCCCGAGGTGATTTCGCCGAAGCTGACGGACGGCGGCAAGCTCGGCCAGTGCCTGCTCAACCTGCTCAGCAACGCGGCCAAGTTCACGAAGGATGGCCGCATCGAACTCCGCGCGACACGCACGCTCGACGGCATCTGCTTCGAGGTCGTCGACACGGGCATGGGCATATCCCCCGCAGACGCGCGCCGCCTCTTCCAGCCATTCACTCAGGTCGATGAATCGCTCACGCGTCGTCAGGACGGCACCGGTCTCGGACTCGTGATCACGCGGCGGCTCGCCGAACTCATGGGCGGCGACGTGACATTCACCAGCGTCCAGGGTGAAGGCTCCACGTTCACCCTGCGAATCGCCGCCGAGGCTGTGGGCGCTGCGCTGCAGCCGACGTCGCGCGACTGCGTGTTGATCGTGGAGGACGAAGCGAGCGCCCGCGATCTCACCCGCCGCGCGCTGGTGAACCTGCCCTTCGACCTGCGCATGGCCGCAAACGTCGCCGACGGCATCGCGGCCTTCCGCGCACTCGATCCGAAAGTGGTCGTGCTCGACATCCATCTGCCGGACGGCTCAGGCTGGGACGTGCTCGCGGAGATCCGCCAGTCGCGGCCGCGCACGCCGGTGCTCGTGGTCACCATCGACGACGATCGAAACCGGGCTTTGGCGCTCGGCGCGTCCGAGCACATCGTGAAGCCGGCCGATCGCGAGGAGATCGCGGCCGCGGTGCTGCGGCTTTCCACGCGCGAGAATGCCGTAGCGGCATGATCTGCCTCTGAAGCCAGCGTGAATTGACAGCGCGACCGGTCGCCTAGACTGACTACTTGTGCATACAAGGGCTTTCCGTCCTTGGGGCGCGAGGGTCATCACGACATGGCGAACGTGACAGCCGAGGCCGCGCCGCGTCGTCCATCGGGCAACGTGCTGCTGGACGGTCCGATCCTGAGGACGCTCGTCGCGCTGTCGGCGCCCAACCTCATCGCACTCTGCTCGGCGGCCATCATCACGATCGCGGAGACCGCGTATGTCGGACGCCTCGGCGTGCCGTCGCTGGCGGGCGTGGCGCTGGTGTTTCCGGTCATCATGCTCATGCAGATGATGTCGGCGGGGGCCATGGGCGGGGGCATTTCGGGCGCCGTGAGCCGCGCGCTCGGCGCCGGCGATCAGCCGCGTGCGGAGGCGCTGGCGCTTGCATCGGCCGTGATCGGTCTCGTTGCGGGTTTGAGCTTTGCCATCATCATCTGGCTCGCGGGGCCGTCGATCTTCGCCCTGCTCGGCGGCAAGGGCGCGGCGCTCGAAGCGGCGGTGGCGTATGCGCATGTGGCCGCGCTCGGCATTTTCGCGATCTGGGTGACCAACTGCCTGGCGTCGGTCTCGCGCGGCTCGGGGGACATGGCGGGGCCGGCGCTCATCGTTCTGCTTGCGGGTCTTTTGCAAATCACGGTGGGCGGCGC
>JAWXBS010000186.1:0-2616 GCA_034440275.1 Alphaproteobacteria bacterium
ACGCCAGAACTTCGATGCCAGCGCCTGCGACTTCGATCCGCGAACGCTCCGGAACCTGCGCCAGCGCCGCCCCGAACCACCCCGGCCCAGCCGGTCGTGCGCCGGCCAGAAGCGCGAGCGATCCGCTTCCATTGGCGTCCACTGATAGCCGGTCGGTCAATTGTGTCATGTTCGGGCCATACGACGCGGCGCCCGCGCCACGCAATGCGCCGCACCCGCACGGGTGAGGCTCTCACCCCCTTGCTCCCGCGCGCCATCCCCGCGATGACACCCGGATGCGCAACCTCTTCCGCCTCGCCCTCGCCGCCTCAGCGGCCATGATCGCAACACCCGCCTTCGCCGAAGACCGGCCGGAGGAAGTGAAAGGCACGCTCACGCTCGTCGGCGAGAACGACAGCCTCTCATCCGGCGCCGACCGGAACTACACGTCCGGCATCAAGCTCACGTACATCTCGCCTGTGAACGTCATACCGAAGTGGGTGCGCAACCTCGACGGCCTCACGCGTGCGGTGACCAATGCGCGACCGAGCTTCTTCGGCGTCGCCGTCGGCCAGTCGATCTTCACGCCGCAGGACATTTCGCTGAATCCGGCGCCGGCGAACCAGCACCCCTACGCGGGCTTTCTCTACGCGCAGATCCTCATGGCGGCGGAAGAGAACGTGGTCGCGCGCGATCCCCGCTTTGTCGATCTCTATGAACTTGAGTTCGGCATGGTCGGCCCCTCGGCGCAGGGCCAGGAGGCGCAGTCCAGCATTCACCAGCTGCTCGGCGCGCCCGAACCACTGGGCTGGGAAAGCCAGCTGCACGACGAGTTCGCCTTCGCCGTTTCGCTTGAGCGCCGCTGGCGCGCGGAAAAGGTCTTTGAAAGGCTGCCGTTCGATCTCGAAGTCGACGCCGCGCCCGGCATCGGCGTCACGCTCGGCACGCTGCGCACGGAAGCAAAGGTCGGCGCGGCCTTCCGCCTGGGGCAGCACCTCTCCGACGACTACGGCCCGCCGCGCGTGCGCCCGGGCCTGAGCGGCGTCGGCTACTTCAAGGCGAGCCAGCCGTTCTCGTGGTACTTCTTCGGCGGCGTCGAATTCCGCGCCGTCGCGCGCAATCTCTTTCTCGACGGCAACACCTTCCGAGACAGCCCCAGCGTCGAGCGCCGCCCCTTCGTCGTCGACGTGCAGGCAGGCGTTGCGGTGCAGACCGGCGACTGGCGCCTCGCCTACACCTACGTCACGCGCACCGAGGAATTCGAGGGACAGGGCGAGCAGCAGGACTTCGGTGCGCTCGCGTTGAGCTGGCGCTTCTGATCCATGACCGCCGCGCCGCGCGCCGATGATCTGATCGACGCTGCGGCGCGCGGATGGCGGGCGTGGGTCGTGCTGGCGTTTCTCGCGATCGCTGCGGCGCTGCCGGGCTTCTTCTCCATCCCCCCGCTCGACCGCGACGAAAGCCGCTTTGCGCAGGCGACTGCACAGATGCTGGAGACAGGCGACTTCACGCACATCCGCCTGCAGGACGAGGACCGCTACAAGAAGCCGATCGGGATCTACTGGCTGCAGGCGGCGTCGGTCGCGGCGTTCTCCGATGTGGAAAAGCGCGAGATCTGGGCGTGGCGGCTGCCGTCGATGCTCGGCGCGGTGATCGCCGTGTGGGCGACGTTCTGGGGCGGCATGGTTCTTGTCGGCAGACGCGCCGCGTTCGTCGGCGCGGCGTTGATCGGCGTCAGCGTGCTCATGTCCACCGAAGCGATGATCGCCAAGACCGACGCAATGCTCTGCGCCACGACGGCGCTGGCGATGGCGGCGCTCGCGCGCGTCCACATGGGCGTCGCCAGGCGGCGCACGATGCTGATCTTCTGGGCCGCCCTCGCGCTGGGCGTGCTGGTGAAGGGCCCGATCACGCCAATGGTTGTGGGGCTTTCGGCCGGCGTATTGTGCGCGTGGCGGCGAGACGTGGCATGGCTGCGGCCTTTGGTATCATTCAGCGGACCGGCGCTCGCCCTCGTGCTGCTCGCGCCTTGGCTCTACACGCTCGCCGAATCCGAAAGCAGCCTCACCGGCATCATGCGCGACATCGCGCCGAAGATCGGCGGCGGCGGCGAACACGGCAATCGCCCGCCCGGACTGCATCTGCTCCTGCTGCCGCTGTTGATTTTTCCCGCCTCCATCGGCCTGGCGCCGGCCTTCGCAGCGGGATGGAAAGCGCTGCGCGCGCCACACACGGACGACACGCACGCCGGCGTCCGCTTCCTCGTGACGTGGATCGTCCCGACCTGGATCGTCTTCGAACTCGCGACGACGAAACTCGCACACTACCCGCTGCCGCTCTATCCCGCGATCGCGCTGCTGGCGGGCGCGGGCTTGCCGCGCTGGCTGGAGGCGCCGAGCGCGTCCCGGCGGATCGGATTGGCTGCGGGGCTGTTCGTCGGCAGTTTCGGCATCATCGCGGCGGCTGCCATGCTGACCTTCTGGAGATCGGCGGCGCAGGCCAACGATGCAGCGTTCGTTGTCGGCGGCGCATTGCTCGCGTTCAGCCTCGTCTTGTCAGTGATCGCCGTGCGCACCACGCACGCCGGAGTCACGACCGTTGCGGCGATCGTCGGCGCGTTCGTGCTCATCGCTGTCG
>JAWXBS010000187.1:0-13566 GCA_034440275.1 Alphaproteobacteria bacterium
CGATGCAGGCGGGGACAATGACTATGTCTATGCCGGCACGGAGAATGACTACGTCAATGGCGGCGACGGTATCGACACGCTGTTCGGCGAAGCGGGTAACGACACGATCTACGGCGGCGCTGGCGACGACTACATGGTTGCGGGTGGCGGGATCGATACCCTGTACGGTGAAGGTGGCTCGGACCGATTCGTGTTCGCGCAACAATCGGGCACAGACACGATCGGCGACTTCCAGGATGGCCTGGACCGTATCGATCTCTCCACATACGGTGGCGCGACGTTCGCGAATACGACGATTCAGCAGTCCGGCTCGAACACCATCATCACGATGGTTGGCGGCGAGACGATCACGTTGGTTGGCATTTCGGCAGCGACCGTGACGGCGGCGGACTTTATCTTCTAGGCCTCCCCAGGTTCGCGAGCACGCCGCGCGCGGCGGCAACGCCAGTCGCGAAGCACGCTTGCAGGAGGTAGCCGCCCGTCGGCGCCTCCCAATCCAGCATTTCGCCGGCGACATGGACGTCGGGCATCGCCCGCAGCTGCAGAACGTCATCGACAGCGTCGAAGCGTACGCCGCCAGCACTTGAGATGGCGCGGTCGATTGGCGAAGTGGCGTGCACGGTGAGCGGCGCGTGCTTCACGGCATGCGCCAGTGCGTTTGCCTCGGTGGGAAGCGCAACGCCGTGGGCTTCGCGCAGTATACCGATGGCCACTGGTCCGAGGCCGGCGACGCGACGCAGGCGGTTCGACAGCGTCTCGCCCTGTTTGGTAACAGCAAGCTTGGAGCGCAGCGTGCCTTCGGTCGTATCGGGGCGGAGATCGATCATCAGCGTTGTTGCGCCGTTGCGATGAATGGCGTCGCGCAGCGCCGCCGACAGGGCGTAGATGGCGCCGCCCTCGATTCCGTCGCGCGTGATCATCGCTTCACCGTGGACGGCGTGGCCTTCGTGCGTGAGGTGCACGCCTTTCAATGGCGCGCCGGCGAAGCGGTCGCGGAACACATCGCTCCAACGGATTGCAAAACCACAGTTGGCAGGCTGCAGCGGCGCAATTTCGACGCCGCGCGCGGCAAGGATCGTGGCCCACGCGCCGTCGCTGCCGAGTTTTTCCCAGCTACCGCCGCCCAGGGCCAGGATCGTGGCGTCCGGCGTCACCAACGGCGCGCCATCGAAGGTGAGCGCTCCGTTCGCGTCCCACCCGCGCCAACGGCGCTGTGTCTCGATGCGCACGCCGAGTGCGTTGAGTCTTCCGAGCCACGCACGCAGCAGCGGCGATGCTTTCATCGCGACGGGAAAGATGCGTCCACTCGAGCCGGTGAAGGTTTCCTGCCCAAGCCCATGCGCCCAGCCGATCAGCGCAGACGGCGGAAACGCCTGAATGTGCGGCGCGAGATGATCGCGCGCGGCGCCATAGCGATCGACGAAGGTGACGAGCGATTCCGAGTGCGTGAGGTTGAGACCGCCGCGTCCCGCCATCAGGAACTTGCGACCGACGCTCGGCATCGCTTCGTATACTGTCACCGTGACACCCGCCGACGCGAGCGTCTCCGCAGCCATCAGGCCAGCAGGGCCGGCGCCGATGACGGCGACGTTACGTGTGGCGGGCGGGGCGGCGAGCATCGCGGCTGCCTAGCGCCGGGACCGCGCGAACGCCAGTCCGCATTGGCGCTCGCGCGATCGCTCCTCTAGAGATCGAGGAAACATGGCGCGCGGGGAAGACGCATGGTGGAGACGGACGATCAGCCGAGGCATCACAGGTCGACCCCTGCAGAGCGCAAGGTCATCGCGGCCTCGTCCCTTGGCACGATATTCGAGTGGTACGACTTCTACCTCTATGGCTCGCTCGCGGCGTCGATCTCCGCGCACTTCTTCTCCGGCGTGAACGAGACGACGGGCTTCATCTTCGCGCTGGCGGCGTTCGCGGCGGGGTTTGCAGTGCGGCCGTTCGGGGCGCTCGTGTTCGGTCGTATCGGCGACATTGTCGGGCGCAAGAACACCTTCCTCGTCACGATGGCGATCATGGGGCTGTCGACGTTCATTGTCGGCGTGTTGCCCGGCTATGACGCCATTGGAATCGCGGCCCCCATCGCTCTGGTGATCCTGCGGCTGCTGCAAGGTCTCGCGCTCGGCGGCGAGTACGGGGGCGCCGCGACCTACGTCGCCGAGCATGCGCCAAACGGCAAGCGCGGCCTCTACACGAGCTGGATCCAGACGACGGCGACGTTCGGCCTTTTCCTGTCGCTCGTGGTGATCATGCTGACGCGTCTCGCCATGCCGCCGGAAGCGTTTGCCGAATGGGGCTGGCGCGTGCCGTTCCTGCTGTCGATCGTGCTGCTCGGCGTGTCGCTATGGATCCGCATGCAGCTCGCGGAAAGCCCGGTCTTCCAGAAGATGAAAGACGAGGGCGCCACGTCCAAGGCGCCGCTGGCGGAAGCGTTCGGCAAGTGGGGCAACCTCAAGGTCGTGCTCGTCGCGCTCTTCGGCGCCGTCGCGGGGCAGGCGGTGGTCTGGTACACGGGCCAGTTCTACGCGCTCTTCTTTCTCGAACGCACGCTCAAGGTCGAAAGCCTCACGGCCAATGCGCTGATCGCCATCGCGCTGCTACTCGGTGCGCCTTTGTTCGTTCTCTTCGGTTGGCTCTCCGACAAGATCGGACGCAAGCCGATCATTCTGGCCGGCTGCGCGCTGGCGGCGCTGACGTACTTTCCTCTCTTCAATGCGCTCACCGAAGCGGCCAACCCCGCACTCGCGCTGGCGCAACGCACTGCGCCGGTGACGGTGCACGCAGACCCCGCAACGTGTTCGTTCCAGTTCGATCCCGTCGGGCGCAACAAGTTCGATACGCAGGCGTGTGACATCGCCAAAGCGTTCCTCGCGAAGGCGGGCGTCAGCTATCGCACCATACCTGCGATGACGCCGTCGGTGCACGTAGGCGATACCGCAATCGTCGCACCTGATCCGGCGACATTGTCAGGCGATGCGAAGAACGCAGCGATCACGACCTTTCACAAGGAAATGCGCACGGCGCTCGACGTGGTGGGATACCCGGCGGCGGCAGACCCTGCGCGGGTGAACAAGCCGCTCGTCGTCGGCATCCTCTTCCTGCTCGTGCTCTTCGTGACGATGGTCTACGGCCCCATCGCTGCGCTGCTGGTCGAGCTGTTTCCGACGCGCATCCGCTACACGGCGATGTCGTTGCCGTATCACATCGGCAACGGGTGGTTCGGCGGCTTCCTGCCGACGACGGCCTTCGCCATCGTCGCGGCCACTGGCGATCTCTATTCCGGGCTCTGGTATCCGGTGGCGATCGCGTCATTCACGCTCGTGTTCGGGCTCTTCTTCCTGCCCGAAACACGCACGCGCGACATCGACGGCTGAGGCCTACCAGCCTTCAGCGCGCCAGGCGGCACGACCGTCGACGATGGTCATCAGGGCGCGGCCCTTCGGAATATCGTCCACGGGCGCGGTCATCAGATCGACCGAGAAGACGCTGACATCAGCGCGTTGGCCGACAACGAGGCGCCCGCGCTTGTCATGTTCGAAGGCGGCGTAAGCCGGGAACACCGTGAACATCTGTAGCGCGGTGCCGCGCGGCACGACTTCCTCGCCATGCCAGTTCGGGCCCTGAAAACCCTGCAGGTCCTTGCGCGCGATGGCGGCGTAGAACTCGACGAGCGGGTTGCCTTGCTCGACCGGGGCGTCCGAGCCGCCGGCGACGATGACGTGGGCGTTGATCAGGCTGGCCCAGGCGTAGGAGCCGGCAAGACGATCCACACCGAGACGATCCTGCGCGAAGTGCAGGTCGCTGATCGCGTGACTGGGTTGCATAGAGGCGATGATGCCGAGCTTTTCGAAGCGCGCGATATCTTCCACGCGCAGATGTTGTGCGTGCTCGATGCGCCAGCGTGGATTGCTTTCGACGCGGCGGTTTGCCGGCGTCCTGGCGAAGGCTTCGGCGTACATGTCGAGGATCATCGCGTTGCCGCGATCGCCGATGCCGTGCGTGGCGATCTGGATGCCGTTGCGGAGCGCTTTCTCGTAGAGCGGGAGCGCTTGCTCCCGCGTCTGCATCAGGAGACCGGTATCGCCGGCGCGATCCGCATAGGGCGCGAAAAGAGCCGCGCTGCGCGAGCCGAGCGAGCCGTCCATGTAGTACTTGATCGCGCGCGTTTCGACGCGGCCATCAGGGCTGTGACGCGGACCCGAGGAGAAGAGGCGTTCGGCGGATTCGGGCGTCACGGAATTGTAGAGGCGCAGCGGCAGCGTCGTGCGACGCGCGCGGCGTTCGAGGTTCAGGACTTCGTCCCACTCGACGCTCATGTTGTGGACGCCCACCCAGCCTTGCGCCGGATAGACCTTGAGCGCGGCGTCGAGGGCGGCGTCGAGCGAGGGGCGGGCCTGCGCAGTGAGCGTCGCCACGAGGTCCATGGCGTTGTCGACGAGAATGCCGTTGAGCTTGCCGTCGGCGGTTTTGCCGATGGAGCCGCCTGCGGGTGCCACAGTGGCGGCGGTGATGCCGGCGGCTTCGAGCGCTTTCGTGTTGGCCACGAGCGGGTGTCCATCACCGCGCATGAGGAGGACGGGATTGTCCGGGGCGACGGCGTCGAGGTCGGCGGCGGTCAGCGTGCGCTTTTCCGGCCACCGGTCTTCGTGCCAGCCACGGCCGACGATCACGGCGCCCGCGGTCGCCTGCACGGCGCGACCCTTCACGGCGTCGACCGCTGCGGCCAGCGTGGGCAGGCCTTCGAGATTGAGCGTCAGCTCGCGTTCGCCGATGCCGCGGAAGTGGGCGTGCGCATCCTGGAAACCGGGGAAGGCCGACGCGCCGCGCAGATCGACGACCTGCGTGCGTGGGCCCTTCATCTTTTCCGCGCCGGCGCGCGAACCGGCGAAGGTGATGACGCCGTTGCGCGCGGCGATCGCCTCGACGCGGGGCGCGTCTTCGACGCCGGTGTATATCGGACCGTTCCACACGATGATGTCGGCGGCGGGCTGTGCGTGTGCGATCGGTGCGAAAAGGAGGGCGGCGGCGGCGAAAATCAAGGGTTTCATGGGGTCAGCGTAACACGGTCAGCGTGTTGCGAGTGTAAACGCGCGGCGGCGTTAACACTCTTTGTTGCGGCGTTTGCCACGATTTCTGTCGCTTGAGGCAGGTCAATGCGTGCGACGCGAGAAAGGCCTTCAGGGTGTAGCCTTGAAACGAGAGGCCGCCATGTCCTTCAAGAACCTCTTGGTCCACGTCGACAATACGCCAGGGGCGCTGATCCGGGCGCATGCTGCTGCTGCCTTGGCGAAGGATTTGGATGCGACCGCACGCGCGTTTGTTGTTTCGGTTACGCCCGGAGAACCCTTTGGGCCTGGGGCGGCCATCCTGGACGATTCCATCCATGCGATGCGCGGTGTGGTGGCGCATCGGCGTACGGTAGAGGCGCGGGCAGCGCTTGAGGTCGCGCGCGATGCGGCGCAGATCGACGGCGACATCCTGCAAGTGGATCCGGACAGGGTCATCGTTGACGCCGCCACGCACATGCGCGCCGCCGACCTCGTCGTGCTCGGCCCCCCGCGCATGAACGGGCAGTGGCTCGATGACGATCTCATCGAGGCGGCGCTGTTTTGTTCGGGCCGGCCCGTCATCGTTTTCCCGCAGGAGCGCAACAGCGCGCCGTTCGGGCGCCGGATCGCCATTGCCTGGAAGGATTGCAGGGAGGCCGCGCGCGCCGTCCATGACGCATTGCCGTTGCTTGTGAAGGCCGACAGCGTGCAGTTCGTCGCCGTGCATGCGCAAGACGATCCGCGCTACTTCGGCGGCGCGGCGCTGGAGCGCATGGAAGAGGGCCTGCGCGCGCACGGCGTCAATGTCGGTGTGGCCGAGATCGTGAGGCGCGGCCGCTCCACAGGGGAAGCAGTCGAGGCCGCTGCGAGGGGCGTGGATGCAGATCTCGTCGTGATGGGCGCCTATGGCCGATGGCGGTTGAGTGAGATGTTGTTCGGCGGCGTCACGCGCGACATGCTGGCGACGCTGGCGACGCCGCTGTTTCTTTCGCACTGACCCGATTCAGGTTGTGGCGCATGTCTCGTGCGGCAGTCGTTGCGCTATCGGCGTTTACGAAGTTCCCGCGGACCCTCAAGTCCCGTTGAAAGGTTGGTCTGCGTCGGAAGGACAAAGACCTCATGAAAAGATCATTCTTCGCCGCAGCGGCTACTCTCGCGCTCGTCGCGCCGCTCGCGCTCTCAACGGCTTCTGCCCAAGAGTACAGAGACAGGCGCGGGGAACAGTCGCAACAATATGACAATCGCGACAGGGATCGCGCTCCGGACGCCCGCAGCAATGATGGCCGCGGGGACGACCGCCGTTATCAAGACCGCCGTTATGAAGGACGACGCTATGGAGACGCCAGTCGCCATGATCGTCGGGACCGCTGGCGTGAGAACTACAGGGGCGCGCGTTCGGACGATAGCCAGCACAACGGCTACTATCGTCAGGGTCGCTGGCACTACGGACCACCGCCGCAGCAGTATCGGGACGTTACGTTGGGCTATCGGCCATGGGCGCGCGGTCAGCGCCTCGGCTACTATCAGGGCCGATATCAGGAGGTCGACTACCGCCAGAACAACCTGAGACAGCCGCCGCGTGGCTATCACTGGGTGCGCAATGATGGCGGCGACCTTCTTCTCGCGGCAATCGTAGGCGGACTGATCACACAGGTGATCATCAACAACGGTCGCTAGAGATCGGTAGCTGACACAGGAAGGCCGCGCAGGGAAACCAGCGCGGCCTTTCGCGTTGTCGTCGCCCTAGAGCTTCTTGGTGACCTCTTCGAGCCATGAGTTCGCGTCGCCGTCGATCTGCGGGCCGATCACCGCCCAGACGCGCGCGTGGTAGGCGTCGAGCCAGTCGCGCTCTTCTTTGGACAGTAGCTTCTTCTCGATCAACGACTTGTCGATGGGCGCCAGCGTAAGCGTCTCGAAGCCGAGCATCTCGCGTTCGCCGCCGGGAATCGGCGAAGGGGGCGACACCACCTGAAGGTTTTCGGTGCGGATGCCGTAGTGACCCTCCATGTAGTAACCAGGCTCGTTGGATACGATCATGCCGGGCTCCAGCGCGACGAAGTTCGGCAACTTGGAAATCCGGTGCGGGCCTTCGTGCACGCCGAGATAGGAGCCGACGCCGTGGCCAGTACCGTGGTCGTAGTCGAAACCCGCTTCCCACAATGAGAGTCGCGCCAGCGCATCGAGCGCCGATCCGGTGGTGCCTTTCGGAAACCGCACGCGCGACAGCGCGATATGGCCCTTCAGGACGCGCGTGAAGCGATCCTTCATTTCCGGCGTGGGCCGACCGATGGCGATCGTGCGCGTGACGTCCGTGGTGCCGTCGAGGTACTGGCCGCCGCTGTCGATCAGGAAGAGCGAGCCGCGACGCAGCTTGCGATTGGTCTTCACGTTGACGCGGTAGTGCGGCAGCGCGCCGTTTGCGCCGGCGCCGGAGATGGAGTCGAAGGAGAGGTCCTTCAGGTCGGCGCTCTCGCGGCGGAATTTCTCCAGCACGCCGCACGCCTCGATCTCGTCGACCTTGCCGGACTGCGCTACCGTCGCGAGCCAGTGCAGATATCGCGTGAGCGCCGCGCCGTCGCGTGCGTGCGCCTGGCGCGAGCCTTCGACTTCCACGTCGTTCTTGCACGCGCGCGGCAGCATCACCGGATCGAGACCACGCAGTGTCTTGGCGCCCGCCTTGTCGAGCGTTTCGAAGAACCACGCCGAGGCGCTCGACGGGTCGACGCGCACCTTCTTGCCGCCGAGGGCTGCGAGCGCTTCAGGTAGATCGCTTTCGCGCTTCACGGCCACCTGGTTGCCGAGCCAGCTCGTGAGTTCGGGGCTCGTCTTCTCCGGCGCGATGAAGAGATCGGCCGTCCCGTCGGCATGCAGGATCGCCGAGCCGAGCGGCAGGGGCGATCGCGCCACGTCCTGGCCGCGCATATTGAAGAGCCAGGCGAGCGAGGCGGGCGAGGTGATGACGGCGGCGTCGGCGCCGTCCTTCGCGATGGATTCTCCAAGACGCTTGCGTTTCGAGGCTGCGCTTTCGCCGGCGTACTTTTCCGGGTGTGGCACGGCCGGCGTCATCGGGATCGGCGGACGTTGCGCGCCCCACGCCTCGTCGATGGGATTGGCGTCCACGGCGACGAGCGTTGCGCCAGCATCGTCGGCGGCGGCGCGGAGGCGATCGAGGGCGTCGGGGCTGAAGAGTTTCGGGTCGTAGCCGATACGCGCGCCCTTGCCGACCTCGCGCCGGATCCAGCCTGAAAGGCCGAGATCCACGAGGTCCTCGTAGGTAAACAGCTTGCCGTCCACCTGCGCGCGGACCTGCAGGGTGTAGCGTCCGTCCACGAAGACTGCCGCCTTGTCGCCGAGGACTGCGGCCGCGCCTGCCGAGCCCGTGAAGCCGGTCAGCCAGGCGAGACGGTCGAGCGCCTCTGGCACATACTCGTTCTGGTACTCGTCCTCATGCGGGACGACGAGCCCGTCGAGGCTGCGGGCGGTCAGCGCCTTGCGGAGCTTGGGGAGGTTCTTGCGGCCGAAGTCCGGGCCGCCGGGGGCGTCAAAGGTCTGATACATGGCCCAGAGGTGGCGTCTGGGGCGGGGTCTGGTCAAGAGGATTTGCCCGGGTGGCGGCCGAACCTTGGCTGGAACGGGAGGCCTGAATTTCCGGACACGGGGCCGTGATTTCGGTCCTGTCATCTGCGATAGTCGCGCCGACTCGGCGGGGACGAGGGCCACGCAACCAATGGGGTGGCGCGGCGGAGGGATCGGAGAAGACCCAATGTGGAAGATGAGCGCCGCCATGATCGCGGTTGTCGCCTGCCTCTCGGCGCCCGCGATCGCACAAACGAGCGAGTATCGCCAACAACTCGACCAGCAGCTCCAGAAGAGCCGCGAACTGTTCCAGCAACAGGGCTACACGCTGGCCGCCGGCCCGTTCACCGGCGCGCTGCGTGCGGGAGGCAAGGAACGCTTCACGATGCCGGTGCAGAGCGGCATCAGCTACAAGATCCTCGGCATCTGCGACAACGATTGCACGAATGTCGATCTGCGTGTGTTCAACATGAGCGGACAGAACATCGGCGAAGACGTGACGCCCGACGACATCCCGATTGTCGAACTGGAGCCCACCGGCAGCGGCACCGTGCAGTTCGAGGCGCAGATGATCACCTGCAGCGCCGAACCCTGCTATCACGCGGTCGAAGTCTACTGGAAGCGCTGAGCATAGCACTTGCCTTTCGCGGCACGGCCCCGGCGCATGTCGGGGCCGTTTTCATTTCAGGAGCCACGCCCGTGAAATTCCGCATTGCTGGCGCGTCCGACATTCCTGCTCTGCATGCGCTCATCGAGAACGCTTATCGCGGCGAGAGCGCGAAGGCCGGCTGGACGCATGAGGCCGATCTGCTCGGCGGGCAACGCACCGACCGCCAAGCGCTGGGCGAAATCGTCGCTGACGACGCGCAGGTCATTCTGCTGGCGGAAGAGGCGGATGCCTTACATGGGTGCGTGCTTGTTGCCGACAAGGGCGAAGGCCGCAGCTATCTCGGCATGCTGACCGTGCGGCCGGACCTCCAGTCGGCGGGCGTCGGCGCGACGCTGTTGGCGGAAGCCGAAGACCTCGCGCGCAATGTGCTTGAGGCGCGGACGATGGAGATGACGGTGATCAAGCGCCGCCGCGAACTCATCGCCTGGTACGAACGCTGCGGTTACAGCGACACGGGCCGCGAGGCGCCGTTCCCGATGGACGATCCGCGTTTCGGCCTGCCGAAGGTGGACGATCTCGTCTTCGTGGTGCTCGCGAAGACGCTCTAGCGGCCGCTGAAATTCGCTTCGCGCTTTTCGAGGAAGCTCGCGACGCCTTCCTTGTGGTCTTCGGTCTTCATGAGCGCGCGGATGGTCTCGATGGCCCACGAGCCGAGTTCCTTCGGATCGCCGTAGGCGGCGCGCCGCAGACCTTGTTTCATGTAGCGCAGCGCGAGCGGCGGGTTGGCGGCGATGCGGGCGGCGAGGGCGTTGGCCTTTTGCAGAAGCTCCGTATGCGGCGCGACTTCGCTGACGAGGCCGATGCGTAGCGCTTCGGTCGCGTCGATGACATCGCCGGTGAACAGCAGCTCCGCAGCCTTCGCCGGGCCGACGACGGCGGGGAGGCGATAGAAGCCGCCGACATCGCAGACGAGGCCGCGCTTGATGAACATTTCCGAGAACGTCGCCTTGTCGGAAGCGATGCGGACGTCGGCGTAGAGCGCGAGCTCCATGCCCCAGCCGATCGCAGCGCCGTTCACGGCGGCGATCATCGGCTTTTCGCAATCGAGTGCTGCCATGGCGGCGGGCGTCGGCGCGTGACGGACGGTGACTTGCGCCTCGACGGGTTTTGGCCCGGCCATGATCTCGCGCACGTCGTCGCCGGAGCAGAAGGCCGGATCGGATCCGGTGACGATCACGCAGCGCACGTCGTTGTCGGCGCTCGCGCGCTTCAGCGCGGCTTCGAGCGCGGCGTAGGCGGGATAGTTGAGTGCGTTGCGGCGTTCGGGCCGGTTGAGCGTGATCGTCGCGATGTGGTCGTGGACGTCGAAGAGCACAAGGTCGTTGCTCATGTTTGTCTCCCGTTTTCGGAAGGCCGTTTGAACACGAGCGTCGACCACGCTTCGCGGCGGAAGCGGCGCTTCAGGATCATGCCGCGTCCGCCATAGGCGAGACGGATCAGCGGTTCCTGCTGCGTCAGCAGCCCCGAGAGAATGAGCGTGCCGCCCGGCGCCGTGGCCTTCGCCAGCAGCGGCGCGAGCCGGATGAGCGGGCGCATGAGAATGTTCGCGAAGACGAGGTCGTGGCCGCCTTTCGCGAAGCGCGCGCCGTCGCCGGCGATGACTTTCATCCGCGCGCCGATGCGGTTGTTCTTGACGTTCTCGTCCATGATCGCAGCGGCGCGGGTGTCGATCTCGACGGCAGTGGCGTGCGCGCCCATTTTCGCCGCGGCGATGGCGAGCACGCCCGAGCCCGCGCCGACATCGAGCACGCGGTTCACGCGGCGGCGGCGGATTTCCTCTTCGAGCATCATGAGGCAGCCGAGCGTGGTGCCGTGATGGCCGGTGCCGAACGCTTCGCTCGCTTCGATCCAGACTTTCGTGCGTCCGCCATGGACGCGGCCGAGCGAATGCGCGCCCGCCACAATGAAGCGCCCGGCGCGCACGGCGGGGAGTCCGTCGAGCGACATGGCCACCCAGTCGGCGTCCTCCAGCGGCGCCACGTTCGCGACGAGCTTCGGCGAGATTTCCGCGACCTTCGCGACGGCGGCGGCGGCGTCCTCTTCGGTCTCGGCGTAAAGCTCGAGCCGGAATTTCCCCGCGCCTTCCTCGAACCAGGACACAGCGTCCACGGGCGAGGGATCGAGCGCATCGAAGGCGTCGGCGGCGGCTTTGACGGCGGCCAGCGGGCCGACGGCGGTGACGAGATGCATCAGGCGTGATCCGTGGCGCGGACGTCGTCGCCGCTCTCGTTGTCGTCGGGCGCCATTTCGAAATCGGGCTCGTCGAGGTTGGTCCGCGTGTAGCGCACGGCGCAGGGGCGCAGCTGGCCCGCTTCGTCGAGGCCGTACTGGTAGAGCGCTTCCACCAGCATCATCATCGCGTCGTTGGGAAAATCGGTGGGGTCGGCGAGGTATTTGAGATCGGTCTCGATGGCGTAGGCGAGCGCCTCGAAGGTTCGCATCCGGAGCGCGAGGCGTTCGGCGCCCAGACCGTCGGCTCGTTCGCGCGCGGCGTCGAAGGCGGCGTCGAGATCTGCCCCGCGCGCGCCGAGGAGGAAGGCGTTTTCCGGTCCGTTGGCGAAGAGCGCGATGGGGATGACGCCGTCGGCGGCCAGCTTGACCTCCTGCTCGCCACGGTCGGCCTCGGCCGAAATCTGCAGGATGAGGCTCTCGACCTTGACGCCCATGTCATGTCCTTGCCGCGCCCCTAGCGGCGCGCGCGGGTGGTCTAGGCGGGAACGGGGATGCGGGGAAGGGGGAGATTCTTGGTGCGGTGATGGGGCCGGACCGCGCAGCTCCCGCTGCGCATGCGGAGGCGCCGCCAGACTCCGGGGAATCTCGCGTGGTTCGAATAGGGGTATGCGCAGCAGGAGCTGCGCGGTCCGGTTTCGAGACTCATGACGTGTCTGCAACTTCGGCAGCAGGTGCGGGCGCAGAGGTGATGAAGGTCACACACGGCGCGCAGACCATCATCACATCGCCGATGCGGATGCGCTGGTGGAAGCGCGCGCGCAGACGCGTGACGATCTTGTCGAAGTTTTCCAAGATGTGGCGAATGTCGTCGCGGGTGCGCAGGCGCACGCCGCGCGTCCAGATCTTGCGGAGCTGGATTTTCCGGTACTGGAAGCGAAAGCCGTGCGCGAGCGCACGCGGACGCCAGGTGCGTCGCGGCGTTTCCTTGAACGTCTGATCTGCCAGCGTCGCATATGCCAGCAGATGGCGCAGTTCGCGACGCGCGGTGCGTGTCTCCTGCTGCATGAACAGGCGCAGGCTGCGCGGCAGCGTGACGAACGTCGCGACCCACACAAGCAGATCGAAAAACCACAGGCGGAAGTCGGCCAGTGCATCGGCGATGAAGTGGTGTGGAATGTTGGCGCGATGGATTTGCATGGGACGACCTCCTTTCTGTCGACGGAAGAGTGTCCGTGAGCTCGCGACCCGGTCGGATTGTTTTGCTGATTTTTCTTTCGCTTGAGCGACGGCGCATCGTCGACGCCTTGCGCGCCATGAAAAAGAAAATGCCGGCGGTCAGCCCGCGCGCCTGAAAGCGAGGGGACAAGCCCGTTACAATCCCTCCATGCGCCGCCGCTCCGTGGCCGCGTGTCAGGACTTTCGTTTCTTGCCCTTGGGCGCCTTCGACGCATCCTGCGCGACACGCAGCGCAGCGATCCGGCTGGTGAGGGCGTAGGGGATGGGTTCGTCGAGCGGAAACTTCAGATTGCCTTTCGGGCCGCGATAGAGCGCGAGGTCTGCGTCGAGCGCCGCGTCGCCGCGGACGGGCGGAAACAGGCCGATGTGGGTCTTGAAGGCGGCGAAGTAGAGCAGGATGCCGTTCTGGCGGAACGCCGGCATGCGGTAGCTGATCGTTTCCTCTGCGTCCGGGGCGGCCTTCGCGATCAACGCGCGGATTTTGCGCAATATGGGCTGCGCTTGCGGCGACGCCGCAGCGATATAGGCGTCGATGGTTTCTGCGCGGTCTTCGTTCATCGGATCGGCAGCATATCCCTTCACCCCCGCGAGGGGGAGAAGGTGCCCCGCAGGGGCGGATGAGGGGGCGAGCCGCAGAACGAAGCGCGGCGCCGACACATCACCTCATCCTGCCCGACCCCCCCTCATCCGACCGCTTCGCGGCCACCTTCTCCCCCTCACGGGGGCGAAGGGCTTGGCTTGTGCTTTCGGTTGTCCGCTATTGGCCGAGGCTGTGTTAAAACGCCGAAGCAGTGCAAGCTCCCTACCGATGTGCGGGAGGCGGTGATGAAGCGTTTCGTGGAGGGGGTTTCGCGAGATCAG
>JAWXBS010000188.1:0-4823 GCA_034440275.1 Alphaproteobacteria bacterium
CTATTTCGCGGAACGCCGCGACATGCTCCACACGACCGCCTGGGCGCTCGACATGTTCTACCGCCCCAAGCGCTATCGCGAGGATTCCAGTTGAGCGCGTCCGCGCGCCTGGCCGCCACAACCGCGAAAGCACCAGCTTTTGCGGGCGCAGGCGCTTGTCCGCTACGCCGCGCGCCTGCCACCTCCCCCGCCTGCGTGACCGTAGCCCGCTTCGGCGGGAGAAGGCCCGTTCCGCTCCGCTGCACGGAGGAAGAAAGACGCCCCCCCTCGTCCTCCCCCGCCTGCGGGGGAAGTACCGGCGAAGCCGCGGATGGGGGCGGGCGGATCGAGAAAGCGCGATATGATTTGCCCGTTCACCACCTTCCCCCCTTGCGCGCGCGCAAACAGTCCTTATCATTTATCGATAAGGACCCGCCCATGCCTTCTCATCATTGGGGTGGCGACCGCCCATTCCCTGGCGGTCCGGGTCCGGTGGAGCAGCCGTCTTGAAGCAGTTTCTCATTACCGTGGCCGGCGTGCTCGTCGGGCTCATCCTGTTCATCGTCGTGGTGCCGATGGTCCTGATCTCGTCCATCGCGAGCAAGGCGTCCTCCGCCCATGAGCAGTCCATGCCGAAAGCCATCGTGCTCGGCCTCGACCTCCGCGAGTCCGTCACCGACGGTCCCTCCACCTCGCCATTCCACTTCGGCGGCGGCGTTTCGGTCACCGATATCGTCGAAAAGCTCGACGCGGCGTCCCGCGACGACAAGGTCAAGGGCGTCTATATCCGCGCCGCGACCTCCGGCATCGCCCCGGCCCACGCCGAGGAAATCCGCGACGCCATCGCGAAATTCCGCGCCACCGGCAAGTTCGCCATCGCCCACATCCAGAACGACGGCGTCCGCTCGTCGATCTTCGGCTATGTGGCCACCGCCGGCGTCGACGAACTCTGGCTGCAGGACGCCAGCGAAATGATGCCCATGGGCATCACGGCCGAAGAAACTTTCTTCGCCGACACGCTGAAGCGCTTCCGCATGAAGGCGGAATTCGAGACCCGCGAAGAGTACAAGACCTTCGCCGATCAATACACGCAGTCGGGCTTCACCCCCGCCAACCGTGAATCGACCACCTCGCTGCTCACCAGCCTCTACGATCGCGGCATCGTCGCGATCGCGGAAAGCCGCAAGGAGCGCGGCCTGACGCCGGAACTGGTCCGCGCCGCCATCGAAGCGACGCCCTACTCCGGTGAAGACGCGCTCGCGAAGAAGCTCGTCGACAAGCTCGGCCGTCCCGAGGACGCGAGCCTTGCCGCCATCGAGCGCGGCGGCGGCGTCGGCACCGCCGACATCGTCGAATTCAAGAAGTATCAGGTGAAACCCGCGGCCGGCCCGGTCATCGCGCTGGTCGGCGGCGAAGGCGCCATCGTCACCGGCGTCGACGAAGGCTCGCCCTTCAACAGCGACAGCGTGATGAACGGCGATGCGATCGCGGAAGCGATCCTCGACGCCGCCAACGACGACGACGTGAAGGCCATCGTCTTCCGCGTCTCCTCGCCCGGCGGTTCGGTGGTCGCCTCCGACCAGATCTGGCACGCGGTGGAAACCGCCCAGAAGCGCGGCAAGAAAGTCGTGGTGTCCATGGGCGCTTATGCGGCTTCGGGCGGCTACTACGTCTCCGCCGGCGCCGATGAAATCGTCGCATGGCCGACGACCATCACCGGCTCCATCGGCGTGGTCGGCGGCAAGATCGTGATCGGCGACGCCATGCGCCACTATCTCTCGACGCGCACGGAAACGATCCAGGTGGGCTCGCCGGTGGCGAACGCCTTCACCGCCGATCGCGGCTTCAACCAGGCCGAACGCGCCGCCTTCTCGGGCTTCATCGACCGCGCCTATGCGGACTTCGTGAACCTCGTCGCCGAGGGCCGGGGCATGACGCCGGAACAGGCCCGCGCCGTCGCGAAGGGTCGTGTCTGGACCGGCGCGCAGGCGCATGACCTGAAGCTCGTGAACACCTTCGGCGGCCTTTCCGTCGCGATCGAGCGCGCCAAGGCGCTCGCCGACATCAAGGCCGACACGCAGGTGCAACTGCGTCACTTCCCGCAGGAAAAGAGCCCCTTCGAGGCCATCCAGGAACTGTTCGGCGTGAGCGCTCAAGGCGCCCGCGCGGCGGCGGTTCTCGGCAGCGTCATGGGTGACGAGCGCGTCGCAGGCGCACTTCGCGAAGCGATGAGCGACCGTCGCGGCGTACGCGCGGAGTCTTCGCTCGAAGTGAACTGAACACACGTCCGTGTGAACGGAAGGCGGCGGGCCGAAAGGTCCGCCGTTTTCTTTTTGAGCCTCGCTGGACTTGAAGCCCCCGGCGCCCGAACGTGCCCGCCATGGGAGCAAGACAACAAAAACGCGTCGTCCTCGAACATGCGATCACAGGCAAACCGAAACCCGCTGATTTCCGCATCGTCGAAGAGGCGCTGCCGGACCTCGGCGAAGGCCAGATCCTGTTCCGCATCCTGCAGGCAAGCGTCGATCCAGGCGTGCGCTCGAGACTCTCCGGCGGCGACTCCTATTCCGCCGCGCTGAAACCGAACGAGACCATCGACGGCTTCTCCATCGGCGAAGTGATCGAGAGCAAAAGCGAACGCTGGCAAGTCGGGGACCGCGCCGCGCTCGCGGCGGGCTGGTGCGATCACCATGTGAGCGACGGCAAGGGCTACCTCCAGAAAATCACCGACGATCGCCCCCCGCTCACCGCTTGGATCGGCGTGCTCGGCGTGCCGGGACTGACTGCATGGTTCGGCCTGCACCGCGTCGCGGAAGCAAAGGAGGGCGAGACGCTGCTCGTCACCTCCGCCGCCGGCCCCGTCGGGGCGACGGCCGGGCAGATCGCCAAGCAGCGCGGCCTGAGAGTCATCGGCATCGCCGGCGGCGCCGACAAGTGCGGGTGGCTTGAAAGCGTGGGTTTCGACGCCGCGATCGACCGTCATGCCACGCCCGACCTCGCCGCCGCCATCCGCAGCGTTGCGCCGAAAGGCGTCGACATCCTCTTCGACAATGTCGGCAATGCGATGATCGATCTGGCGCTGCCCCTGATGCGCCCGCGCGGACGGATCGTCGTCTCGGGTCAGGTCGCGGACTATTCAACACCGCACGATCAACGCGTCGGTTTGAAAAACACCGACCGCTTCATCACCCACCGCCTGCGCATGGAAGGCCTCGTGGTATTCGACGACATCCGCGCCTTCCCCGAAGCGCAAAAGCAGATGGCGGACTGGATCGTCGCCGGCGCGCTCAAGCTGAAGGAGGAGCGCTTCAAGGGCATCGAAAGCCTGCCGCTCGCCTTCAGCGATCTCTTCGAAAGCAATGCCGCCTTCGGCCGCCGGATCGTCGACCTATGAAGTTCGAGAATTACGAACGCCTCGGCTTCGCCTACGAAGGCCGCGTGCTGACGATCACCATCGAAGGCAATGCGGTGAACGCCGTCGACGCAGCCATGCACCGCGATCTCGCCCGCGTGTTCGCCGATGCGCAGCATGACCCCGACAGCGACATCGTCATCCTCACCGGCCGCGGTCGCGCCTTCTGCGCCGGCGGCGACTTCGACTGGTTCGACGAACAGATCAACGATCCCGCAAAGTTCCGCGACATCGGCCCCGAAGCCAAGCGCATCGTCTTCTCCCTGCTGGAGATGGAAAAGCCGATCCTGTGCCGCATGAATGGCGCCGCCGCCGGCCTCGGCGCAACGATCGCGCTGCTCTGTGACATCATCATCGCCGATGAGACCGCCAAGATCGGCGATCCGCATGTGAAGGTGGGCCTCGTCGCGGGCGACGGCGGCGCGGTGATCTGGCCGCAGCTCATCGGCTTCGCCCGCGCGAAGGAGTTCCTGATGACTGGCGATCTGATGACGGCCAAGCGCGCGGCGGAGATCGGCCTCATAAATCATGCCGTGCCCGCTGCCGAGCTCGACGCGAAGGTGGCCGAGATCGTGGAAAAACTCGCCGGAAATCCGCGCTGGGCGGTCCGCTGGACGAAGACGATCGTAAACCTGCAGCTGAAGGAAATCGCCAACACGCTGATGGACGCCTCGATCGCCTACGAAATGGCCTCCAACACCATGGCCGACCGTCGCGAGGCGGTTCGCGCCTTCGTGGAAAAGCGCAAACCCAAGCTCACCGGGGAATGACGATGGACGCGGAGTCGCTCGCCGAACTGCGCCAGCAACTGCGCCGCTTCGTCGCCGCCAAGGCGCCGCGCGAAAAGCGTCGCGAATGGGATCGCACTCACACCTGGCCGCGTGACCTGTTCCGCGAACTCACGGCGATGGGTCTGTGTGGTCTCACCATAGACGAAAAGTACGGCGGTCTGGGACAGGACATCGTCGCCGCCGTCGCGGTGATCGAGGAACTGTCCGCCGTCGGCGCCTTCCTCTCCGGACCCTACATCCACTGCGCCTTCTACGGCGGGATGAACATTTCCGAGAACGGCACGGAAGAACAGAAGCAGGCGCTGCTGCCGAAGCTGGCGAAAGGCGAGTTTCTTTTCGCGTATGGCCTTTCCGAACCCGATGTCGGCGGCGATCTCTCCTCCGTCACCACACGCGCGCACATCGAAGGCGACGAGATCGTCATCAACGGCGCGAAGCGCTGGTGCACCGGCGCCGACTTCGCGGATTACATCTATTGCCTCGTCCGCTCCGGCCCGCCCGAAGACAAGCGCCGCAATCTCTCCTTCGTGCTCATTCCACCCTCGACGCCGGGCGTGACGCTATCGCCGATCGACCATGTGAATCTGCGTTACACGCTTTCATCGGACGTCTTCTTCGAGAACGTGCGCGTGCCCAAAGCC
>JAWXBS010000189.1:0-5302 GCA_034440275.1 Alphaproteobacteria bacterium
CGCGCCGACATCGCCGACGCCGCCTGGCGGCATCATCATCCCCGACGGCGGCGAACCAGCGCCGCTCGCGCCTTTCCTGCCGCTCGCGCTCGCGCTTGGCGTGCTCGGTATCGCGGCGTGGAAGCGACGCGCGGCGTGAGGGTTCTCGATGCGCCCTTGCCGTCCCGATGGCGCGCCCTCTTCTGGATCGCGCTTGCCGCCGTAAGCGCCTACGCGCTCGCGCCCGGCGGCGCGGCGAGCGGCGGGCTGTCGGACAAGGCGTTGCACTTCGGCGCGTTCGCGACGCTGGCGGTGATCGGCGGGATGACGGGCGCCCTGAGTGCTCGTGGGACGCCGTCGTGGCGCGCGCTTGCGTTCTGGGCGGGCGTGGCCGTGGCGATCGAAGTCGCGCAAGGCGTCATGCCCTACGGCCGTGAGGCGTCGGCATTCGATGCGTGCGCATCGTTTGCGGGCGCGCTTCTCGGCATGGCGCTGACGCGGACGCGGACGCGCGCCGGCGTCACGATGCGAAGACTGGCGGTCGCGGCGGCGGCAGTGGTCGCGGCGACCATCCTGGTGGACGTGAGCTATCGCGCCGCGCGCGGACCGCTGACGCGCGCATTCCTGACGCAGGCGTTCGAGCGCGACGACGCGACGCCCTGGCCCGGCGCGCCGGCGAAAGCCTACGCCGCACTTTCCCTCGAAGGCGCCGCGCCGATCATCGCCGTCGACAACGTCAAACCCCGCGCGCTCGCGCTCGCGCCGGGACTCTGGCCCGACCGCAAACCGGGCGAGGCCGGCGTGACGATCTTCATTGGCCACCGCAACGCCGCGTTCCGCGCACTGGGCGATCTCGCCGCCGGCGACAACGTACGCGTCACCATGCGCGACGGCGCGCGCTTCGACTACACCGTCACGCGCCGCGAGGTCGTGCGCTTCGACAATTCGCGCCTCTATCCCGACGCGGCGGGCGAACAGCTCGCGCTCGTCACCTGCTGGCCCGTGAACGCGACGGAGAAGTCGCCGTGGCGGCTCGTGGTCTATGCCGACCGTTCCAGTATTGGTTCATGATTTGTGCCCGCAAACACCGCTTTTGCTGAAGCGCCATGGGTGCGCCGGCCAACCTTGGAGACCTACCCGCCATCTGTCGTGGCGTCGTCTTTCAGTTTTGGGCAGGAAGACTACGAGGCGACTTGCCGGGCCCGTTCGCGTGTTGCAGCAGAGCTGACATATCAGGGCGGGCGTGTCGCCGAGTACTTCCGCACGCGAAGTAACTCACATGCCGCACACGCCCGTCAAGCGTGAATCCGGCTAAGACGCCGTCGCAATTTTCACGATGCAGCGCGCCGCTTTTCCGCCGCGCTCGCGCACCACAACAGGCGCCGCACACACAGAAGTCGGGGCCCATCATGCAGTTCGCCGCACTCTCCATCGCCGCCGCTTCGGCGCTCGCGTTCTTTGCATTCACGCCGCCCGCGCTCGCCGTCGATGAGGAAGATGTCGCGTGCGGCATGGATCGTCCCGTCACGGCGCGTCTCGTGGCGGACGCAGCGCAGTCGGGCCTCAAGGCGCTCGGCGGGCGCAACGACGTGCTCATCGGCAATCTCAGCTACATGCGCGAGCCGCAGGAAGAAGCCGAAGCCGCGAGCGGCACGGTGCTGTTCTTCAAGCGCGCCGACGGCTGGCGCGCGATCGTGCCGCAGAACTGGGAGAACGAAGTCGGCGTGTTCGTCGCCGCGACCGGCATCGTTGTCGTCACGCAGCGCCAGGTCGGCGATCCGGGGCAGTCGTTCACCGTGGTGAAGACGGTCGATGATTTCGCGACATCGACATGCGCGACGCTGCCTTTCCGCTACATCAATGAACCATCGTGGAACGGCGAGTTCTACGAAGTGAAAGGCCTCAACATCGACGTGCGCGGACGTGGCGCGCTGGTCGCGGCGGCCACTGTCGACGCCAACAACGAAACGCCCCGCACCGTGTGGGCGAGCTATGCGACGCGCGACGGCGGCCGCACCTTCCGCGCGCCGCGACGTCACGCGAGCGAACCGAAAACGCCGACGGGGATCTATAATCCGGCGACGCAAGCGGATGCGCCCGCATTGGTCGCGGAGCTGACGGCGTTTGCGGCGGGGAAGTAGCGGGCTTGGAAAACCCTTCTCCCCCGCGAGGGGGAGAAGGAAAAAGCAACCACGGCGCTCACAACCGTCGCACCCGCCACTGCGGCGCGGGCATCACGTCCACCAGGAGGTGCGAGAGCGCCCAGACGAGCGCGTCCACGCGGTCGCCGCCGACGTTGCGGTTGAGCGATATGCCGTCGCGCGACATGGCCATCATCTCTTCTTCAAGCTCCGCGAAATCGCCGCAGTGGGTGATGCGGCCGCGTTCGTAGAGCATCGATACGGGCGCCGCGCGGAACGTCTTCGATGCGAACGCGCGCACGAGTTCGATGCCGCACACGGGGCTCGCGCCTGCGAGTGTCGCGCGCACCATGTCGCCGCCCTGGTTGGATTCCGCGACGATGGCGTCTGCGTTGTAGTCGCGCGCGGCCTCGCAGACGCGTCGCGCCCAGCCGAGCGGCGAGAGATCGCGCACGGAATAATCCGCCAGCACATAGCCCCGCCCCTCGCGCCGCGCGGCCACGATGATCCCGCACGCCGAACCGCCCGTGCCGGCCGGCGGATCGACGGCGACGATCACGCGCTCGAACGCAACCGGCGTGGCGCCGCGACAATCGCGCAGCATCTGGTGCGTCCACATCACGCCGGGCGCATCGTCGAGCATCACGCCGTCGAGTTCCTGCCGCGAGAGCGGCGTATCGCCGTAGATGTCGCGCAGATGCTCGATGAAGGCGGGCGAGAGATTGTCTGCGTTCGCGACAGAGCCCGCGCGGGTGATCACGCACCCCTTCTCGCCATGCAGCGCGCGCAGTTCGGGAATGGCCTTCGGCGTCGTCGTGATGACGAGACGCGGATCGGGGCCGCGACGGAGCGCGAGGCGGAGATTGGAGAGCGTGTGCGACGGCTTGTTCCACGCGCAGAACTCATCGGCCCACGCGCCGTGGAATTGCGGGCCGCGCAAGCGGCGCGACTCCTCCGCAGAGTATGCGAACGCCACGGCGCCATTCGTGTAGCGCAAGCGTCGGCGTGCGACCTCGTAGTATGGCGGATCGCCGCGACCGAGATTCATCAGCCCGGATTCCCCGTCGATCATCACCTCGCGCACGTCGTGATAGGTCGCGCCGACGAGGGCGAATATGCCCTTCGGCGTCGCGCGCGCCAATGCGTCGAACCATTCGGCGCCAGCGCGTGTCTTCCCCGCGCCGCGACCGCCCTGGAAGAGCCAGGTGCGCCACGCGCCGTCGGGCGCTTTCTGTGCGTCGTGCGCCATCTCCTCCCATGGCGGCGGAGGCGGCGGCGGCGGCAGTTCGGGCGGCAGGTCGACGGGTTGGCGCGGCTGGCCGCGCCGCGACACGCCATGCTTCTTGAGAATCCCGCGCACGCCCGCTTCCGTGAGGCCATAGTCAGGCGCCAGCGACGCCGCCGTCGCGCCCTTCTTGAAGCGGGCGATCAACTGCTGCTCCGCCTCGGGCGAGAGAACCTGCCACGAGCGCTTGCGCTTCTTCAGTTCCGAAACGGCGACGATGCGATCGTGCAGCACGGAGAATGCCCGACAGATGTCGAACGTCACGTCGCGCAACTCGACGACGATCGCGCGCGCGGCGTGCGCGCTCATGGAGTCGAGAAGCTTTTCAGTGGTCACGGGGCTCTTCGTGCGCGTCCACGATTCCTTGGAGGCGCGCGTGTAGATGGTGCCCGGCGCCATGCCGTAGCGCGGTGCGATGTCGGTCGCGATCTTGCCGGCTTCGTAGGCGGCGCGCACTTCAGCCCAGACGGCGGCGCCATAGGGTCTGCCCGGCTTTACGCCGATGAGCTTCACGGGCACTTCGATACCCGGAATATCCGGCGTGGCGGGCTCAGTGCCGGACGGCGCTCCGCCCGTTTTGATGGGCCCCGGACTCGCGGGCAAGCCCGCGCTCCGGGGGCTGGTGTGGTGCTGTGTGTTGTCTTCGTGTGTGTGTTCCATGACGATCCTTCCGGATTGATCCGATCGTCATGATGACCGCGTCCGCAACCCGGTCGGATTGCGGCGGCTAAATCCCCCTATTTGGGGGCCTTTCTCCCCCTATTTTCGGCGGCTACTTCGCCAGGAACGCGCCGACGTTCAGCACCACGGTGCAGCCATAGGCGCCCGCCGCGTCGCGGAAGCAGAAGTCGACGCCGCCGAGATCGCTCTGCAGTTTCTGCGTGACGCGATAGGTGCGGCCTTCGCCCTGCAGCTCCGAGCCGATTTCGGCGCTGTAGGCGGCGAGCCCGTCATAGAACGCCTGCGCGGGCGCGCCGCCGCAGCGATAGCGCAGCGTGTTGCCGATGCGGTCCACATTGCCTTGCGCGGCGGCGTAGATGATGCACGCAGAATAGAAGCGCGCCTGCGCGGGCGGCGCGCTGCCCACCCCTTCCACCAGCGACGGCGGGCCGGCGGGTATTTCCGCCTTCGTCGCACAGGCGGCGAGCGTCAACGTGGCGAGAGCGGCGACGATCATGCGCATGGGGGGCTCCTTCATCTGAGATCCGAAATAGGGACCGCCGGCGCCCTCGCCGGCATGCGGTGTTCAAACGACTGGCGCTGTATCAGGACGATCCACTTTGCCGGCGGGGCGCCGGCGGTCCTAATCGCCAAGCTTTCGCGCCGAGTATGAGCCCGAAGAGAAAGGCCAGTCCATCACGTTCTCGACAAGTCCAGCCTTTACCGGATTTGCCTCGACGTACCGCACGGTCTGAACCAGATGGTCGCCGTCGCGCATGTAACGATCGAAATACTCTCGACGCCAGACGGCGCCTTTTCGGCTCAGCTGCTTGTTGATCCGGTGCGCGCTGACCGATTTCAGCTCCTGCACGGCACGTCCAAGCAGGCGCCCGGCCATTTGCTCGAAGACCACATGCACATGGTTGGGCATCACGCACCACGCGACGAGCCGATATTGCGAAGCGTCCGCCTTCAACAGCACACGCTCGACGATGTCGGCGCAATCGCCATCACGCAGCAGACAAGCGCCATGGCCTTCGTCCAGTTGGTCATCACTTTCGAAGGGAACGTGTGCGGGCAATGCATCGTGAAGGCCAAATACAACGTGCTGCACAAGACCAGCATTGTCGCAATGCGGAAGGTATCCGCGCGACCGCCATCCGGCGTGTCCGATGATCGACATGGCCCCCACCCTTTTGAGGGAGCAGCGTAGCACAGATCTGGATGACGAGGACCG
>JAWXBS010000190.1:0-17864 GCA_034440275.1 Alphaproteobacteria bacterium
CTCCTTCGCCGTGAGCATCTGCGGCGCCGTACCGCCGGCGACGTTGGAAAGGCGCGCATCGGCGCCCTTGAATCCGATGGCAGGCCAGACAGTGACGCTCACCGCGCCCTTGATCTCGCAGTCGCGTCCAGTGGCGGCTTCCACGCGCCGCTCGATCTCCGCGCGCGCGTCGAACTGCGACAGGAACCACCACCCATACCCCGCCGCACCCGCAACGACGACCACGACGAGCGCAACCAGGACGAGCAACACCCTCTTCATCGACCTGATCTCCCCGCGCGACCCCGATTGTGACAGCCGACGTCTGTCCGGGGCAGGATTTTGCTGGCGATGTTAGCCTGCCGAACCGCCTCGCGCCATTGATCAAGAAAAAGGCGCCGCAGCGGCGTGATCATGGTCACGGCAAGAACCGCTTGCGCGACGGCGCGACCGGCGCGACCATTGCATGGACGGGAGCGGGCAGAACAGACGGGCGCAGCGGATGCATGCGCGTGCGTCGGCGTCGTGAAAAACGCCGGCCGCCAGCAACAAACCTTCGCCAGTTTGCAATAATTCGACCTCACGGACGTCTGAATCGCACTACATACGTAATGCGCTAAGGGCGACCCGCCGATCACTCGGCGTGCTTGCGGATGGAGCCACGATGCCGACCGACGATCTCTTCCAGACCTATGCGCGCAGCTACGAAGCGCGTCGCGAGTCAGAGATGTCCCTCCAGGAATATCTCACTGCGTGCAAAGCCGATCCGCTGATGTACGCCACGGCGCAGGAACGCCTGCTCGCCGCCATCGGCGAACCCGAGGTGATCGACACCGCCAAGGACGCGCGTCTCGCCCGCATCTTCATGAACCGCACCATTCGCGTGTATCCGGCGTTCCCGGATTTCTACGGCATGGAAGAGACGATCGAACGCATCGTGGCTTTCCTGCGTCACGCGGCGCAGGGCCTCGAAGAACGCAAGCAGATCCTCTATCTGCTCGGCCCCGTCGGCGGCGGCAAATCCTCGCTGGCGGAAAAGATCAAGTCGCTGATCGAACTGCAGCCGATCTACGTGCTGAAGGCCGGCGACGACGTTTCGCCCGTCTTCGAAAGCCCGCTGGGGCTGTTCGATCCCGAGACGCACGGCGCGACGATGGAAGAGAAGTACGGCATTCCGCGTCGTCGTCTCAGCGGCCTCATGAGCCCGTGGTGCGTGAAGCGTCTCGACGAATTCGGCGGCGACATTACGAAATTCCGCGTGGTGAAGATCAATCCCTCGCGCCTGCGCCAGATCGGCGTCGCCAAGACCGAGCCGGGCGACGAGAACAACCAGGATGTCTCCGCGCTCGTCGGCAAGGTCGATATCCGCAAGCTGGAGAGTTTCGCGCAGAACGATCCCGACGCCTATTCCTTCTCCGGCGGCCTCAACCGCGCCAACCAGGGCGTTCTCGAATTCGTCGAGATGTTCAAGGCGCCGATCAAGATGCTGCACCCCCTGCTCACCGCGACGCAGGAAAGCAACTACGTCGGCACGGAGAACATCGGCGGCATCCCGTTCACGGGCGTGGTGCTCGCGCACTCCAACGAGGCGGAGTGGCAGAGCTTCAAGAACAACAAGAACAATGAAGCCTTCATCGACCGCATCTTCGTCATCAAGGTGCCCTACTGTCTGCGCGTCGACGAGGAAGAGAAGATCTACGACAAGCTCGTCCGCTTCTCCGAACTCGCGCCCGCGCCCTGCGCGCCGGGAACGCTGGAAATGCTCGCGCGGTTCGCGGTGCTCTCGCGCCTGAAGACACATGAGAACTCGAACCTCTACACCAAGATGCGCGTCTACAACGGCGAGAGCCTGAAGGAGATCGACCCCAAGTCGCGCTCCCTGCAGGAATACCGCGACACGGCAGGCGTCGACGAAGGCATGGACGGCATCTCGACGCGCTTTGCCTTCAAGGTGCTCGCCGCGACATTCAACTACGACACCACCGAAATCGCCGCCGATCCGGTGCACCTCATGTACGTGCTGGAGCAGTCGATCAAACGCGACCAGTTCCCGCAGGACGTGGAGCAGCGCTACATCGAATTCATCAAGGCCGATCTGGCGCCGCGCTACGCGGAATTCATCGGCCACGAAATCCAGAAGGCGTATCTCGAAAGCTACCACGACTACGGCCAGAATCTCTTCGACCGCTACGTTGACTACGCCGATGCGTGGATCGAGGACATCGACTTCAAGGACCCCGATACCGGCCAGCTCCTCAATCGGGAACTGCTCAACCAGGAGCTGTCGAAGATCGAGAAGGCTGCGGGCATCGCCAATCCGAAGGACTTCCGCAACGAGGTGGTGAAGTTCACGCTCCGCGCGCGGGCGGGCCATGGCGGGCGCAACCCGTCGTGGACAAGCTACGAGAAGATCCGCGAAGTCATCGAGCGGCGCATGTTCTCGCAGGTGGAAGATCTCCTGCCCGTCATCAGCTTCGGCTCGAAGAAGGACAGCGACACCGAGAAGAAGCACGACGAATTCGTGCTGCGGATGGTGGAGCGCGGCTACACCGAACGTCAGGTGCGGCGTCTGGTGGAATGGTACATGCGCGTGAAGCAGGCGGGGTAACATCACCGCATGACCATCATTGACCGGCGTCTCAATCCCGGCGGCAAGTCGCTGGCCAACCGGCAGCGCTTCATCCGCCGCGCAAAGGCGCAGGTGAAACGCGCGGTGCGAGAGGCGTCGGCCGGGCGCAGCATCAAGGACATCGATCGCGGCGGCGAGGTGACGATCCCGTCGGACGGCGTGCGCGAGCCTTCGCTACGGCGCTCGTCGGAAGGCGGGACGCGCGACTACGTGCTGCCGGGCAACAAAAAGTACGTCGAAGGCGACTCCATCCAGCGCCCGCAACGCGGCGGCGGCTCCGGGAGCGAAGGTTCGGAAGACGGCGGCGGCGAGGATGAATTCCGTTTCGCCCTCTCCGACGAGGAGTTTCTCGACCTCTTCCTCGAAGACCTCGAACTGCCCGATCTCGCGAAGCGACAGCTGAAAGGCGTGGGCGTGCCGCAGTGGCGGCGCGCGGGCTATTCCACCTCCGGCTCGCCATCGAACATCTCGCTGACACGCACCATGCGCAATTCGCTCTCGCGCCGCGTGGCGCTGCGCCGGCCGAAACCGGAAGAACTGGAAGCGTTGCGCAGGGAGATCGCGGCGATCGAAGCGGGTGACGCGAGCGGCGATCTCGCAGAACTGCGCGAGCGTCTCGTCGTGCTGGAGAAACGCTCCAAGCGCATCCCCTTCATCGATCCGATCGATGTACGCTTCCGGCGTCTGGAATCCACGCCCAAGCCCGTCGCGCAGGCGGTGATGTTCTGCCTGATGGACGTGTCCGGTTCGATGACCGAGCACATGAAGGATCTCGCAAAGCGCTTTTATGCGCTCCTCTATCTCTTCCTGAAGCGCCGCTACAAGCACGTGGAGGTCGTCTTCATCCGCCACACGCACGAGGCCGAAGAAGTCGACGAGCAGACCTTCTTCTACAGCCGCGAGACCGGCGGCACGGTCGTCTCCACGGCGCTTGAGGAAATGGCGCACATCGTCGAGGAGCGCTTCAAGCCGAGCGAGTGGAACATCTACGGTGCGCAGGCGTCCGACGGCGACAACGCACCGAGCGATAATGCGAAGACCGCAGCCCTCCTGCAGAACGCGGTGCTGCCGCTCTGCCAGTATTACGCCTATCTCGAAGTCGGCGCCGACGACGATGCGCCCATGGGCGGCGAACGCCCGACGACTCTCTGGCGGACCTACGCGGTGGTGAACGGGCCCGACAGCCCCATCGCCATGCGCAAGGTGCGCCACCGTCGCGACATCTTCCCGGTGTTCCGTGATCTCTTCCAGAAAAAGGCCGACCAGTTGGCGGAGGCTTGAGTGGCGCTTGTGACTGAAACCGATCCCCGTCTCCTCTTCACCGGAGCGGACTGGAATTTCGACACCATCCGGCGCGTCTATGACGCGTGCGAGGAGATCGCGCTCAAGGAATTGAAGCTCGACGTCTATCGTAATCAGATCGAGGTGATCACCGCCGAGCAGATGCTCGATGCGTATTCCTCAGGCGGGATGCCGCTGTTCTACAAGCACTGGAGCTTCGGCAAGCACTTCGCGCGCGACGAAGCGATGTACCGGAAGGGCTATACCGGGCTGGCGTACGAGATCGTCATCAACTCCGATCCTTGCGTCGTCTACATCATGGAAGAGAACACGATCACGATGCAGACGCTCGTGATCGCGCATGCGGGCTTCGGCCACAACCACTTCTTCAAGAACAACTATGTCTTCAAGCAGTGGACCGACGCCAGCGGCATTATCGACTATCTCGATTTCGCCAAGACCTTCATCGCGCAATGCGAGGATCGCTACGGGCAGGTCGCGGTGGAGCGCGTGCTCGACGCCGCGCATGCCCTGCAGAGCCACGGCATCCACCGCTTTCCGCGCAAGCGCATGCCGGACCTGCGCTCCGAACAGAAGCGCGCCGAGGAACGCCGCGCCCACGGCGAAGCGATCTTCAACGACCTCTGGCGCACGGTGCCTGCGAAGAAGGGCAAGTCGAAGGACAAGACCGATCACGACGCGCGCCGCGCGCTGCTCGGCCTGCCGGAAGAGAACGTTCTCTACTTTCTCGAAAAGACCGCGCCACGCCTCGCGCCATGGCAGCGCGAAATCCTGCGTATCGTCCGCCACATCGCCCAGTACTTCTATCCGCAGCGCCAGACCAAGATGATGAACGAAGGCTGCGCCACCTGGGTGCACCACCGCATCATGACGCGCCTGCACGAGGAAGGCCGCATCAGCGACGGGTCGTTCCTCGAATTCCTGCACTCGCATACGGGCGTCGTCTTCCAGCCGCACTTCGACGATCGCCGCTATTCCGGCATCAATCCCTACGCGCTCGGCTTTGCGATGATGTCCGACATCGAGCGCGTGTGCCTGAACCCCACCGACGAGGACCGCTACTGGATGCCCGACATTGCGGGCCAGAAGGATCCCTACGCCGTGCTGCGCGATGTGTGGGCCAACTACCGCGACGAGAGCTTCGTCTCGCAGTTCCTGTCGCCGCAACTGATCCGCAGCTTCGGCCTGTTCAACGTCCATGACGACGAGGACGAGGTCGATCTCAACGTCAGCCACATCCACAATGAGCGCGGCTACCGCGATATCCGCCGCGCGCTGTCACGCCACTATGACGTCGCGCGCCGCGATCCTGATATCCAGATCGCCGACGTGGACCTCGCCGGCGATCGGCGGCTGATCCTGCATCATCGCGTCATCGACGGCATCGTGCTCGACGACGAGGACACCGACCGCGTGCTGCAACACCTCGCCGACCTCTGGGGCTACGAAGTCTCGCTGCGCGAGATGGACGACGAGACCGGCGACATGAAGAACGAATTCACGGCCCGGCCGCGTGCGACATTCGGCTGAACGCAATACGCGTCGTGAATCCGAAGGTCTCGCCGCGCGCGATGATCGCGTAGGGCCCGGCCTCATGGCTTGACCCGCCCGGCATCGCGCTCTGCGGCTCGAGACAGAAATAGCCCCGCCCCCTTGGCATGTAGAGCTGCACAAAACGCTGCGGCGGATCGGTCTCGATCGTCAGCCTGTGCTCCGGCCAGACGATCTCCGCGCGCCCGTCCCACCCGTCGAGCCCGTTATCGATCTTGTGCGCGCTCATCACCGCGCCTTCCCGCAACGCGCCGAGCAAGGGGATCTCCGCACGCATGTTCGGCACATCGTTGATCGTGCGCCAGTAGCCTTCGACGTTCATCTTCACGAGCGCATCGCGTACGGGGAAGTAGGGATGCAGTCCCAGCGCCACCGGCATCGGTCGCGGATCATCGTGCGTCGCCTCGAAGCGCACTTCGAGCACGCCCGGTGAGAGCGTGAACGTTCGCGTCATCACCAGCCCCGCCCACGGCCAATGCGCGTCAGCGTCGCGCGCCAGTCGCAGCACCGCATGTCGTTCGCTCTGCGCAACGACATCCCACGGCGCGCGCCAGCCGACGCCGTGGATCGGGAACTCGTGCTCGGCGGTATTGCGCGGAATCCACGCCGTTTCGTTTCCCCAATGAAGCGAACCGCCCGCCAACCGATTGACCCACGGCCCCATGGGAAATTCGCAGACGCCGTTCGGCCCGGCCGGAGTCATCAGCATCGTTTCGCCATCACGGAACGCCGCAATCGCGCCACCGAGCAGCGGTGCAAGGTCCGCGACAAGCGAATCGCATGTGAGGCGAATGATCATGACAGCAGGATCGCGCGTACAGCGCCGGACGGGAAGCGCGCCCAATTCGTTGACAGCAAGTTAACTGGTTCGATCCACGGTCCGCCCTACCCCGTTCGACAGTCTTTTGAGTCGTCGCGAAGTCCTTCGTTTCATGCGTCTTTCTTCCGCCCTCCTTCTGCCCGCCGCCGCCCTCGCCTGGGCTGCGACCGCAGGGCCGCTGCACGCGGCCAATCCCGTCGAGATCGAGGGCGTCGACGAGGACACGCGCGACGCGATCGAACGCGTGCTGCCCGATCGCGAACGCCCCACATCGCTCTTCGACGCCGAACGTCTCGCGGAAGAAGTCGCGGGTCGGGCGTTGGCGTTCATGCGTTCGGAAGGCTGGTACGCAGCGACCGTCGAACCGAAGGCCGAGGACGCGCCACCCCGTGCGCAGGTGCAGATCCAGCCGGGCGCGCGGTTTGCATTCGCCGCGCCAGAAGTGCGTTTTGAAGGCGTGATCGACGACGCGTCCGCCGCCGCCGCGCGCAAGGAAGTCGCGATCATCGCCCCAGGAAAACCTGCACGCGCGGGCGATGTGCTGACCGCCGAAGCCGCGGCGATCGCGGCGCTGCGCGAGAATGGCTACGCCAACGCGAAAGCCCTGCCACGTCGAAATGTCGTCGATCATGCGACGATGACGATGAGCAGCGCGCTCGCATTCGAACCCGGCGAACGCATTCGCCTCGGCTCTGTTTCCGTCGAACCGCCGACGGCGCTGCGCCCTTCCTTCGCCGCGCGCGCCGCGACGTGGAAGCCGGGCGACTATTTCGATCCGGAAAAACTCCAGCAGCTGCGCCGCGACCTCGCCTCGACCGGCGCGTTCTCCGTCGTCGGCACCAAACTCGCGCCGCAGGCGGACGCGGATGGTCTGACGGACGTCATCATTTCGCTGGAAGAAGCCAAGCCCCGCGTGCTCGAACTCGGCGTCGGCTGGTCCAGCACCGAAGGCGTCGGCCTCGAAGCCGAGTGGACACGCCGCAACGTCACGCGCCGCGCGGACTCGCTGTCGGTGCGCACCGTGCTCGGCGAAGAACAGCAAAACCTCACGGCAGAACTCACGCGGCCGAACGCCTTCGGACCGGGTCGCACGGTGCAGGTGTCGACCGGCGTCAGCCACGACTCCACCGGCCCCTACGAACGCAACGGCGTGTTCGTCTCCAGCGCCGTGAACGCCGCCGATCGTCTGCGCTACGCGATCAGCTACGGCGTCACCGCGTCGGCGGACTTCTACAGCCAGTCGGAAGGCGTCGAAAACGCCTATGTGCTCACAGGTTTCGGCGAAATCCGGCGCGACGAGACCGACACGCCGCTCGACGCGCGCAAGGGCTACCTCCTGCAACTGCGTCTCGAACCATCCGTCTCCACCGGCGACGCGACGGTGGCGTTCGTGCGCACTGTTGCGCAGGCGCGGATCTATCACACGCTCAACGGCGCCGATCGCTACACGCTCGCCGCGCGCACGCGCCTCGGCTGGGTTGAACCGCTCAGCGGCGACGACAACGATCTCCCGCTCGACCGTCGTTTCTATGCGGGCGGCGGAGGCTCCGTGCGCGGCTACGCGTTCAATTCGATCTACCCGGAACAACGCCTGAAGCTCGGCATCGCACCGGGCGGACAAGGCCTCGCGGAAGTGTCCGGCGAAGTGCGCGCACGCTTCACGAAGACACTCGGTGGCGTCGCCTTCATCGACGGCGGCAACGCGTTCCAGACCTTCGACGAGGCGGGCGACATGCGCTGGGGCGTCGGCGTCGGCGCGCGCTACGACCTCGGCTTTGCGCCGCTGCGCTTCGATATCGCGGTGCCGCTCGATCCGCGTCCGCAGGACGACAAGGTCGCATTCTACGTGTCCATCGGGCAGGCGTTTTGAACGCAGGCAAGCCCCCTTCGCGATTGAGGCGTCGCCTGCTGTACGCATCGGCAGGCGTCATCGTACTCACAGCGGGCGCGATCGCGTGGACGCTAGGGCCGGGCGGACCGCTGCTCGTCTCGCACTTTGCGGAAGGCCGCGCGATCTGGCGGCTCGGATCGCTTCATCTGGAAGGCGTGAAAGGCAGCGCGCTCGGCGATCTGCGCGTGGCGCGCGCAACGCTACGTGATGAAGACGGCGTGTGGGCGGAAGCCACCGATCTCGCCGTCGGCTGGGAGCCGCTGCGCATTCTCACACGCGAAGCGTCCGTACGGCAGGTTTCCGCGAAGACGATCCGCATCTTCCGTCAACCCAAACTGACCCCTGCGAAGCCACCCGGCGCGAGTATTGATGTCGATCTCAACGCGCTTGTCGTCGAGCGCATCGTTGTCGACGAGCCAGTGTTCGGTGAAGCGGCAGCCTTCTCGCTCGGCGCGGGTCTCGCGGCGCGTGGCGCGCGCATCGATCGCGCCATGGTCGATCTCAGGCGCCTCGACGCGGCGAGCGACACGCTGCGCCTTAACCTCGTGCGCAAGGGCGAAGTGCGTCTCGACGCCTTGCTCGAAGGCCCGAAGGACGGCTTCTTCGCGGCGGCGCTGAAGGCCGCCGAACCGCTGCGCGTGGTCGCCCATGCCGACGGGGAGGAAACGACGGGCGCAGGCGAAATCGACGCGCGCATCGGCGGCAAGCCGTTCGTCACGGGAGATTTCGCCTGGACGCCGGAAGGTTGGCGCGGCGGCGGAGATGCAAATCTCAACCTCGCGCCGGCGTTCGCCGATGTTGTCGCACGCATTGGCGGCGCCGTTCGCCTCGACGGGTTCGGGGCGCGCGGCGCCCGCACGACGTTCGCGATCACCGCGAAGACGCAGGACGCCACCGTCAACGCAGAGGGCGTGCTCGGCGACGACTGGCGACCCGCCGGCGAAACGCGCGTGGTCGCCGACGCCACGCGCCTCGATCGTCTCGCCAATGATCTCGTGAGCGGCGCCGCGCGCTTCGAAGGCGCCCTCACCGCAGACAAGGACGTGCAGACGCTCACTGGCCGTCTCACCGGTACGGGCGTGCGCGTCGCCGGCGTGCGCGCAAACTTTGACGGCCCTGCGCGCCTGCGCTTCACGCGCGATCTCATCGACATCGAGAGCGACCTCGCGCTCGCCGAAGCGCGCGGCGACGCGGACGTTGTCGGCCGGCTTGCGCGCGAAGGAAAGCTTGTGTTGCGCGCGCGCTATGGACGGCAGAACGGCCGCATCACGGTGCGCGAGGCGCGACTGCAGTCGAGCGCCATAGACGTGAGCGGCGACGGCGAACTCGGCGAAGGCGCGCGCGGCCTGCGCGGCGTCTGGCGCACCTCGCGTCTCGACGTGTTCGATCCCGCCATTGCCGGCGAAGCCAGCGGCGCCTGGACGGCGCAAGGCGGCCGCGCGCAACCAGTCGTCGTGACCGCCGATGCGAAGACGCAGCGCTTTCGCACCACGATACAACCGCTCGACCAGATGCTCGGTGCATCCCCATCACTCAACGCCACGCTCGCGATCCGTGGCGGCGTGATCGATATTCGTCGCATCAACCTTTCGGCGCCGAAATTGCGCGCAGCTGCGTTCGGTCGTCTCAATCGCGGCCAGGCGACGATGTCGTTCGAGGCTTCCGCCACCGGCCCCGTGCGCGTCGGTGCAGCGGAGTTTAACGGGACTGCCGACGCGACAGGCTCCATCACCGGACGCCTCGAAAATCCTACGCTGAGCGCCACCGCACATCTCAGTCGACTCGATGTTGGCGGCATGGAGATCGAGCAGCCGGTCGTGACGCTGAACTTCACACCATCGGGCAAGGGACGCACCGGCGCCATCGACGTGAAAGGCACGGTGTCCGGTCAACCCGCGACAGCAACCGCCGACCTCGCGTCCGATGCGAACGGACTGCGCCTCGACAATCTCGATGTGCGCGCGGCCGGTCTAGTGGCGCAGGGCAATGCGCGCTTCGCCAACGAGGGCCCTACCGTCGATCTCACGCTCAACGGCCCGATTGACGCCCTTGCATCGCCGATGAAGGGCCGCATGGCAGGCACAGCGACGCTGCGCCCCGCACCTTCGGGCGAAGCCGTGCTCGCCACCAATGTGCGCATCACCAGCGGCCGCATCGGTGCACTCACCTTCTCACGCCTGGACGCCAGTGCGTCGGGGCCGCTCGATAATCTCGCGGTGCGTGGAAATCTGCGCGGCAGCGCGTCCGGCGCGCCGGTCAATCTCGAGCTCGCAGGGACGGTGCAGCGCGCGGGCGATGCGACCAACATTCGCGCCGAAGCCTCCGGCAACATCAACGGCACGGCGGTATCGACGCGCGAACCCTTCACGCTGTCGCTGTCGCCGAACGCCACGCGCGGGGCCGGCGTCTTCGCGCTGGGCGACGGCATCCTGCGCGCCACGCTGAACGACGAACGATCCCGCCTCACGTTCACGGCTGCGATGGAGAATGCACCGATCGGCCCGGTGACGGATCTCCTCGGCGAGCGCGCGTCGGGACGCGCGACCGGCACGATCCGCCTCAGCGGCGGCGACAGTTCGCTGGAGGGAGATGTCGACCTCGTCGTCACCGACGCACTTCTGGCGCGGCGCACGCGCGATCCGCTTTCCATGCAGGTGAAGGGTCGGATCGCCGGAGGCACGATGACGTTCAGCGGCACGGCGACCTCGCGCAACGGTCTCGACGCCGCCTTCGACGCACGCGCGCCGGTGGATGCGCGCGCGCGGCCCATGCGGATCGCGCTCGCTGGCGAAGGTCGCGCGACATGGCGCGCAAAAGGACCGGCGGATGCGCTGTGGGGCCTTGTCGGATCGCTCGATCAGAGCGTGACCGGCGACGTCGAGGGCGCGGGCGATGTGCGCTTTGCTGTCGGCAAACTCTCCGGCGCGGGCGGATTCACGCTGACGAACGGCGCGTTCTCCGACAAGCAGACGGGCGTGGAGCTGAGACAGGTCAGCGCGCGCGTGAAGTTTGACGACGCCGGCGCACGGCTGGAACAGTTCTCGGCGCGCGATCTCCGCGACGGCACGTTGACAGGCACAGGCGAAGCACGCGGTCTGAAGAACGGCGAAGTCTCCATCGTCACCAGCAACATCCGGCTGCTCAACCGCCCCGACGCCAAAGCCGTAGCGAGCGGCCCGATGGCGCTGAAATGGACAGCCGACGGCATGACGCTGAGCGGCGATCTCCAGGTGAGCGAAGCGACGCTCGCGACGCCTCGCACCGACGCCGGCATCCCGCAACTCGACGTCATCGAGATCAACCGCCCCGGCGAGGAAGACCAAACCGCGCCGCAGAGCCGCGAGGCGGACGTCGTGCGCGCCAATCTCGATGTCCGCGTGCGCGCGCCGGGCCGCGTGTTCGTGCGCGATCGCGGGCTTGACTCGGAATGGTCGGTCGATCTGCGCGTCACCGGCACCTCGACAAATCCGCGCGTCTTCGGCGAGGCGCGACTCGTGCGCGGGCGTTTCACCCTGGCAGGCCGTGTGTTCGACGCCGAGAGCGGCCTGATCCGGTTCAACGGATCGCCGGAGGAAGCACTCATCAATCTCGCGGCGGAAATGTCCTCGCCCAAAATCACGGCGCGTATTGTGCTGAGCGGGCCGGTGAATGACCCGGCGATCGAACTCTCCAGCGATCCCGCGTTGCCGCAGGACGAAATCCTGCCGCAGGCGTTGTTCGGTCGCGCATCGGAGGATCTTTCTGCGCTGGAAGCGGCGCAGCTCGCGGCGTCGCTCGCGCAGCTCGCGGGTCGGGCGTCGCTTGATCTCGCCGGCGCGGCGCGTGATCTCGTGGGGCTCGACCGCCTTGACGTGCGGGAGACCGGTTCCGGCCTGCGGGTAGCGGGCGGCAAGTATCTGACGCGCGACGTCTATCTGGAGGTGGCGCGCACCGGCGTCGGAGAGACGGAGACCCAGGTGGAATGGCGCATGCGGCCGCAGCTCTTCCTCATCTCCGCGTTCGACCCCAATGGCGACCGGCGGCTTTCCGTGCGCTGGCGTCGGGAGTATTGATCTGCGGCAAGCGAGGAGACGCCGGTGATCACGCTCTACCATTGCGCGGATGCGCGCTCACTGCGCCCCCTGTGGGCTTTGGAAGAACTCGGCCTCGACTACGACCTGAAGCTCCTGCCCTTCCCGCCACGGATGTTTGCGAAGGAGTATCTGGCGATCAATCCACTGGGGACGATTCCCTTTTTCGTCGACGGCGATGCGAAGATGACGGAGTCCTCGGGCATCTGCGCCTACCTTGTGCAGAAGTACGGACCGACGCCGCTCGCGGTGGCGCCTGACGAAACCGACTACGCGAGCTATCTCAACTGGCTCTTCTTCAGTGATGCGACGCTGACCTTTCCGCAGACCATCGTGCTCCGCTATACGCGCCTTGAGCCGGAGGAACGGCGCTTGCCACAGGCCGCGGAAGACTACGGCAAGTGGTTCCTCGGACGCTTGCGCGCGGTGGAGAACGCGCTGTCGGACCGGGAGTTTCTTGCAGGCGGGCGTTTCACCATCGCCGACATCTGCATCGCCTATGCGCTGCATCTGGCAGATTCCCTGCCCCCGTTGCGAGAGAAGATCACGCCGAACGCGCGCGCCTATCTCGAACGCCTGCGCGAACGACCGGCCTTCCAGCGCGCGCAGGAACGGCAGAAGGACTAGGCGAAGAGCCGCCGCGTCTTCGCAAGCGCCGCGATGCCGCGATCGAGTGTCTCGTCACGCTTGGCGAAGCAGAGCCGGACATACCCCTTCTCCGCACCCGCAGCATAGAATGCAGAGAGCGGAATGGTCGCGACCCCCGCCTCTTTCAAGGCGCGGATGGCGAAGTCGGCGTCATCCAGTGCGATGCCGGATGCGCGCAGGTCGACGTTCAGGAAATAGGTGCCTTCGCACGGCAGCGTCACGAAGCCTTCCTGCCGTAAGCCCGCCTCAACACGCGCGCGGGATCGCGCGTAACCTTCGCGCATCGCATCGAAATGCACGGCAGGCTTACCGAGCCCATACGCCACCGCGCTTTGCAGATGCGGCGGCGTTGTGAAGGTCAGGAACTGGTGCGCCTTGGCGACGACCTCCGTCAGCGCCGGCGCAGCGCACACGAAACCGACCTTCCATCCGGTCATACTGAAGATCTTGCCCGCTGAACCGATCTTGATCGCGCGCTCGCGCATGCCCGGCGCCGACAACATCGAGCGATGGCGCACGCCGTCGAACGTCACATGCTCCCAGACCTCGTCGCTGATCGCGATGGCGTCGTGCGCGACGCAGAGCGCCGCGATCCGCGCCAGCATCGCTTCGTTGAACACGCTTGCCGTCGGGTTGAGCGGCGTGTTGAGGACGACCGCCCGCGTGCGTGATGAGAAGGCCGCCGCCAACGTCGTGGCGTCCGCGGTCCAGCGCGGCGGCGAGAGGCGCACGGGCTTCGGCGTGCCGCCTGCCCGCGCGATGAGCGGCGCGTAGGCGTCGTACATCGGCTCGAACACGACCACCTCGTCGCCCGGCGACACGACGGCGAGCAGCGACGCGGCGATCGCTTCGGTGGCGCCCGACGTGATCGTCACCTCCGTGCGCCAGTCGAGCGCCACGTCGCCGAGGCGCGCGTAGTGCTCCGCCACCGCCTCACGCAACCCCGGCAGGCCGCGCATGGGCGGATACTGGTTCGGCCCGGCGAGGATCGCCGCCGCCGCCGCCTCGCGCACATCGAGCGGACCATCCTCCTCCGGAAAGCCCTGACCCAGATTGATGGCCCCGGTCTCGCGCGCGAGGCCGGACATGACGTCGAAGATGGTCGTCGGAAGCGACGCAAAGATCGGGTTCATGGCCGACAGCTTGCGGGCGGGCGCGCACGACGCAAGCCCTTCAAGCGGAACCGCTGCCGCAAGGTGAGGCGCCCGCGCGACGATTCGGCGGCGCGACAGACGCCTGACTGTTGAATCCGGGCGCGCGCCTTCCATGGCGCGGCGAGGTTCCCTAAGACCCGATGGTCCCTGTCGCCGCCGGGGGACGATTCGCGTGGATACATGGTCGAACTCGCAGATCCCGCCGCATCCATCCTGACCGACTACGCGCCGCTCGATGGCGTGTATGACGAGCTGATGGACGCCGCCGGACGCCCGCGCGCGCACTGGCGGCCTTTCGTGGACGCGCTCGCGCGACTCGGGCGCGCGGAGATTGCACGGCGCGCCGATGGCGCAGCGCGACGTCTGCACGAGGCGGGCGTCTATTACCGCGCCTATGATCGCGACGCCGATCAAGCATGGCCGCTGAGCTCGACACCGGTAATTATCGACACTGCCGACTGGCGTGCGATCGAAGCGGGCGTCATCCAGCGCGCGCGCCTGATGGAAGCGTCGCTTGCCGACTTCTATGGCGCGCAGCGTCTTGTCTCCAACGGCGATGTGCCTGCCGCCGTCGTCACAGGCAGTCCTGACTTTTTGCGGCCGATGGTCGGCGCGCCGCCCGCGGGCGGACGCTACCTCCACTTCTACGCCGCCGATCTCGGTCGCGCGCCTGACGGTCGCTGGTGGGTGCTCGCTGATCGCGCGCAGGCGCCTTCGGGCGCAGGCTATGCGCTGGGCAATCGCATCGCACTGTCGCGCACGCTACCGGAAACTATGCACGAGCTCGACGTGCGGCGGCTCGCCGGATTCTTCCAGACATTCCGTGAATCGCTCGCCAGTCGTTCGGCGCCGGATTCGGCCGGCGTGTGTCTTCTGACGCCCGGCCCGTACAACGAGACCTACTACGAGCATGCCTATCTCGCGCGCTATCTCGGCTTTCTGCTCATCGAGGGCGAGGATCTTTCGGTGCGCGACGGCAAGGTGTTCCTGCGCACAGTCGCGGGCCTGAAGAAAGTCGACACGCTGCTGCGGCGCCTTGATGCGGACTTCACCGATCCCCTGGCGTTGAATCCGGCCTCGCAACTCGGCGCGCCCGGCCTGGCCGAAGCTGCCCGGAACGGCGCAGTGTGCTTTGCAAACGCGCTCGGATCGGGCCTCGTTGAAAGCCGCGCGCTGATGGCGTTCTGGCCGCGCCTCGCGCAACGCGTACTGGGCGAAGACCTGTTGCTGCCGAATGTCGCTACGTGGTGGTGCGGCGATCCCGCGGTGCGCGACGACGTCGTTTCGCGTTTCGACGACATCGCCATTGCGCCGTCCTTCCTCGGGCACCGCAATCCGATCTTCTCCAGAGGCGCCGTGAGCGGACGCGATCTGGCGCCGGCGCAGCGGGACGCCCTGCTCGACCAGATGGCGCGGCGCGGCGGCGACTTCGTCGGCCAGGAAATGGTCAAGCTCTCGTCGACCCCGGTTCTCAACGGCGACCACTTCGAACCGCGCCCCTTCCAGCTGCGCGTCTTCCTCGCCGCTACCGAAGACGGATGGACCGTCATGCCCGGCGGCTTCTGCCGCGTGTCGAGCCGCAGCGATCCGCTGGCGATCAACATGCAGCGGGGCGGGCTCGCCGCCGATGCGTGGGTGATTTCGGGCGCGCCGGAAGGCTATCGCTCGCTGCTGCCATCCGGCGCCAGCCCGGATCTGCGTCGCTCCATGGGCGCGCTCACGACGCGCACGGCGGAGAACATGTTCTGGCTCGGGCGCTATCTGGAGCGCGCGGATGCATCGCTTCGCCTCGTGCGGGCGCTGGCGGCGCGAGCGAGCGAGCGCGATCACGATGCCGCCGCCGTTTCGGAAAAGCTCGTTGCGGCGTTGCAGTTCTGGGGCGCCGTACCCGACCCCGAGGGTGAAGAATGGAGCGCCGCCGACGCCGCGCACCACGCCATGCGCGCGAACGACGCCTATGGCGCACCGCCCGTGCTCGTGCGTCGCGCGCTGAACGCGGCGTCCGCGATCCGCGACCAGCTTTCTCCCGACGCATGGCGCATCATCAAGGCGCTGGATCGCCAGTTGACGGAGGGCGCGAGCGCGCCATTCAGCGAAACGTTCGATCGCGCCGAGCGAAGCCTGCGCGAACTCGCGGCCTTCTCGGGCTACGCGCACGAGAACATGACGCGCACCACCGGCTGGGCGATCCTCGACATCGGGCGGCGCGTGGAGCGTGGCCTCGCCATATCGCGCTTCATCGGCCGCTTCGGCGTCGGCGACACGACGCCCGCCGCGCTCGAAGCGTTGCTCGAACTCTGCGATAGCCAGATCACCTACGCGCGCCGCTATTTCGTGACGGCGTCTCCTGCGGCGGTGGCCGATCTGCTGATCTTCGACGACGACAATCCCCGTGCTTGCGCGTTCCAGGCAGCACGGCTGCGCGCATTGCTGGACGATCTGCCGACGAGCGCGCGCGCCGATGCGGCCAAGACGTTCCGCGAGAGCATCGTGCAGCTGGAAGCGAGCATGACCGGCTCCACGCCGGACCGCGTGGATTCCGATTTCGTGTTCAAGGTGGACCAGGCGTTTCTCGCGGTGGCGGGATCGTTCTCCGATCTCTATCTCGCCGACCAGGCCGCGCCGCGATGAAATACCGGATCCGCCTCGTCAGCACGACGCGCTATGATGCGGCGGCCCCGCGCGGCGCGCATGTGCTGCGCGTGCGGCCGCGCGACGATGCACGCCAGCGCGTGTCGGGCTTCCAGCTGGAGGTCGAGCCGAAGTCCACCGGCATTTCCGAAAGCACGGACTTCTTCGGCAACGACACGCAGTCGCTGGTCATCGAGGAATGGCACGAGCACTTCACGTTTCGCGCGACGGCGGAGGTCGAACGCATCGACGGCGTGAACTTCACGGGCGCGCAGACCGCGCCGTGGGAACAGGTGCGCGACGGCGCATGGGTCTCGCAGCGCATCGACGCGGACTCGCCCGCGCATTTCCTGCACCCGAGCCGCATCGTGCGACCTACGCCGGAGATCACGGCCTACGCCGCACAATCCTATGCACCCGGCCGCGATGCCTTCGACGCCGCGCGCGATCTGATGCAGCGCATCCACGACGATTTCACCTACGACGTCGACGCCACCGACGTGACCACGGCGCCCGCCGACGCCTTCGCCGCACGACGCGGCGTGTGCCAGGACTACGCGCACGTGATGATCGCGGGCCTGCGCGGCCTCGGCCTTCCGGCCGCCTATGTCAGCGGCTTCCTGCGCACCCTGCCCCCGCCGGGCAAACCGCGCCTCGAAGGCGCCGACGCCACGCACGCGTGGGTCTCGGTCTGGTGCGGCGACGCCGCCGGCTGGATCGACTTCGACCCGACAAACGCCATCCTCGCCAACGAAAGCCACATCATCATCGGCATGGGCCGCGACTACGCCGACGTCGCGCCGGAAACCGGCGTGATCGTGACTTCGGGCAAACAGGCGCTGGATGTGGCCGTGGACGTCACGCCGCTGGGGTGATGGGCGGTTTTGTCGTCCAGTCGCCGGGATTGAACGCCGCCATGACGATGCGATCAACCGGCTTGCCGTCAAACAGCAACTGATCGCGCTGTATTGCGTCGAGCCGCCAGCCAGCCCGTTCGAAGCACTTCAATGAACCCAGATTTATGGCGTACACGCCAGCCGTCAGTTTCCGCAGGAGAAGGTGATCGAAGGCGCGCGCAGTCATCGCGCGCACCGCGGACGTCGCGTGCCCGCTGTTCCAGTGGCTGCGATCACCGATCACAATGGACAAGTCGGCGCTCGAGTGCTTCCAGTTCACATCGATCTTCACA
>JAWXBS010000191.1:0-24072 GCA_034440275.1 Alphaproteobacteria bacterium
CGCCGGCGCCGGCGGGCTAGGCCGCATGTCCAATTTCGCCGCGCGCGCGTCTTGCGCGCGCGGCGCAGGCGGGCCACCTCATCGCCCATGTCATACCGCCGCCGCGTCCGCGACGACCTCGTCGATGTCGTTTTCGATGTGATCCGCAGCGCCTCGCCGCCCGGCGCGGCGGTTGCGGGCGATCCCGAAGCCATGCGCGTTCAGGCAGAGCGTGAAGCCGCGCGCCAGAGTGCGCGCCTCGAAAAGCAGCGCCTGCGCGAGGAGGCCTCGATCCGCCAGTACGCGGGCGTCGGCGCCGGCCTGCTGGCAGGCGGTCTGTCGTCGCTGGTGATGCCGACGCCGGCGGCGGTGGGCGTCGGCCTGCTCGCGGGTGGTTTCATGACCATGGTCATCAAGGCGATCCAGAGCGGCGCGCTGAAACCGCGGGGGCCGTTGTTTTCGCGCACGCAGAAGGTGCGCGCGATCGATCCCCCTGAAGTCGACGGTCGCGAGATCCCGAAGTCGCAGCGCGATGTGGTGCAGTCGGTGCTCGACGACGCGGCGACGTGCCTGCGCAAGCTCGACGCGGTCGCGCGGTCATTGCCGGAACGAGACGTGGACGTCGTCGGCTGTCTGCAGCGCATCGTGAAGGCCGGCGAACGCCTCTCCGACGCTGTCGCCGACGAGCCGGTGAAATTCCCGCTCGCCCAGCGCGTGCTGACCTACCACCTGCCGAAAGCCGTCTATCTCGCGGAGTCGCTGCAGGCGATGGGGCCTGAGGATGCGGAAAAACGCGCTGCGGAAGCACACCATCTGCTGATGCGCATGGAGATGATGTTCGAGAAGGCGCTCGTGGACATGAGCAGCGTCGACGCCGCCGAGATGGATCTCGAAATGCGCCTGATCAACCAGGCGCTGGACGAGGACCTCAACACCGATCCGCGTCGCAGAAAATAAGAGCAGCCCGTGAGCCGCCGTTACACCGTCCTCGACGTCTTCACCGACAAGGCCCTCACTGGCAACCCGCTCGCAGTGGTGCACGATGGCGCAGGTCTTGATGGTGCGCGCATGCAGGCCATCGCCAAGGAGTTCAATCTCTCCGAGACCGTCTTCCTCCTGCCGCCGGACGATCCGCACCGCCGCGCGAAACTGCGCATCTTCACGCCGGGTTCGGAATTGCCGTTCGCTCGACACCCGACCATCGGCTCAGCCGTTTTGCTGTCGTTGCTGCACGGCGACGAAGGCGCGTCCGCATTCGGCGTCGAGGAACAGGTCGGTGTGGTATCGTGCGTGACGGAACGGCGCGGCGAACGGGCGGGATATGCGCGCTTCCGCGTGCCGAAGCTGCCGATGGAGACCGGACGGGGGCTCAGCGTCGAGGACGCCGCCGAAGCGCTGGGTCTGCGTGCCGAAGACATCGGCTTCGGGCATCACACGCCATCGCTGCGCGCCGTGGGCGGCGCCTTCCATCTCATACCGCTGGCCTCTCTCGACGCGCTGGCGCGGGCGTGGCCGAGCGGCGCCTTCCCGCGTCTCGTTGCGGGCGAACACCCCGCTGTTTTCCTCTACGCCGAAAGCGCCCACGGCCTGCGGGCGCGCATGTACGCTCCGGGCCTTGGCATTGCGGAGGATCCCGCCACCGGTTCAGCCAGCGCTTGCCTCGCCGGCGCACTGGCCGATCACGAGGGGCTCGGCGACGGCGTCCATGATTTCATCATCGATCAGGGCGTCGAGATGGGCCGGCCAAGCCGCATCGAACTGCAGATCACCCTTGAGGACGGCAAGCTGGTTTCCGCCGAGATCGGCGGCGGGGCCATCGTGGTCGCCGAAGGCGTGCTGTACGACTGACCACGCCAAGGCCTTTCCCTGTCCCGCGCGCCATGCTGAAACCCCTCCAAGGCTGTGATCACGACGCCGGGAGAGGAATAGACATGACTGCCGAGAAGGCCGATCTGCCGCCCAATTTTCCCGCCATGTCGGTAGCGGAAGCGCACGCGACCCTCGGCCAGCCGGGCACGGTGTTCGAGGTCGATGAGGCCGTGATCCGCGGCGTCAAGGTCAAGATCTGGAAGAATGCGCCGCCGACGCTGGGCGACATCTGGGCGCTCGGCGCAGCGCATGCGGCCAAGACCTACATCGTCCACGAGAACGAACGTGTGACGTTCGACGCGCACCGCCGCGCTGTGGCGGCGTTTGCGAAGCGCCTGCGCGAGGAAGGTGTGGTGAAGGGCGACCGCGTCGCCCTCATCATGCGCAACGTGCCGGAATGGTCTGTCGCGTTCTGGGCGGCGGCCCTCGTCGGCGCCATCGTCACCCCGCTCAATGCGTGGTGGACGGGCCCCGAACTCGAATACGGCCTGCAGGACTCCGGCGCCAAGATCGCCGTGCTCGATCATGAGCGCTGGGAGCGCATGCGTGAACATGCCGATGCGTGTCCGGCGCTGAAGCGGTGTTTCGTATCGCGTGCGGGCGAAGAGATCGCCGACCCGCGTGTGGTTAAACTCGAAAGTGTCATCGGCGCCGCCGATGCATGGCCCGATCTGCCCGACGCACAGCCGGAAATCGCCACCCTCGCGGCCGATGATGACGTGACGATCTTCTACACCTCGGGCACCACCGGAAAGCCCAAGGGCGCGATCATCACCCATCGCAACATCATTTCGAACTTCGTCAATGCGCTGAGCGCGGGCGGGCGGTCCTTCCTGCGACGCGGCGAGCAACCGCCGGCGCCCGATCCCGAGGCGCCGCAGCGCGCGGTGCTGCTGAGTGTGCCGTTCTTCCACGCGACCGGCTGCTTCGCAGTGATGATCCCGGTGATGTACGCGGGCTCCAAGATCGTGCTGCAGCGCAAGTGGGACGCCGAAGCCGCGCTCGGCCTCATCGAACGCGAGAAGATCAACCAGATCGGCGGCGTGCCGACGATCGCCTGGCAGGTGATCGAGCATCCGCGCGCGGGCGAATACGATCTTTCATCGATCGAGACGGTGTCCTACGGCGGCGCGCCCTCGGCGCCCGAACTCGTCAAGCGCATCAAGGAGCGCTTCCCGAATGCACAGCCCGGCCAGGGTTGGGGCATGACGGAGACTTCCGCGACAGCGACCTCGAACACGGCGGAAGACTACATCCTGCGACCGTCGAGCTGCGGCCCGCCGAGTGCGACGGGCGAAGTGCGCATCGTCGGCGAGGGCGACAAGGACATGGCCGTCGGCGAGGTGGGCGAGCTCTACTACAAGGGACCGACCGTCGTGCGCGGTTACTGGCAAAAGCCCGAGGCGACGGCGGAAACCTTCGTCGACGGTTGGGTGAAAACCGGCGATCTTGCACGCGTCGATGAGGAAGGCTTCGTCTATATCGTCGACCGCGCCAAGGACATGCTCATCCGCGGCGGCGAGAACATCTACTGCGTAGAAGTCGAGAACGCGCTCTACGACCATCCGGCGGTGATGGACGCGGCGGTGATCGGCATTGAACACCTCACGCTTGGCGAAGAGCCGGGCGCGGTGGTGCACCTCAAGCCCGGCGCGGAAGCGAGCGAAGCCGAACTGCGCCACCACGTTGCGCAGAAGCTCGCGGCGTTCAAAGTGCCGGTGAAGATCATTTTCTGGCCGGAAACGCTGCCGCGCAACGCCAACGGCAAGATCATCAAGCGCGACCTCAAGGGCGTGTTCGCAAAGTGAAAGGCGCAACCATGAAACGCGTTTTCCTAACCCTTGGCGTCCTCGCGCTTGTGGCGGCATGTTCGCCGAAGCCTGCCGAAAAGACCGAAAGGCCTGCGGAAACCACCGCGCCCGTCGCCGCCGGCGATGTCTCCAACTGGACCTGCGAGAACGGCGACAGCTTCCGCATGACGCTGATCGACGACCGCGCGGACTTCCTGTTCAAGGACGGCATTACGGCGACGATGACCCCGGCGATGGCGGCGTCGGGTAACCTCTTCAAGCACGCGAACGGGACAGACATCTTCCATACGAAAGGCAACGAGGGCTTCCTGCAGTTCGGCGGCAAGGAAACCAACTGCACCACGCCGGATATCGGCGGCTGACCCCTCGCCGCTCAAGTGCACGCGCGACCTGTTCAAATCAAAGACATGGAGTGACGACATGCGCCCTCATCTGATCGCCGCTGCCGCGGCGGCGCTCGCGCTTGCGGCGTGTTCGCCGCCTGCGGAAAAGGTGGCCGTGGAGGAGCAGGAGGCTGCGGCCGAGGCGACCTATGCGACGCCGCGTGAATGGGCATGCGCCGATGGACAAACGCTGACCATCGCTTTTCTGAGCGACCCGCAGCGCCTTGAGATCGCCTTCAAGGACGGCGGCCGCGTCATCCTTCCCGCATCAGAAGCCGCTTCGGGCGCGCGCTACAGCGACGCGACCAGCGATTTCCACTCCAAGGGCGATGAAGCCGTCTACAAGACGGGCGGGAAAGAAACGATCTGCAAACTCTCGAAAGGCGCATGATGCTCGTCACCGTCGACAAACGCGCGGGCGGCGTCGCCCTCGTCACGCTCAATCGCCCGGAGGCGATGAACGCACTGTCCAAGGCCATGCGCCAGGAAATCGCCACGACCTTCGCGGCGCTCAACGAGGACGCCGACATCCGCGCCATCGTGCTCACCGGCGCAGGCAAGGCGTTCACGGCGGGACTCGATCTCAAGGAGCTGGGCTCGGATGCGTCCGCCATGGGCGCGGCCAATGCGACGGACGCCGAACGCAATCCGGTCGTGGCGATCGAGAAGTGCTCCAAGCCCGTCATCGGCGCGATTAACGGCGCGGCCATCACCGGTGGCTTCGAACTCGCGCTCGCGTGCGACATCCTCATCGCTTCGGAGAACGCGAAGTTCGCGGACACGCATGCGCGTGTTGGCATCATGCCCGGCTGGGGCCTGTCGCAGAAGCTGTCGCGCATGCTCGGCATTTCGCGGGCGAAGGAACTGTCGCTTAGCGGAAATTTTCTCGACGCGCAGACGGCGTGCGCGTGGGGTCTCGTCAACCGCGTGGTCGCTCCGGAATTTCTTGTGGAGACGGCGCTGAAGCTCGCCGGCGACATCGCGACAGCGCTGCCAGACAAGGTGCAGGCCTACAAGCGCCTGATCGACGACGGTTTCGCGATTCCCTATGGCGACGCGCTGAAGCTGGAACGCGAGCGTTCCTCGAAGCTCAACGCGCAGGTGACACCGGACGTCGTCGCGAAAAACCGCGAAGATGTGATGGCGCGGGGTCGCGATCAGAAGACCTGATCACGCCCGATAGAACGGCTTGTCCCCCGCGATCGTCACGCGCTCCATCACGCGGACTGCGGGGAAATAGTCGGACGCGGCGTAGTGCTGGCACGCGCGATTGTCCCAGAACGCGATTGAACCCGGCGCCCAGCGGAAGCGGCACTGGTACTCGGGGATCGCGGCCTGCGCGTAGAGGTGCTCCAGCACCCAGTCGCTTTCCTTGCGCGACAGGCCCTTGATGTGCGTCGTGAACCCCGTGTTGACGTAGATCAGCGGCTTGCCCGTTTCCGGGTGCGTGCGGATGACGGGATGCTCCATCGGTGGAAACTTCGCGTGGAGATCTTCCGCGCTCTTCCTCAACCGCCCCGCGAACACGCGCGCGATGTCGTGCACGGCGGTGAGGCCGGTGACGAAGCGCTTCATCTCGGGGCTCAGGCCCTCGAACGCGGCGTACATGTCGCAGAACAGCGTGTCGCCGCCGACGTCGGGCAGTTCGATCGCACGCAGGATAGAGCCGAGAGATGGTGTTTCGCGCCACGTGACATCGGAATGCCAGTTGTTCTCCACCCCCCGACTGTTCGGCCCGTGCGCGATGCGCAAGACTTCGCGGTCTTCCTGGTCCGCCGGGGTCGCGGGATGAATCTCCAGCGCCCCGAACCGTCGTGCGAAGGCGATGTGTTGCGCGCGACTGATGTCCTGGTCGCGGAAGAACACGACCTTGTACTCCAGCAGCGCACGCCGCACTTCGTTGATCGCTTCGTCGCTCAGCGCAGCGCCGAGGTCGATGCCGAGAAGTTCGGCGCCGATCGTCGGCGAGAGCGGGCGCGGCGTGAACGCGGTGTAGGCCGCAGGCTTCACGGCGATGTTCATGGCGTCCTCCTTACGCGTGAACCGCAGGCGTTTGCCCATGCCAGGGGCGCGCCTGTTCCAGCTGGTAGGCGAGTTCGAGCAGCGTCTGTTCGTCGCCGGCCTTCGCCGCGAAGTGCGACCCCAGCGGCAAGCCCGTGGACGACATGCCGAGCGGCAGCGAGATCGCCGGTGCGCCGACCGCGTTGATGAGCGGCGTGTAGGCGACGTAATCCTGGATCGTCAGGAATTTCTCGAACGGCAAGGTCGGCGCGAATTCGCCGAGCGGTACGGGCGGCTTGGCCAGCACCGGCGTCAGCAGCACGTCGATGCCGGGGAAGATGCCTTCGTACTGGCGCTGTGTGCGCTGCAGCGCCGCCACCGCCCTCGCCATCCCGGCGGGGCCAGCTTTTTCCGCAAGGTCTGCGAGGCCGAGCGACAGGGGCTCGAGCAGCGTGTCGAGCGCGACGCCTGGCGCCATCTTTTTCACCTGCTCGCGGATGTCGAGCGCCATGCCCGCCCAGTAGAGGGTGAACGCATCAGAAAACGCCGCGCCGTCGATCGGCACGCGGAATTCGCGCACGTCGTGACCAAGCTCTTTCAGCAACGCCGCAACCTTCGCGGTTTCGCCCGCGACCTCGCCGTCGGGATCCTTGCCGAGGAAGGTCCTGATCTGCACGCCGATCTTCAGCTTGCGCGCGCTCGCGCCGGCGACCATGCCAACGGGATTGAACGCTTTGTCCGCGCCATAGCGTTGCGTGCTGATGAGCCAGGCAGCGCTGTCGCGCACGCTGCGGGAGACGCAGCCGTTCACCGAGATCGGCACCGGACCCTGATCGCGCTCGTCCTGGATATGGCGGTTGCGTGAAGGCTTCAGACCCACGAGGCCGCAGCACGACGCAGGAATGCGGATCGAGCCGCCGCCGTCGCTCGCATGCGCGATCGGCACCACGCCCGCCGCCACCGCCGCCGCAGCGCCGCCGGACGACCCGCCCGACGAGTGCGCGACATTCCACGGGTTCTTCGTCGGCCCCGTGAGCAGAGGTTCGGTCGTGGCGGTGAAGCCGAATTCCGGCGTTGTCGACTTGCCGATCGGCAGCACGCCCATCGCCATCAGGGAGTCGGCGTAGCCGGTCTGCGCGGTCGCAGCTGGTGCGTTGGCGAACGCGCGGCAACCGTACTTCGTCGGGAAGCCTTTGACGTCGAGCAGATCCTTGATCAGCGTCGGCACGCCCGAGAGCATGCCCTTACCGGGCTTGGCCGCCGCTTCACGCGCGTGCGCGAACATGTCGGTGACCATGAAGTTGAGCTGCGGCTGCATCTTCTCGGCGCGCGCGATGGCGGACTCGACGGCCTCGAGGGCGGTGAACTCCCCGTTGCGGATCTTCTCGGCGACGCCGACGGCGTCGAGATTGCCGAGCACGTCGCCGCGGGGCGCGACCTTTTCCTCGGCGCAGGCGCCAAGTGCTGCAACGCCGACTGCTGCGGCGCCCTCCATGAGGCGGCGGCGGGAAATTTCTCCAATACTCTTGTCGGTCATGTCTTCATCCTCCCCGCCCGTATGCTCGGGCTTTGGGGATCAGCCTTGCGCCTCGCCCGTCAGCGCGCAAGAGGAATGCGAAATGAACCGGATGCGCGCGGATCAGTTGCTGGTGGCGAAGGGCCTCGCGGAGAGCCGTGCGCGGGCGCAGGCCGCGATCGAGGCCGGCGGCGTGACCGCCGACGGGTCGCTTGTCACAAAGGCCGCGCAGATGCTGGCGCAGGACGCCGTGCTGACGCTGGAGGCGCCGCATCCGTGGGTGTCGCGGGCCGGGATGAAGCTCGATGCGGCGCTGACGGCGTTCGGCGTGTCGGTGGAAGGATGCAGCTGCCTCGACGTGGGCGCGTCCACCGGCGGCTTCACGCAGGTGCTGCTGACGCGCGGGGCTGCGCGCGTGGCGGCAGTGGATGTGGGGCGCGACCAGCTGCACCGCATTGTGCGCGACGATCCGCGCGTGACGGCGATGGAAGGCGTCGATGCGCGGGCGCTGACGGTCGAGGCGCTCGGCTTCGCGCCCACGCGTATCGTCTGCGATGCGAGCTTCATCGGTCTCGAAAAGGTGCTGCCCGTTCCGCTTTCGCACGCGGCGCCGCAGGCTGTGCTGATCGCGCTGGTGAAACCGCAGTATGAAATCGGACCGGGTCGCGGCGGCGCGTTGCTGCAGCACGAAGCCGCACGTCTGGTGGCGGAGCGGGTCGTGCGCGATCTCGACGGCCTGCACGGGTTCGTGGTGAAGAGCCTGATCGACAGCGACATTCGCGGCGGCGACGGAGCGCCGGAATTTGTCCTCCTGGCCGCGCGCTGCGCATGAGAAAAAGGCCCCGGCTTTCGCCGGGGCCAGTCTTCAATCCAGGGAGGGAGAGTTCGGAACCGCTACTGCGGGCGCCACACGCCGTCGCGGCTGCGGCACATGTAGACCTGCTCGGTCACCGTGCGGCCGCGATGGTCGCGGGTGGTGACGTCGCCCCACCGGCAGTTTGCGTCCTGGTAGCCGCCGGTGTTGCGGTATCCGCCGTTGTCGCGATAGCCGCGGTCGGGATAGCCCCCGTTGTCATGTCCGGGGCCGCCTTCGAGCGGGTAGTCGCCGCGATAGCCGGGCTGCGGTTCGTAGGCGGGCTCATAGGCAGGCTGCTGCTGGTACGGCTGCTGGTAGGGCTGCTGATAACCCTGATAGGTTCGTTGCGGCTGGCGAGAAGGAGCGCACTGGCCGGTCGAGCGACCGATCATGGCGCCGGTGGCCGCGCCGGCCACGCCGCCGAGGGCCGAGCCTTCGGTCTGGGCGTTGCGGGCCGCCAGGTTGTTGCCCAGCACCGCGCCGACCGCGGCGCCGATGGCGCCGCCGATCATCATGCGGTTCTGGCGCACCTGGGCGCAGTACGCATCCGGATGGACGCCGTTCTGGGCGCCGTTGTAGGACTGCGCGGACGCAGGCATGGCGGTCGCGGCAAGAGCCGCCGACATCGCCGAAAGAGCGAGCAGAGCTCTCAGACGAGGGGCTCGGACGCGCATGGTATAACCTCCATTCGAGGCTGGAGCGGAACACTCTCCGGCAGCCTTCGAGCGGCAAATAAGCAAAGTCGGCCTGAACACCACATGAAGCGTCTCGACCGATCCGCACGGCCCCGAAACGGAGCCCGCAAACCCGCCGCCACCGCCGCCACTGGCGGCGTGGACGCCGTGCTCGACATCACCGAAATGGGTGCGCGCGGGGATGCCCTGTCGCCGGGGCCAGACGGGCCGATCTATGTCGCCTACGCGCTGCCGGGCGAGCGGGTGCGCGCACGTGTGGCGGGCGGTCGTGCGAGCGGCCTCGTGGTGGAGACACCCAGCGCCGAACGCGTGATTCCGCCGTGCGAACACTTCACCCGCTGCGGCGGCTGCCAGCTGCAGCACTGGGCCGACGAACCCTATCTGGCGTGGAAGCGCGAGGAGGTGGTGCGTGCGCTCGCGCGGCGCGGTCTCGACGTCGAAGTGGCCCCGATCGTGGTGGCGTGGGGCGAAGGCAGACGTCGCGCGGCGTTCCATGCGCAACGCGTGGGCCGCACGGTGCGCTTCGGCTTCATCGAACGCGGCGGGGCGCGCATCGAGCCGATCAATGTGTGTCCCGTGCTTGCGCGGGCCATGGTCGATGCATTGCCGCGTTTGCGTGACCTCGCCGAAGCCTTCGCGCCCGCGCGCGGCGAGATCACGGTGCAGTGTCTCGCCACGGAGACGGGCCTCGACGTGTCGATCAAGGGCGCAGGACGTCCGGCGGCGTTCGATCGCGGGCGTCTGGAATCTGCGGCGCGCATCGCCGACCAGCTTGATCTCGCGCGGCTCGCGTTCGACGGCGAAACGCTGGTGGCGCGGCGCGCGCCGATGGTGACGATAGGGCCGGCGCGCGTCCATCCGCCGCCGGGCGCGTTCCTGCAGGCGACGCTGGAGGGCGAGCGCGTGCTGGGCGATCTCGTGCGCGAGGCGCTCATCGGTTCGGAACGGGTGGCCGATCTCTTCTCCGGTGTCGGCACATTTGCGCTGCGGGTGTGCGACTTCGCCGAAACACACGCCGTGGAAGGCGACATCGAAATGCTCAATGCGCTGAAGAAGGCCGCCGACGCCGTGGGCGGTCTGCGTGGCGTCAGCATCGAAAAACGCGATCTGCTCCGCACGCCGCTCGCCGCGCTCGAGCTGAAGCGCTATGATTCCGTCGTGTTCGATCCGCCCCGTTCCGGCGCCAAGCTGCAGGCCGAGCAGATCGGCGCGTCCAAGGCGCGTCGTGTCGCGGCGGTGTCGTGCGATCCCGCCACTTTCGCGCGCGACGTGCGGGTGCTGGTGGATGCGGGTTTCGTGCTGAAGGCGGTGACGCCGGTGGATCAGTTCCGCTGGACGCCGCATGTGGAGGTCGTCGGGGTGCTGGAGCGATGACGACGGCGCGCAAGAAGAAGGTCGAGCCAGAGCTGCCGTTCTGGAAGACCAAGACGTTGGCCGAGATGAACCCGCAGGAGTGGGAAAGCCTCTGCGACGGCTGCGGCAAGTGCTGCCTCATTGGCCTGGAGGACGCCGACACCGGCGAAATCTATCTGACCGACGTCGCGTGCAAGCAGCTCGATAACACGTCCTGCCAGTGCAAGGACTACGCGAACCGCAAGAAAATCGTGCCTGATTGCGTGCGCCTCACGCCGAAGAACGTGCCGCGCTACAAATGGATACCGAAGACGTGCGCCTATCGTCTCGTCTCGGAAGGCCGCGATCTCTTCTGGTGGCATCCCCTCGTCAGCGGCGACCGCGAGACCGTGCACCAGGCCAATGTCTCCGTGCGCGGCAAGACGCGGCCGGAAGGCCGCCTCAAGGTGCAGGGCCTGATGAAGCGCATCACGAAATGGCCGGTGCCCCTTGAAACCGCGCCCGGCAAACGCATCGTCAGGAAGAAGACGGCGAAGAAGGCGACGACATGAGCCTGACGGAAGACGTGGGACGGATCGCGGGCCGGGCCCGCTACACCATCGAGCAGGGCGCGCGGGTGGCGTGGTACTCCGCGCACTATCTGGCGGCGCGCCGCATCTCCAAACCCTTCGATCGTCCGGGCGAACCGAAGTTTCAACCCGCCGCGCCCGCCGGCGATTTCAAGCGCATCCGCAAGGCCTTCCTCGATCTCTTCGCCGCAGACCGCGCCAACATCGACGCAGGCCTCTATCCCGCCCCCCGTGACCTCAGTCCTGCGAAGATCCTGCGCGCTTTCGACCTGAGCCAGCGCTTCTTCAAGGACGTACCGCGTGTCGACGAACGCCGCATTGAACGGCGCGGCGCGGAGGTGCGCTCGAACGCCGATCAGGGACGCTACCCTGCGTATTACCTGCAGAACTTTCACTACCAGACGGGCGGGTGGCTCACCGAGGAAAGCGCGGCGCTCTATGACACGCAGGTCGAGGTGTTGTTCGCAGGCGCCGCCGACGCCATGCGCAGGATCGCGCTCGGCGCGCTCGCACGCGGGCTGAAAGGCAAGGACCAGCGGCGCGTGCGCTATCTCGATCTCGCGTGCGGGACGGGGCGTTTTCTCGCGCAGACCCTGCACGCGTTTCCCCGTCTCCCAGCGATGGGGCTCGATCTCTCGCCCGCCTATGCCGACGCTGCGCGCGCGCAGATTGCGCCATGGCCGCAGGCGGAGGCGATCGTCGGCAACGCCGAAGCGCTGCCGTTCGCGGATGGAAGCCTCGACGCGATCACCTCCATCTATCTCTTCCACGAACTGCCGCCGAAAGTCCGCCGCAGCGTGGCGCGCGAAATCGCGCGGGTGCTGAAACCCGGCGGCGTCTTCGTGTTCGGCGACAGCCTGCAGGCGGGCGATGCGCCCGATCTCGACCAGATGCTGGAATATTTCCCCGCGGGCTTCCACGAGCCGTTCTATGGTTCGTACCAGAAGGAAGACTTCGCGGCGCTCTTCGGCGTGGCCGGATTCGTCGCGGAAGAGACCGAACTTGCCTTTCTCACGAAAGTGATGCGGTTCACACGGGTGTAGGCGCCTGCAGCGGGATGGTGAGCACGAACGCCGCGCCCACGCCGACATCGCGACGCAGCGCCACCTTGCCGCCGAGCTGCACGGCGAGCTTTTGCGTAATCGCCAGACCGAGACCGATGCCGCCATGCTTGCGCGCGGCGCTCGCGTTGCCCTGCACGAAGGGCTCAAAAATGCGCGTCTGCTGCGACGGTGCGACGCCGGGACCCGTGTCGGCCACGGTGATCTCGACGCTGGCGCCGTCGTCGGTGCGTGCGGCTGTGACGCACACCGCGCCGTTTTCGGTGAACTTGCAGGCGTTGGAGACCAGGTGCATCACGCACTGGCGCAGGCGCGCGGCGTCAGTGAAGATACGCTCGACGTCGGGCGCGATCGACAGCGAGATCATGTCGCCATTGGCGCGTGCGAGATCGGCGGCTTCCGTGCAGACACCTTCGAAAAGCGCGCGCACGTCTGCGATTGCAGGCGTGATCGTCAGCGCACCGGTTTCGAGTTTCGAATAGTCGAGAATGTCGTTGACCATCGTCAGCAGGGATTGCGCCGACGTGGCGATGCGATCGGCATCTTCGGGGCCGGCCTGCGTCGCATCCGCGCGCAGTTCGTCGCCGAGAAGCTCCGCGTAGCCGATCACGGCGTTGAGCGGGGTGCGCAGTTCATGGCTCATGGCCGCGAGAAATTGCGACTTCGCCACATTCGCGGCGTTGGCTTGCGCGAGTGCGGCCGTCAGCGCGACTGTGCGTTCTCCGACGCGCGCTTCAAGCGCCGTACGTTCGGCTTCGAGCGCGGCGGTCGCCTTGCGCGTCTCGCGGTCGGAACGGTGCATGGCAAAACCGTTCGCGCCTATGGTCGCGCATGCGCCGAACGTGGAGAGGGTGGCGATTGTCGCCACCTGCCAATCCGTGGTTGTCCACACGAGGTGGGTCAGGATGACAAAGAGCGTCAACAGCGGCGCCGCCAGCAAGGCTAGCATCAGGCGCCAGTCCTTGTGGCCGCCGATGGCGCCGTAGAGCGCGACGGTGAAGAGGTCCATCAGCGCGGCGATCCGCGCGACTTCTGCTTGCGCCTGCCAGAGCATCAGCGCATGCGCGATCCAGCACAGGGACAGCCCGAAGAGGCCCGCGAGGTGCGCATGCCGGAAGCGTAGATCGCCCACGGCCACGCGGCGGCGCGAATAGATCGTCACGGCCTCGACCGCGAAGATGGCCGCCAACCACGCAAAGGCCTGCTCGGATCCGACGAAGGCGAAGAGGAAGCCCGATACGATCAGGTTGACTGGCAGGCGCATCAGCTCGCGCAGGCCGTGTTCGCGGGCGGTCTGGATGTGGCCGTCGAAGTTGAGTGCTGCGAACGTCGCCCCAGATGGGGCGATCGTGGGGGCGGTGAGAGACTTCATGGCGCTGTTAACCTGCACAAAAGTTCTGAAGAACCGGTGCAGACTGGGCGGAGGGCAGACCGCCCGTGGGTCACGCAGGCAGGTCACGCCAGCCGAGGAAATGCGCGAGATCGTCGGCTGCGGCATGGGCCTGACCGCGCACGTAGTCGCTGGGATCGTCGAGCGCGGCGTCGATCAGCGGCCGGACACGCGCTTCATCGAGGGCGCCGCACACCCGCGCGAGGTGACCGAAGCCGAGGATCGCGTTGCCGCGCACGTTGGCGACGCTGTGTGCGGCGAGACGGATGCAGATGCGCTCGGCCCATGCGCAGTCCGGCGGATCGAGCGAAACGGCGATGGCGACGTTCAGGAGTTCGCCGGGATCGTCGCGCTCCAGCAGCCGCTCCACTTCCGCGACGGTCCAACCAGCTTGCAGTGTCATGGCGTGGCGCGGAATTCGGCCGGCAGGTCGGCGCGTGCGCACGTTTCGTCTCGCGGGGGCGCGGCGTCGCCATTCTTGCGCGCGGTGACGATGGCGAGTGCGCAGACGGCGGACGGATAGCCGCGCTCGCGCGAGAGCGTGAGTTCGCGGAAGGCGGCTTCATCGTCGCGCGGCGCGCCGAGACCGGCGTGGTGCATGCGCGCGAGATTGAAAGGCGCGATGCTGTCGCCGGCGGCGGAGGCGCGTTCGAACAAGCCGCGTGCGGCGGCGTAGTCCACGGGCCGGTCGTTGAGGGCTTCGAGACTCGCGAGACCGAGCTCATTCAGCGCGATGGCGTCGCCGCTTTCGGCAGCCGCCAGCAGCAGCGTGCGTCCCTGCGCGTTGAGGTCGGCGACGCTTATCGTTGCGGGCAGGCCGAAATTCTTCGGGTTGGCGGGCACGCGGTGGCACGCGCCGCTTTCGGCGAGCGTTTTTGGATCGAACGTCGCATTCGGATCGACGTCGCACTTCATGTCCTGCGCGCGTCCCGCGGACCAGTGGAGCATGCCGAGCAGGGATTGCGCCTTCGTGTCTCCGTTCGCGGCGCAGCGCTCAAGCGCCTTGCTCGCGCGCCATTCGGTCTGCGCGCGCATGATGCCGCAATCGGCGGGCGCACATGCCGACGCTATCGCTAGGGAGAGAACAAGCGCGCCGAGGCGCACGGCGTTACGCACCGTTCTGGCCCCTATGGCGCAACACATGATCGGCCAGAACGCACGCGAGCATGGCTTCCGCCACAGGCGCCGCGCGAATGCCCACGCACGGATCGTGGCGTCCCTTGGTGGAGACTTCCGTCTCGCGCCCGTCTGCGGTGATCGTCTTGCGCGGCTTCAGGATGGAGGAGGTGGGCTTCACCGCGAAGCGCGCGACGATGTCCTGACCCGTGGAAATGCCGCCGAGCACGCCGCCCGCATTGTTTGACGCAAAGCGCGGCTTGCCGTCATTCCCCATCGACATCTCGTCGGCGTTGAGTTCGCCCGACAGCATGGCGGCGGAAAAGCCCGCGCCGATCTCCACGCCCTTTACGGCATTGATGCTCATCAGCGCGGCCGCGATGTCGGCGTCGAGCTTGCCGTAGATCGGCGCGCCCAAGCCTGCCGGTATGCCGCTCGCAATCACTTCGACGACGGCGCCGAGCGACGAGCCCGCCTTGCGTGCGGCGTCGAGATCGATGGCCCAGCGCGCGGCGGCGCTGGCGTCCGGCGACCAGAAGTCGTTGCGCTCGGTCTCGTCCCAATCCCAGGCGCTGCGGTCGATGGCGTCAGGGCCGATCTGAATGAGCGCGGCGCGGATTGTGACCTCGGCGCCAAGCACATGCGCCAGCACCTTGCGCGCGACGCCGCCCGCCGCGACCCGCGCCGCCGTCTCGCGCGCCGAGGAACGCCCGCCGCCGCGATAGTCGCGCACGCCATATTTTGCGTCATAGACGTAGTCGGCGTGGCCCGGTCGATAGACGTCGCGAATTTCGGAATAGTCCTTCGAGCGCTGGTCGACATTGTCGATGTGCAGCGCGATCGGCGTGCCGGTGGTGACGGGGCCACCCGTGCGCTCGTCCTCAAACACGCCGGAGAGGATATTCACCGCGTCGGGCTCGGCGCGCTGGGTGACGAACTTGCTCGTCCCCGGCCGGCGCCGGTCGAGCCAGTGCTGGAGGTCTTCCGCCGTCAGTTTCACCCCCGGCGGGCAGCCGTCCACGATGCAGCCGAGGGCCGGCCCGTGGCTTTCCCCCCAGGTGGTGACGCGGAAAAGGTGGCCGAAGGTGTTGTGGGACATGACCCCCCGATAGCTGCCCTGTATGAAGGGAGAGTGCAAATCGGACACCCTCCATGCCCCGCAATGACCTGATCCCGCCGTCGCCGAGTTCGGCAGAGTACGAGACGTCCGGCCCGCCGCCGGATGACGCGGCGCTCTTCGCCACCGACGAGCCGCTGGCGCTGTTCACGGCCTGGTACAAGGAGGCGCGGGAGAAGGAACTGAACGACTCGAACGCCATGTCTCTCGCCACCGCCGACGCCGACGGGTTTCCCGACGTGCGCATGGTGCTCCTGAAGGACTTCGACGCGCGGGGCTTCACGTTTTACTCGAACTTCGAGAGCGCCAAGGGCCGCCAGCTCACGGAAAATCCGCGCGCCGCCATCGCCTTTCACTGGAAGTCGCTGCGGCGGTCGATCCGCATTCGCGGCGCGGTGACGAAGGTCGATGACGCGACGGCGGACGCCTATTTCGCCTCCCGCGATCGCGGTGCGCGGATCGGGGCGTGGGCGTCCGAGCAGTCGCGCCCGCTGGAAAGCCGCTTCGCACTGGAACGGCGCATCGCCGAGCAGGCGGCGCGCTTCGGTCTGGGAGAGGTGCCGCGGCCGCCGCAATGGAGCGGGTGGCGTCTGGCGCCGTTGCGCATCGAGTTCTGGCGCGACCGGCCGTTCCGTTTGCACGACCGGCTCGAGTTCTCCCGTCCGACAGCCGGTGTGGCCTGGGAAAAGGCGCGGCTCTACCCCTGATCTATTCCCCCGAAAATTGCCTACGATTCGCGAAGTATTAACTGTGCGGGGCGAAGGCTTGGGCGATGAATTCTTCGCCGCCCGCGCGCCGCCGTCCTCGCAAGATCAAGACCGCCTGGGCGGGCCTCAGCGTCTTGGCCGCGCTGGTGATGACGCTGCTTTTCACCCGCCACGCGACGCGCCACGGCGCGCCGGAGCCGCAGCTTGAAACCACCGGCGCCCGCGCCGAGGTGCTGGCGCGCGAGGGCATCTCGCCGGTCCACTATGCCCTAGTGAATTCTCTCTGGGGCGACTACGCGGTGCCGACCTGCCGGGTCGCGACCGTCTGGGGCGACGGGCGCAAGGGCGCGGTCTTCTCGGCCACCATGCGCCTCACGATGAAGTCGCCGGTCCGGACCCCGGCCGCCGCCCTTCATGCGGCCACGTGGGTGGCCCGCGAAAAGATCGAACTGGAAGCCGCCAACGACGCCGACATCGCCGCCCGCTTTGTCAGCGTCGAGCCGGGGACGGCCCCAGTGGTGCGCATTTTTCGCGCCGCCCGGTTCAAGCCACGCACCGCGCAGTTCACGGCGTCCGCCTTCGCCGCCCAGTCCGGCCTGCGCCTGGCCGCCTAGCCAACGTAACTCCCGGTTCTAGCCTGGGGCAAATTGCCCGCGCGTCAGCCTGCCTCTAAGGTCCGTTCCAACGCGAGCACGCGCTATAGAAGCGAACCGGGAGACGACGCATGCAGGGCTTGATGCAGGACTGGCCGATGACGCTCGATCGCGTGATCACGCACGCGCGGACCGTCTGCCCGAACCGCGAGATCGTCACCCGCTCCGTCGAAGGCCCGATCGTCCGCACCACCTACACCGACCTTTGGACCCGTTCGCGGCAGGTGAGCCGGGCGCTGCTGGAGGGCGGCGTCACGCTCGGCGACCGCATCGCCACGCTCGCCTGGAACACCTCGCGGCACATGGAGGTGTGGTACGGCGCGATGGGTATCGGCGCGGTGCTGCACACGGTCAATCCGCGCCTCCTGCCCGAGCAGATCGCCTGGATCATGAACCACGCCGGCGACCGCATGCTGGCGTTCGACACGACCTTCCTGCCCATCGTGGAGAAGATCGCGCCGCTGCTGGAGACGGTGAACTTTTACGTCATCCTCACCGACGACGCGCACATGCCGCAGACGTCGCTGAAGAATGCGGTGAGCTACGAGTCCTGGATCGCGGGCCGCTCGACCGACGTCACCTGGGGCAGCTTCGACGAGAATACCGCAGCGGGCCTCTGTTACACGTCGGGCACCACGGGCAATCCCAAGGGCGTGCTCTACTCGCACCGCTCCAACATGCTGCACGCGTTCGCGGCCAACCAGGGCGACGCCTTCGGCCTGCGTGCGAAGGACGTGGTGCTGCCAGTGGTGCCGATGTTCCACGCCAACGCGTGGGCGATCACGTTCATCGCTCCGATGGCGGGTTGCAAGCTGGTGATGCCCGGCGCGAAACTCGACGGGGCATCGATCTACGAACTGCTCGAGACCGAGGGCGTGACGTTTACCGCGGCGGTGCCGACGGTGTGGCTCATGCTGCTCGCGCACCTGCGCGAAAACAACCTGAAGCTCTCCACCCTGAAGCGCGTGATCATCGGCGGTTCTGCGGTGCCGGAAGCGATCCTGCGCGCATTCGAGCAGGACTATGGCGTGGAGGTGATCCACGCCTGGGGCATGACCGAGATGAGCCCGATGGGCACGCTGTGCTCGATGGGGCCGGCGGAAGACGAACTTCCGCATGAGGAGCGTATCAAGCTGAAGCTGAAACAGGGCAAGACACCGTTCAGCGTCGAGATGAAGATCGTGGACGATGCGGGCGCCGATCTGCCGCGTGACGGCAAGACCTTCGGCCGGCTGCTGGTGCGCGGCCCGTCGGTGGCGAAGGCCTATTTCAAGAACGAAGGCGCGAAAAATCCCGACGGCACTGTGGTCGATGGCGAAGGCTGGTTCGACACCGGCGACGTGGCGACGATCTGCCCGAAAGGCTTCATGACCATCACCGATCGCGCCAAGGACGTCATCAAGTCGGGCGGGGAGTGGATCAGCTCGATCGACATCGAAAACATCGCGGTGGGCTGCCCCGGCGTGGCGAACGCCGCTGTCATCGGCATCTATCACCCGAAGTGGGATGAACGCCCGCTGCTCATCATCCAAAAGAAGCCGGGTGAGGAGGTTTCAAAGGAAGCGGTGCTGAAATTCCTCGAAGGCAAGATCGCCAAGTGGTGGACGCCCGACGACGTGCAGTACGTCGACGCGATCCCGCTCGGCGCCACCGGCAAGATCAACAAGATGGCGCTGCGCGATACGTTCAAGGACTACGTGCTGCCGACGGCGGCGTGAGGAAAAAAGGCCCCGGTGAAAACCGGGGCCTTTCTTAAATCAACGTCCCAGAGAGCGCTGCCGGATTGGGTAGAACTCCGCGGTCGGTTTCCAGTTCGGCCACGTTGCGCCATCCGCCACCGTGCGGCCCACCTCGTAGAAGAGCTGCAGGTCCTGCGTCTGGCCGGAGAGGTCCCATGACGGATCGAATTCGTCGTCGGGCTTATGGTAGCGGTTGGCGATGAACGCCTCGCCGAGCGCTTTGCCGCGCTCGACGCCGCCGTTGACGAGGTCTTGCCCCCCTTGCGCGTAGAGCACCGGAATGCCGACCTTGGCGAGATTGAAGTGGTCCGAGCGGTAGAACGAACCGCGCTCGGGGAACGCTTCGCCGCGCACCGTGCGGTTCTGGCCGCGCGCGGCTGTCGCCAGCAGATCCTCGAGATCGGACTTGCCGTAGCCGACGACGATCACGTCGCGCGTCGGCCCGTAGATCAGCGCGCCATCCATGTTCACCGCCGCGACCGTCTTGTTCGCAGGGATCGCAGGATTGCGTGCGTAGAATTCAGACCCGAGCAGGCCTTGCTCTTCCGCCGTGAACGCCACGAACACGACGCTGCGGCGCGGCGCTCCCTTGGCGGCGTACTCGCGCGCAAGCTCGATGAGGCCCGACGTGCCGGTCGCATTGTCGAGTGCGCCGTTGCAGATGTCGTCGCCGTCCACCGGCGTGCAACGGCCGAGGTGATCCCAGTGCGCGCCGTAGAGCACCGCTTCATCGGGCGCACCCGTGCCGCGCAGGATGCCGACAACGTTGTGCGAGGTAGAATCCTTCACGTCGGTTTCCAGATGCAGGCCGCCGGTGAGACCCATCGCACGCGGGCGGAAGCCCTGGCGTTGCGCCGCCGCCTTCAGCTCTGCGAAGTTGAGGCCCGCGCGCTGGAACATGTCCGTCGCGGTGGAGGTGCTGAGCCAACCTTCGACCTGCACACGATCGGCGCCCGTACCGCGCTTGAGATCGAACTGCGGGCCGGTCCATGAGGACTCCACCACCGCCCACGGATACGACGCCGGCGCCGTTTCGTGGATGATGAGCGCGCCCGCCGCGCCTTGGCGTCCGGCTTCCTCGTACTTGTAGGTCCAGCGACCGTAATACGTCATCGCCTTGCCGCCGAACTTGCCGGTGGTGGGATGGGCTGCGGGTGTTTCGAAGTCTGGATCGTTGATCAGGATGACCGCGATCTTGCCCTTCATGTCGACGCCGGCGTAATCATTCCAGCCGAGTTCCGGCGCGTTCACGCCGTAGCCGACGAACACGAGCGGCGCGTTCGCAATGTCGATCACCGGAGACGGGCGCTTGGTGAACATCACCACCTGATCGCGATACGAATAGCGCTTCGCGCCGTCGCGGCCGGTAATGCTGAGCGTGGGCTCGCCCTTTACGCTCGCTTCCACGAGCGGCACCGGCTGCAGGAACGAGCCGTTCCAGCCAGGTTGAAGACCCGCCGCTTTGAACTGCTGTGAGATGTAGTCGATCGTCAGCCGCTCACCGGGCGAGGAGGGCTCGCGACCGCCGAATTCATCCGACGACAGGATGCGCGCGTGCTGCGCGAGGGCTGCCGGCGACAGCGGCGGTCCCGCGGGTTCTGGCGCCACGATGCCGCCGCGCGGCGGTTCGGGATCGGCGTGCGGCGGTGCGGTGGTGCCGCACGACGCCAGCAGCAGGGCTGCGCCCGCTGCGATGAAGATGGAACGCATTGAATGCTCCGGTTTTCTGGTGAGCGCAGGTTCACGGCGGCAGCCGCGCCGTCAACCCTTCAGCGACAGAGGGCCGCGATCACATCGCCGTGGCGCCGCCATCGATCACGAAGGTCTGGCCGGTCGTGAACGCGCCGGCCTTCGACGCGAGGAACACCGCCATGCCGGCGATCTCCTCGGGTTCGCCGATGCGCTTGAGCGCGGAACCCGCCGTCGAGCGCTTGAGGATTTCGGGATTGTCCCACAGCGCCTTCGCGAAGTCGGTCTTCACGAGGCCCGGCGCAATCGTGTTCACGCGCACATTCGCTTCGCCAAACTCCACCGCGAGATTGCGCGCGAGTTGCATGTCCGCCGACTTCGAGATGCAGTAGGCGCCGAGCACAGGCGACCCCCGCAGGCCGCCGATCGACGAGATGATGATGATCGAGCCGTTCTTCCGCGCCGTCATCTCGGGCGCCACCATCTGGATGAGCCAGTGGTTGGAGACGATGTTGTTCTGCAGGATCTTCGTGAACTGGTCGTCGTTCATCCCCGACATCGGACCGAAGTAGGGATTGCTCGCGGCGTTGCAGACCAGAATGTCGATCTGGCCGAGCTTCGAGTGCGTCTCGTCGACGAGGTTCTGCAGCGCGCCCTTGTCGGCGATGTTGGCGGTGATGGTGATGGCTGTGTCGCGGCCGACCGCCTTGTTGATCTCGTCGCGTGCGGCGTCGCAGGCGTCGGCCTTGCGCGAAGAGATGACGACCTTGGCCCCGTGCGCGGCCAGCTGATGCGCGATCGCCTTGCCGATGCCCTTGGACGAACCGGTGATGACGGCGTTCTGGCCGGTGAGATCGAAAAGTGCGGACATGGGCGTGGTTCCTCCTGTTGGGCGGGACGATAGGGGAGCACGCCGCGCACGCACAACCCTCTCCCGCAAGCGGGAGAGGGACAGGCGAGCACCGCGAAGCCAGGGTGAGGGCGCAGTGGCGCAGAAGGAGCCTCAACCTTTGAGACCGGGCACTCACCCTGATCGTCGCGTTCGCGCCGATTGGGCCCTCCCCCGCAAGCGGGAGAGGGCTGCTCCCGCGCCATCGACAAACACTCCGACGCGTGTGAACCAGCGCTTCGATGCACGCTGACCTCCCGCTCTTTTCCCTCGCCCTCGCCGGCGCCGGGCTTTTCGCCGGGCTGATCGGGGGGCTGTTCGGGGTGGGGGGCGGCATCGTGATCGTGCCGGCGCTCTATCATGTGATGGGCGTGCTCGGCGTCGATGACGACGTGCGCAGCCATGTGGCGGTCGCGACCTCACTCTCGACCATCCTCGCCACCTCGTGGCGTTCGCTGGCGACGCACGCGAAGGCCGGCGCGGTGGATTTCGCGGTGCTGAAGGCATGGACGCCGTGGATCGCAATCGGCGCGCTCGCCGGCGCCATCGTGGCGGGCTTTGTGGAAGGCGACGTGCTGCTGCTCGTGTTCGGCGTCGGGCTTTTGCTGATCGCGGCGAACATGGCGTTCGGTCGCGATACATGGCGCCTCGCGCAGGACATGCCGGCCGGCTTCGGTCGCGGCGTGATCGCCAGCGTCATCGGTGGGCTCTCGGCGATGATGGGCATCGGCGGCGGCGCGTTTGGCGTCACGGTGATGACGCTGTGCGGACGCCCAATCCATCAGGCGGTGGCGACGGCGTCTGGCTTCGGCGCAGCCATCGCCGTACCGGCGGCGCTCGCGAACGTGGTCACCGGCTGGAACGCGCCGGGTCTGCCGCCCTTTTCGGCGGGCTATGTGAACCTGCCGGGCTTCGTGATCCTCGCGTTGCTGACATCCATCACCGCACCCATCGGCGCGCGCCTCGCGCATCGCCTCGATCGCGCAAGGCTGAAGCAGTTCTTCGCCGTCTTTCTCGCGATCACCGCCGCGAACATTCTCTGGGAGGCGCTGAAATGAGCGCGCTGGCGCTGGAGGGCGTCGCCAAGACGTTTCGCGGAAAAGGCGCGCCAACCGTCGCGCTCGACGACGTGAGTTTCACCGTGCCCGAGGGCGCGGTGTTCGGCCTGCTCGGTCCCAACGGCGCCGGCAAGAGCACCATGGTGCGCATCGTGCTCGGTCTTGTACGCGCGACGCGCGGGCGTGTGAGGATCTTCGATGTCGCCGACGCCCCGTTGCGCCAGGTCGGCGCGCTGATCGAGACGCCCGCTTTCTACCCCCATCTTACCGCGCGCGAAACGCTCGAGGCGCTCGCGCTCTACAGCGGCGTCCGTGATGGCGAGCGTACCGAGTATCTGCTCGCGCGCGTCGGCCTTTCCGAGGCTGCGCATCGACGCGTGCGTGACTTCTCCGTGGGCATGAAGCAGCGCCTCGGCCTCGCAGCGGCGCTTGTCGGGCGTCCGCGTCTGGTGGTGCTCGACGAGCCGACCAACGGGCTCGATCCGGCCGGCATTCTGGAAATGCGCAGCTTCATCCGCTCGCTTGCGCAGACGGATGGCTGCACGGTGGTGCTGTCGAGCCATCTCCTCGACGAGGTGGAGCGCACCTGCGATCACCTCGCCATTCTTGATCACGGCAAGCTCGTTGCCGCCGGCGCGACGCAGACGCTGCTTGCCGCATCGGACCGTTTGCGTATCGAAGTGGATCGCCCGGCAGACGCCGCGCGGCTTCTCGGCCCGAAGGCGGTGATCGAGGGCGAGGCGGTGTGGATCGAGGCGCAGCGCGCCGAAGCGCCAGGTGCCATTGCGATGCTGACGGGCGAAGGGTTTCAGGTGTTCGAGGCGCGTTGGGAGCGGGCGCGGCTCGAGGACATCTTCTTCCGGCTCACCGGAGGCGCGTCATGATTTTCGATGCGCTGAAGGCCGAATTCTTCAAGCTGTCGCGGGACCGCACGCTCTTGTTCTGGTGCGTGCTGGCGCCGGCGCTTGCGCACATTGTCGTTGGCGTGGCGCTCGAGCTTGCGGTGCGCGGCAGCGTCAGCGGTGCGGCGTCTCTCGCGCGGCCGAACGTGGCGCTGGAAGCGGTGCTGTCGGTCGGCGCGCCGGCCAATCCGTTCGTGGCGGGTTTTCTCGCGGCGGCGGCGGCCATCGTCATCGCCGGCGAGTATCGCTGGACCACCTGGCGTCTCATCGCGCCGCGCAATGACCGCGCCGCGATCCTCGTCGGCAAATACGGTGCGCTGCTCGCGTTGGCGCTGGCGAGCGTGGCGCTCTTCGCGATCAACGGCGTAGTCATCGCGTTCCTGAGTGCGTTCGTGAACGCCATGCCGCGCGAAGCCATTGCCGGCGGCGTGGCGTCAGGTCTGTCGGGCGTGGCGCTGGGCGCCTTGAGCGCGCTGCTGCATGTGGCGTTCGTCATCGGGCTGGTCGCGGTCGGCGCGATCGCCACGCGCTCCTTGCTGGTCAGCGCGCTGGTGGCGGCGGTGGGGATGATCGTGCTGGAAGGCGGCGTAGCACTGATCGCGCAGGACAATCCGGGCGCCGCACGCCTGCTGCCGGTCGGCGCGGCGGGGGAGGTGCGTCAGTACGCACGCGCACTGGCCGGGGATGAGGATGCGGAAGGCGCGGGCGGGCTCGGCGCC
>JAWXBS010000192.1:0-6013 GCA_034440275.1 Alphaproteobacteria bacterium
CCCTTCCCCGTCAGCTCCGCCACGAGCGCCGCTGCATCCTTCTGGAACTCATCACGCGACCAGACGCGGAAATCGCCGGCGGCGAAAGCCTGCGCGTTCCGGTGGTAGTAAAAGGCGTTGACGCGGTTGGGGATGCTGGAGTCCTTTGTGCGCTTCACTTCCGCCGGCGACCCCATGACGATGGAATTGGGCGGGATAACCGTGCCTTCTTTCAGAAAGGCGTGCCCCGCGATGATCGAATTCTCGCCCACCACACAGCCGTCCATGATCGTGGCGCCGATGCCGACGAGCACCGCATCGCCGATGGTGCAGCCGTGCAACGTGCAGTGATGGGTGATCGAACAGTCTGCGCCGATCAGCGTGCCGGTGCGCGCGCCGATGTGGATCATCACGAAGTCCTGCACGTTCGTGCGCTTGCCGACGACGACGCGCTCGCTCTCGGCGCGGATGACGACGTTGCACCAGACCGACGCCTCCGGGCCGATCTCGATATCGCCGTAGAGACATGCGCTCGGATGCACGAAGGCTGTGGCGTCGATGCGCACATTGCCGCCGATGCGAGGAAGGTCAGCGCCGATCATGCCAGATCCTTCAACCTTTCGGCGGTTCGGTGAGGAAGACGCGGTTGCCGTCGGGATCGTCGATATGCGCCACCGCGCCGAAGGGCCCGCGCTGGATCTCGCCGAGCGTGAGCCCCGCTTGCGCGAAGAGTTTGCCCGCCGCTTCGACGTCCGGCGTCACGATGGTCATGAGCCCGTTGCCCGCATTCGCCGGCTCCAGAAAAAGCTGCACGCCCGCCGCGCCGCCGAGACCCACCCACTGCGTGAGGAACGGCATGGGCTTGTGATCCGGCGCGCGGCCGATGACCTTGGTGTAGAAGTCTTCCGCACGCGCGATGTCGGTGACATGCACCGCTGCAAAAACGCCGATGATGTTCATGCGACCGTTCCTTACAAAAGGACGAAAACGCACCGCCCTTACTTCTCGGCCAGGTCAGGAGGGCGGCGGCGAATCGCTATTCTTGCGCTGCTCCAGCGCTGCCGCAATGCGCTCCCACGCAAGCGTCTGACGTCTCATTTCAGCGAGCACCGCCTTTTGATGGGGTCCACTGACTGCTCCGCGCACAATAAAATATGCGGCCGCAATAATCGCGAGCAACGGCACCAAGCCGAGAAAGATATCAACTAGCGTTGGTCCGTTCATGCTTCCCCCTGCAGACGGCAATAGGCCTCACGCCGCGTTGCGCCGCTCCAGCCTCGACACCAGCTTTTCCTTCCACACGGGCGGCGCGCCCGCCTGCACGGCCAGCAGCTTCGAGCGGCGGTAGAAGAGGTGGCAGTCCACGTCCCAGGTGAAGCCCATGCCGCCATGCGTCTGGATGTTTTCCTTCGACGCCAGATAATACGCCTCGCATGCGGCGACGCGTGCGGCGGGCGCGGCGAGCGACAGTTCGCCCGCGTCCGTCGAGAGCGCCCACGCGCCGTAATAGGCGTTGGAGCGCGCGACCTCGAGCGCGACATACATGTCCGCGAGCTTGTGCTTGATGGCCTGGAAGGACGCGATCTGGCGCGAGAAGGCGTAGCGGTTCTTCGCGAAGTCCACCGCCATGTCGAGGCACGCCTGCGAGCCGCCAATCTGTTCGAAGGCGATCAGCACCGCCGCACGGTCGAGCACCTGCTCGCTCACGGCCCAGCCCTGCCCGACCGCGCCGAGGCGTTCGCCCTTGGCCTTGTCAAAGGTGAGCCGCGCATGGCCGCGCGAGGGATCGAGCGTCTTGATGGTCTCGCGCTTCACGCCGGGCTGGTTGAGATCGACGAGGACGAGCGAGGTGCCCGTTCCTTCTTTCGCGAGGACCACCGCGTGCGTGGCGCAGTCGCCGTCCGTCACCGGGATCTTCACGCCGGAAAGCGTCGAACCGTCAAAGCTCGTCTTGATCGAGGCGGCCGTCGGCGCGCCGGGGCCTTCCGACACCGCCCAGCAGCCGATCGCCGAACCGTCGGCGACCTTGGGCAGCACGGCGGCCTTCTGCGCGTCGGAGCCCGCGATCAGCACGGCTTCGGTGAAGAAATAGAGCGTCGAGGCGAACGGGATCGGCGCCACCGCGCGACCCATTTCCTCGGCCAGCACGCAGAGCTCCAGCTTGCCGAGCCCGAGGCCGCCATGCTCCTCCGGAATGGAAACGCCCAGCCAGCCAAGCTCCGCCACGCCCTTCCAGAGCGCCTTGTCGAAGGACACCTCGGCGTTTTCCAGCACGCCGCGCACGGCCTTGGCGCTCGACTTGTCGGTGAGGAACTTGCGCGCCTGGTCCTTGAGGGCCTTCTGGTCGTCGCTGAAATCGAAATTCATCTGGGCCGTTCCTCCGGTTTTGGAGGGCACCATACAGGTCGCGGGGCCGGCGAAAAGTCTAACGCCGCGTAAAGGACGTTTGTCGCCGGAACCTTAAGAGGCGCCGTGGCATAACCGGCCCTGAAACCGGAGATTTTCCATGGCCAAGGCGCTCTATCACAAGGGTCAGCGCGTTTTCGTGAAGTCGGTGGGCACGTGGGCCACCGTCGAGCGCGTGCTGCCGCAATGGGTCAAGGGCGTCGAGGAACCCCTGAAGGTCTTCTACGACGTGGGCCTGGGGCGCGAGTTCGGCGGCCACGAAATGCTCGCCGAAGAGCAGACCCGTGCGACGCGCCGCTGGGACGACGACATCGAGAACTGGCGCGTGATGCGTCTGCGCTGCCAGTGGGAGCTCGATTCCAACAACAAGAAGAACCCGCAGACGGGCACGTACCCCTCCGTCGTCACCGACACGCTCGACTGGGGCGGCTGGCGCGTGCCGAAAGCTGAATACGACCGCGACCCCGAGCGCATCGAGTACCAGGCGCGCATCCTCGCCAACGGGCTCATGCTGATGCGGGTCGCGCGCGAGCTTGCGCTCTTCGCCGAGGAGCACACAGGGCTTCCCGCCGACCTCGCCGATCTCGCCGCACGCGCCGATGAAATCCTGCGGGAAGTTCATCATGACCCGAGCGCCATGCCCGCGCAGGCGATCGCGGCGGAGTAGCGTTGTCTCCCTCCCTCCCCTCGATGGGGAGGGTCCGGCGCGCAGCGCCGGGGGTGGGGTGTGCGCGAGATGATCGGGCGAAGAGCGCGGTTGGGGCGGTGTTGAAGCGCTTCATCCTGCACCAACTCACCCTGCGCGCTCACGCGCGCTGTCCCTCCCGACTGTCGCGGGAGGGAGCGGTGAAACCTCACCACATCCAAGGTTGATCTCCCTCCCGCACCGGCTCACTAAGGCCGCTTCCGGGAGACTTTCCATGCGTGACGAAACGGGCGCCGCTGTACGCCTCGCCGACTACAAGCCGTGCGACTACGCTATCGACACGATCCACCTCGCCTTCGATCTCGAACCGACGGCGACCCGCGTGCGCGCCGTGTCGAAGGTCAAGCGCGTGGGCGCTGCGGGAAAGCCGCTCGTCCTCGACGGCGCGGCGTTGACGCTGGAGCGCATCGCGATCGACGGGCAGGCGCTGTCCACGGATCAATACGCCATCGAGCCGGAAAAACTCGTCATCCATGCGCCGCCGGAGGCGTTCACGCTGGAGATCGACACGCTGATCAATCCGGCGGCGAACACCGCGCTCGAAGGGCTCTACGTTTCGGGCGGCCGCTTCTGCACGCAGTGCGAGGCGGAAGGCTTCCGCAAGATCACCTACGCGCTCGACCGGCCCGACGCGATGGCGCGCTACACGGTGCGCATGGAAGCCGACAAGGCGCGCTATCCGACGCTCCTGTCCAACGGCGATCCCATCGAGGCCGGCGATCTGCCGGGCGGGCGCCACTTCGCGGTTTGGAACGACCCGCATCCGAAGCCCGATTATCTCTTCGCGCTGGTCGCGGGCGCGTTCGATTCCATCCACGACACGTTCACGACCATGTCGGGCAAAAAGGTCGATCTGGGCATCTATGTCGATGACGGCGAGAGCGGGCGGGCGCACTACGCGATGGATGCGCTGAAGCGTTCGATGGCGTGGGACGAGAAGGTGTTCAGGCGCGAATACGATCTCGCGGTGTTCAACATCGTCGCCGTGCGGGATTTCAACTTCGGCGCGATGGAGAACAAGGGCCTCAACATCTTCAACGCCGCCTATGTGCTGGCGGACTCCGATACGGCGACCGACGCCGACTTCGAGGCCATCGAAGGCGTCGTCGCGCACGAATATTTCCACAACTGGACCGGCAACCGCATCACCCTGCGCGACTGGTTCCAGCTGTGCCTGAAGGAAGGCCTCACGGTCTATCGCGACCAGGAATTCTCCGCCGACGAACGCTCGCGGCCGGTGAAGCGCATCAAGGACGTGAAGACGCTGCGCGGGCGGCAATTCCCGGAGGACAACGGCCCCCTCGCCCACCCGGCGCGGCCGTCGCAGTACGAGAAGATCGACAACTTCTACACCGCCACCGTCTATGAAAAGGGCGCGGAAATCATCCGCGTGCTCAAGGCGCTGATCGGCGATGAGGCGTTCGACTCAGGCATCCAGCTCTATTTCGACCGCTGCGACGGCACGGCGGCGACGCTGGAGGATTTCGTCGCGTGCTTTGCGGAAGCGAGCGGGAAAGACCTCTCGCACTTCATGCACTGGTACAATCAGGCGGGCACCCCGCGCGTCGTCGCGCGCGGGACGTACGACGCCGCGTCGAAGACCTACACGCTCAACCTCGCCCAATCGACGCCGCCCACGCCCGGCCAGCCCGACAAGCGCGCGCTGCCGATCCCGCTGACGGTGGGTTTCGTGGCGCAATCGGGCGTGCAGCTCGCATCGCACCTCGCCGGCGGCGAGACGTCGGTTTCGCTGCGCGAACATCTCATCGTCCTCGACAAGCCGTCCGCGTCCTTCGTGTTCGATCACGTGGAAGCCGCACCGACGCCGGCATTTCTCCGCGGCTTCTGCGCGCCGGTGATGCTCGACGACGGTCTCGGCAGCGCAGGCCGCCTGATCCAGATGTCGCACGACCCCGATGCGTTCACGCGCTGGGAGGCCGGGCAACGTTTGTTGCGCGAAGCCATTTTCGCCGAGGCGAATGGCGCCGAAGGCCCCTCCCTTGCGCTCATCGGCGATGCGCTCAACCGCGAACTCGATCGTGCGCAGCAGGACGAAGCCTTCGCCGCGCTCGCGTTGCGCGCGCCCGATCTCGCCGACCTGATGCAGAACACCGAGACGCCCGATCCCGAGCGCCTGTTCACGGCGCGCGAAAAGGTGCGTGGCATCATAGCCGCACGCCTCGAACCACGTCTCGCCGCGCTCGTGGACATGGCCGGCGAAACGCCCTTCTCGCCCGACGCCGCGCAGGCGGGGCGTCGTTCGCTGAAATCCGCCGCGCTCGATCTGCTCGCGTCCCTGGGCGCAGCCCACGAGCAACGCATCGGCGACGCCTATGCGCGCGCAGGCACCATGACCGAACGCATGGCTGCGCTCGACGCGCTGGGCCAGATCGACGGAACCGCGTTCGACGATGCGCTGGGTGTCTTCCTCGATCGCTGGCGCGACAACCCGCTGGTTGTGGACAAGTGGTTCGCCGTACAGGCCGCAGCGCCCCGCGCCGACGCCATCGAACGCGTGCGCAAGCTGAAGGGCCACGAGTTCTTCTCCGTGCGCAATCCGAACCGCGCGCGCTCGCTGATCGCCGTGTTCGCCATGCGCAACCTGCGCGCGTTCCATGCGGCGGACGGAACCGGCTACGCCTTCCTCGCCGACGGCGTGCAGGAAGCCGATGCACTCAATCCCGCGCTCGCCGCCCGGTTGCTCACAGCTTTCGAAAGCTGGCGGCGCTTCGACGCCAACCGGCAGGCCAAGGCGCGCGCGGCGCTCGAACGGCTCGCGGCGATCAATTCCCTGTCGCGCAACGCCCGCGAAATGGTGGCGCGCACGCTGGAGTAGCGTTGCCTTCGCACCTGCGAAGCTTTCCCCGACTCTGCCGCTTCGGTAGGGTTTGCTTGGGCGATTCGGTCTGCGCGGATTAACGA
>JAWXBS010000193.1:0-11909 GCA_034440275.1 Alphaproteobacteria bacterium
CGCCTTCTTCGCCGACCGGTACGGGGACTTCGTGCTCCTTCGCCCACGCATGTCCTCGCCGACCTGGGCGGTGTGGGCGGCGCCGGCGCTGTTGCTTGCGTTTGCGGGCTTCGCCGCAGCCTCGCTCCTGCGCCGCCGCAAGGCCGCCGGGACCGACGTCGAAGACGATCCCGCCCCCGAACATGATCAGGATCGTTAGGATATTGGTCATCTCGGCACTTGCGCGGGCCGCTGTAATGATCGCAACTTCGCCCTAAATGGTCCGTAGGTGCCATTCGACGCTTCAGGCCTGACGAACGTCGCCGGGCCGGCGGCTCATTGAGGAATTCCCAATTGAGTAAGACTACGTCCGGCAACACGTCCGAACCAAATCCCGTGAAGATGCTGAAGAGCATGCTGGTGTCCGGCGCCGCCGCCGTGACCGTGTTCGCCGCCTTCGCCGCCGCCCCCGCCGTCCTCGCCGACCGCGCCGAAGCCCAGCGCATCGCGGTTCCGGCCGTAGCCCCGCCTGGAGGCGCGCCCGCCAGCTTCGCTGATCTGATCCAGCGGGTGAGCCCTGCGGTCGTCTCGATTTCCGTTCGTCAGAAGGCCAACGCCAGCCAGCGCACCGACATCGAAAATCTGCCGCCCGGCCTTGAAGAATTCATGCGCCGCTTCCCCGAACGCGGCCCCAACCGCCAGCCGCAGGCGCTGGGCTCGGGCTTCATCATCGCCGAGAACGGCACCATCGTGACCAACAACCACGTGGTCGAGGACGCCGAGGAAATCGACATCCGGCTTTCCGATGGCCGTGAACTCAAGGCCGAACTCGTCGGCACCGATCCCGGCACCGATCTCGCGGTGCTGAAGATCAAGGGCGGCGGCCGTTTCCCGTTCGTGGTCTTCGACCGCACCCCCACCGTGCGCGTGGGCGACTGGGTCGTCGCCGTCGGCAATCCGTTCGGCCTCGACGGCACCGCCACAGCGGGCATCGTGTCCGCGAAGGGCCGCCGCGACTACGGCAATTCTTCCTATGTCGACTTCATCCAGATCGACGCGCCGATCAACCGGGGCAACTCGGGCGGACCGGCCTTCGACCTCAAGGGCAACGTCATCGGCGTGAACTCGGCGATCTTCTCGCCCACGGGCGGCAACGTCGGCATCGGCTTCGCCATTCCCTCCGACACCGCCTCGCGCATCGTCGACCAGCTCGTGTCCTCGGGCCGCGTCACGCGCGGCTGGCTCGGCGTGCAGGTGCAGCCGGTGGATCGCGAGATCGCCGCCAGCATCGGCCTGCGCGACGCCAAGGGCGCCATCGTCGGCAGTGTGACCCCGGGCAGCCCGGCTGCGACCGCCGGTCTGCAGCAGGGCGACGTGATCCTGACCTTCAACGGCGCTGTCATCACCGACAGCCGCGATCTTACGCAACGCGTGGGCGAATCGCCCATCGGTCGTGATGCGCGCGTCGAGTACCAGCGCGAAGGCCAGCGCCGCACCGCCAACGTCCGCCTCGGCGAACGCCCGAGCGACCGCCAGCTTCTCGCCAGCGCCGAAGGCCCCGCACGTCCCGATGGCGCGACGCCGCCTGCGGCGTCGACGATGAATGCGCTCGGCCTGTCGGTGCGCAACATCACCGCTGACGACCGTCGTCGCTTCGGCCTCGACGGCGTCGAGGGCGGCCTCGTCATCAGCGGCATCGAGGACAATTCGGCCGCCGCCGAACGCGTTGGCATCGGCGAAGTCATCGTCTCCACGGGCGCGGACCGCAAACCCGTGCGCACGGTGGAAGATCTCAACCTCGCCATCGAAACCGCCAAGACCCAGAACCGGCCCGTCCTGCTGCAGGTGCAAGGCCGCAACGGTCCCGCGCGCTTCGTGGCGATGGAGCCCAAACGCGGCTGATGCAGACGGAACCCGAAAGGAACCTCATGCCTGATACCGGAGCAAAACCCATGCGCGTCCTCGTCGTGGAAGACGACATCGATGTTCAACGGTTCCTGAGACGGGCGCTGGAGGAGGACGGACACACCGTGGACGTCGCCAATGACGGCGTCACGGGTGAAACCATGGCAGGCGACGCCGCCTACGACGTTCTGGTCTTCGACCGCATGCTGCCGAAGAAGGAAGGCCAGGACATCGTCCGCGACCTCCGCAGCGCCGGCGTCTCCACCCCCGTGCTGATGCTTTCGGCCAAGGCCGAGACGCACCAGCGCATCGAAGGGCTCAATGCGGGCGCCAACGATTACCTCGGCAAGCCGTTCGAGAAGGACGAGCTGCTGGCGCGCGTGCGCGCGCTGTGGCACGGACGTGATCGCAACGGCCCGGTGACGCGGCTTCAGGTCGGCGATCTGGAAATGGATCTGCTGGCCCGCACCGTTCATCGCGGCGGCGCCAAGATCGACCTCCAGCCGCGGGAATTCCGGCTGCTGGAATATCTCATGCGGCACGCTGGGCAGGTCGTTACGCGGACCATGCTCCTGGAGAAGGTGTGGGATTACCATTTCGACCCGCAGACGAACGTGATCGACGTGCACATCTCGAGGCTGCGCGCGAAAATCGATCGCGATTTCGCGACACCCTTGCTGCATACCGTGCGCGGTTCCGGGTATCGCTTGGAGGCCTGAGGGCCCGACTGCCGGCGTTTGCCAGGACGACGACGTTCGCGCTCGCCTTCGGGCAGGCGGCGGTGTTCCTCGTCCTGGTTCTCGCGCTTTTTTTCTACGTCTACTATTCGACGGCCATCCAGGTCGCGCGCGAAGCCGATGACGCGGTGCGCCGTGAATACGCGCTGCTGGCTTCGGCCTATGAAAGCGGCGGTCTGCGCGAACTGAACCAGCAGGTCATCGAGCGTGCCGCCGCCGAGGGGCCGTTGCAGTACATGCTTGCCGATCCCGAGGGCCGCATCATCGCCGGCGACTTCGTCGCGCTCCCGGACCGCGAGCTGACGGGCGACGCCCCGCAGATGTTCGACTTCCCCTACACCGTGCAGGTCGGCAATCGCACGCAGGACGAGGAGGCGCGCGCCTACATGGGCCGCCTCCTCAACGGTCCCATCCTGATGATCTCGCGCGATCACCGTGAGGTGCGCGCCGCCGCAGCGCGGATGACGAACGCGCTCTCCTGGGCTGTCGGCATCGCCATCGCGTTCTCGATCATCGCCGGGATCGTGGCGGCGTGGTTCGCCGCGCGGCGGATCGAGCATTTCACCGAAACGATGAAGCTCGTCATGGCCGGCGATCTTACGCGCCGCGTCGGCGTCATCGGCTGGAACGACGAACACGACATTCTCGCCAAGAACCTCAACGACATGCTCGTGCGGCTCGAACAGCTCGTGCACGCCCAGCGCGAGGCCGGCGACGCCATCGCCCACGATCTGCGCACGCCGCTCGCGCGCCTGAAGCAGCGCATCCAGGACGCGCTGGAAGAGCCGCCGAACGAGGAGGCCGACCGCGACGCCTTGCGCAAGGCGCAGGAAGAAACCGACCGCGTGCTGAAGACGTTCAACTCCGTGCTCCAGCTCGCGCGCCTCAACGCCGCCGAGACGTGGCGCTTCAGCCGCGTGGAGCTGCACACCATCGTCGCGGAGATGGTGGAGTTCTATGAGCCCGCCGCCGAGGCCGCTGGGCTCGAACTGACCATGCAGTGTTCGCCGTATCTCGTGGTCATGGGCGATGCGCGTCTCGTGGCGCAGGCGCTCGCGAACCTGCTCGACAACGCGATGAAGTACACGCCAGAGGGCGGCAAGGTGATGGTCTCCACCGCCGCGCGTTCCGACGGTCGCGTTGAGATCCGCGTGGCGGACTCCGGCCCAGGCGTGCCGCCGGAACTGCGCGAGGAAGTGCAGAAGCGCTTCGTGCGTCTCGAAAAGCACCGCACGTCGCCGGGCGTGGGCCTTGGTCTCTCGCTTGTCGCTGCAGTCGCTGAGCTGCACGGCGGCGAACTGATGCTGGAAGATGGTCTGACGCAGGCCGGCACGCGCGGTCTCGCCGCCGTGCTGGTGCTGCCCGCAGCGCCGCCCGCGCGTCGCGGACCGGCGCTGTGACGGCGTTCCGCGCGGCGCGGCTCTTCCGCGACGGCGCGCCCTCAGAGATCGCCGCCAGCTGGGCCGAAGCGCTCGCCGCCGCGCGCGCCGCTGCGCCCTATCTCGATCGCCTCGCGGAACGCGACGCCGAGATCGCCGCACGCATCGCACATGATGGCCCGCAGGGCGTCGTCGACGATGCGGTGGCCGCCGCGCGCAACGCCGAGGGCGATATCGATGCGGTCATGGCGCAGCTCCGCGTCGCCAAACGCCATGCGCACCTCGCCATCGCCGTGGGCGATCTCGCGGGCAAATGGACGCTCGATGAAGTGACGGGCGCGCTCAGCGATCTCGCGGATGCAAGCCTCGCGGCCGCCCTGCGCATCGCCGCGCACACGGTTACCGAGCGCGGCGACATGGGGCCTGTCGCGCCGGACGACCCGCGCGGCCCCGCGCCCGGTCTCATCCTCATCGCCATGGGCAAGCACGGCGCGCGCGAACTCAACTATTCCAGCGATATCGACATCAGCGTCTTCTACGACGCCGACATCCTGCCCGTGGCGAAAGGCGAACCCCGCGAACTCGCCGTGCGCCTCGCGCAGCTCATCGTGCGCGCGCTGCAGGAAATCACCGTCGACGGTTACGTCTTCCGCACCGACCTGCGCCTGCGGCCCGATCCCGCGTCCACGCCCATCGCGGTCTCGTTGGAAGCGGCGGAGCATTATTACCAGAGCGTCGGCCAGAACTGGGAGCGCGCGGCCTTCATCAAGGCGCGCGCCTGTGCGGGGGATATCGAAGCAGGCGAGGCGTTCCTCGCCACGCTCACGCCCTTCATCTGGCGCCGCCATCTCGACTACGCCGCCATCGCCGACGTGCATTCCATCAAGCGCCAGATCCTCGCGGCGCACAAAGGCGGCGCGCTCGACACCGGCCTCTTCGACGTCAAGCTCGGGCGCGGCGGCATCCGCGACATCGAACTCTTCGCGCAGACCCAGCAGCTCATCCTCGGCGGACGCGACAAGGCGCTACGTCTGCGACCGACGATCCAGGCGCTGGCGGCGCTGCGTGCAACGGGCCGCGTCGCCGATGACGCCGAAACGACGCTCGTGGGCGCCTATCGCCTCTATCGCGCCGTCGAACACCGCATCCAGATGCTTGGCGATCAGCAGACACATCGCACGCCGAACGACGCCGACGATCAGGCGCGGCTCGCCGCGCTCGCGGGTGCAGAGAGCTGGTCGACGCTGGAATCAGAATTGATCGCCGCGCGCCGTGCAGTCGCCGCCATCGACGCAAAGCTCTTCTCCGCCGAAGAGTCGCTCGCCGACCCGCTGGGTTCACTCGTCTTCACCGGCGTGGAGAACGACGCGGACACGCTGGAAACGCTCTCACAGCTCGGTTTCCGTCATCCCGGCGCCGTCGCCGAAGCCGTGCGCGGCTGGCACCACGGTCGCATCCGCGCCACGCGATCGGAACGCGCGCGCGAACTGCTCACCGCCATCATGCCGCGCCTGCTGCGCGCCATCGCCGAGAGCGGCGAGCCGGACGCGGCGTTCGCGCGCTTCTGCGATTTTCTCGGCGGGCTTTCCTCGGGCGTCACCGTGTTTGCGCTCATGCAGGCGCAGCCGCGCCTGCTCACCGATCTCGCCGACGTCTTCGGCCTCGCGCCGCTGATGGCGGATGTGCTCGCGCGCCGTCCGGCCCTGCTGGACGCGATGGTCGAGCCTGCGTTCACGCGACCCCTGACGCAGGACGCGCCGGACGCGCGCCGCGCCACGCTCGCGCGCCTCGTGATAGAAACGGACGGCTTCGAGCCCGCGATCAACGCCGCACGCCGTTTCCATCGCGAGGAAGCGCTGCGCATCGGACTGCAGGTGCTGCAGGGCCGCGCGACCGCCGCAGACGCCGGCGCCGCGCACGCCGATCTCGCGGACGCGTGCGTTTCCGTGCTGAGCGACGTGGCGGTGGTGGAGGTCGCGCGTCTGCATGGGCGTCCGCCCGGCGTGTTCGTTGTGCTGGCGGTGGGCAAGTTCGGCGGCCGTGAACTCGCTGCGCGCTCCGATCTCGACGTGATGGTGGTGTTCGACGGCCCGCCCGGCGTCGAAAGCGACGGCGCGCGTCCGCTGCCGGCGGCGGAGTATTTCATCAAGGTCACGCAGCGCCTCGTCAGCGCGCTCTCGGCGCCGACGGAGGAGGGTCTGCTCTACGACGTGGACATGCAGCTGCGTCCGTCGGGTTCGAAGGGCCCCGTGGCGGTGAGCCTCGCGGGTTTCACGCACTACTACACGCAGGAGGCGTGGACCTGGGAGCTGCTCGCCCTGACGCGCGCGCGCATTGCGGCGGGCGACGAAGCGCTCGGCGCGCGGGTGATGGCGGCGGTGGCCGAGGTCGTCGCGCATCCGCGCAATGCCGATGCGATCCTCACGGACGCAGCCTCCATGCGCGCGCGGATGGACAAGGAGCGCCCCGGTCGCGGGCTCTGGGACCTGAAGCTGCAGCCGGGCGGTCTCGTCGACATCGAGTTCATCGTCCAGACGCTCTCGCTCGGCGGGCACGCCCACGCCAACACCGGCGATGCGCTCTTCGCGCTCCACGCCGCCGGGCGCCTCACGAAGGCCGATGGCGATCTGCTGCATGACGCCTGGACGCTCTACTCCGACCTGCAGCAGGTTCTGCGCGTGTGCATGCCGGACCTGCTGGACCCGGCGAACGCCTCGGCGCGGCTCAAGGCGCTGCTCGCGCGGACGGGGAACGCGCCTGATTTCGCAGCGCTTGAAACGCGACTGCAACAGACCGCAGCGAGCGTGCGGGCCGTGTTCGCGCGCACTGTCAGTGCAAGCGACGGAACCATCCCCACGGGCCGTTGAATGGCTCGAACCTGAAGGAGAAGACCCATGCGCATGGCCCTGATCGCCGCGCTCTCGCTGGCCGCCATGACCCCGGCGCTGCTCGTCCCCGCCGTGGCCCAGGAGGGCGGCGGCATGCTGGAGCGCCTGAAGTTGGCCGACGCCAACAAGGACGGGTCCATCACCCGCGCTGAGATCAGCGCCACCCGCGCGACGGCGTTCGGCCGGATGGACCGCAACAGCGACGGCTTCATCACCGCCGACGAACGCCAGCAGATGGCCGACGCCGCTGCAGCGAAAGGCAAAGGCACGGGCGGCGCAGGCCGTGGCGACCGGGGCGGGGCGGGCACCGACGCCAACAACGACGGCAAGGTCAGCCGCGACGAATTCCTCGCTTCGCCGATGCGCGGCTTCGACCGCCTCGACGCCAACAACAACGACATCATCGAGGCGTCCGAACTCGAGAACGCACGCGCCATGATGGCGCGGCGCAAACAGGTGACGCCGTGACCGTGAGGGACATGCGATGGGCGCAGGCCTGAGTTCCTGTGCTCGATCCCGACGCCGAGCTTGTCCGCCGGATCGGCGAGGGCGACGCCCGCGCTGCGGACCTGCTCGTGCGCCGGCACCTGCCGCGCATGACGGCGCTCGGGCGACGCATGCTGTCGAATGCGGCGGAAGCCGAGGACATGGCGCAGGAGGTCTTCCTGCGCGTGTGGAAAATGGCGCCGCAATGGCGCGAGGGCGAGGCGAAGTTCGAGACGTGGATGCACCGTGTGGCGCTCAATCTCTGCTACGACCGTCTGCGTCGCCGCCGCGAGGTCAACGACCCGGATGCCGGCATGACGAGCGTCGATCCCGCGCAGAGCGCGCCGGATGCGATCCTCGCACGACAGCGCGCATCGGCGGTGCGCACCGCGCTCGATGCGCTGCCGGAACGCCAGCGCGCGGCCATCGTGCTGTGTCACTTCCAGGAACTGAGCAACATCGACGCGGCGGTCGCGCTGGAAGTGAGCGTGGAGGCGCTGGAGTCGCTGCTCGCGCGTGGACGCCGTGCATTGAAGGCGGCGCTCTCGGAGCGTGCGGGCGATCTGATGGGAGGCGTCGGCGATGGAGCTGTCTGACAGGAACAGTGGGGCCATGACCCGCGACCGCATGGAAGAAATACTCGCCGCGTATGGCGCGAAACCGGCGCGGTGGCCGGAGGCGGAGCGTGCGTCGGCGCAAACGTGGGCGGCCGAGAACGCAGCTGATTTTGCGGCCATGGCGGGCGAGGCCGGAGCGCTCGACGCGGCGCTGGCGTTCGATGTGCGCGAGACGGCGGATGATGAAGCGCTGGCGCAGCGGGTTCTCGCGACGCGCGGCGACAATGTCGTTGCGGGCGACTTCGGTCGTCGTCGCGCGGCGAATGACTGGTGGCGCCCGGCGGCGGCGCTGGCCGCGTGCGCGGTGCTGGGGCTGGCCATCGGATTCACGGGTGCGCCGCGCAACGATGACATGGCGATGGATCTCGATGCGGCCTTCGGCGCGGCGTTCGAGATGCCCGCCGCGGGCTTCGCCGACGGAGCGGGCGGATGAAGGGACTTCGCACCGCGCTCTTCGTCTCGATCGCTGCGAACATCCTGCTCGTCGGCGTGATCGGCGGCGCGGCGATTTCCAACGCGCGCCACGAGCGCGTGGCGACGCAGAACGCGGTGGCGCGGGCGCCGAACGTGCGCGCGGTGCTGGAAGCCGTGCCGCAGGAGCGCCGCGCGGAAATCCGCGGCAAGGTGATCGCGGCGTGGCGCGAGGGGCGACCGGCACGCCTGGAGGCGCGTCGCGCCCGGGCGGAGGTCTATGAGATCGCCAATGCCGAAACGTACGACGCGGCGGCGGTGAAAGCGGCCTTCGCGCGCGTGCGCGCCGCGGATGCAAAGGTCGCCGAGCAGCTGCAGGGCACGATTGCGGATGCGATGACGGGTCTCACTGTCGAGGAACGACGCGCGGCGCTGCAGCGTCTCGTGCAGCGGCGTGCGGCGGCCGGGCCCGGTCGTCGCCTACTTTCGCCGGACGAAGCGCCAGCGCCGTCCGTCGAACCCTGATCAGCCGGGGGTTTTCGGCCCCGACAGGAAGAGGAAGATCGCAAACAGCACGACCATCACGGCGTCAACGGCGACTGCCGCGCCGACGCCGCCGAGATAGCGATCGCCCTGCGCCAGAACCAGACCGATGAACGCGATCTTGCTTGCGCCCGCGACTACGAGCGCCAGTCTTCGCGATGACGGATTGAGCGCGCCGAACAGCAGAAGCGCGCCCATCAATGCGATCAGCACGCCCCAGTTAGGAACGATAACGGACGCCATCGCGCCTGATGGCGCTTCGCCGAACATGGATTGCACCGCCGCGACCGGTGCGATCGCCGGATAGAGCATCGTCAGCGTCAGCAGCCCGCTGACGATCATCACGCCTGCGATCACTTTTCCCATCATCCGCGTCACTCCCCGTGTTTCGGACGTGACTAGCAGCGTGGGCTGTCGGCGTCACTCCGCCGCGATCGGGGGATGTTCTTTCTGGCCGCCGCCGAACACGCGCGGCAGGAAGATCGTCACCACGGTGCCCTTGCCTTCCTGGCTCTCGATCTCGAGACGCCCGCCGTGCATTTCCGCCAGCGACTTCGTCAGCGCGAGACCGAGGCCGGTGCCCGGATGATCGCGCGAATGCTCGTTGTCGACCTGCTCGAACGGGCGCGCGAGGCGGGGCAGGTGATCCTTCGGAATGCCGCGTCCGGTGTCGATCACGCGCAGCGTCAGCATGGTCTCGCTCGCGCGTGCCTCCACCATGATGCCGCCCTTGGCGGTGAACTTCACCGCATTGGACAGTAGGTTCAGCAGCATTTGCTTCACCGCGCGGTGATCGGCCTCGATCTCGGGAAGCTCCGGCGCATCCACCAGAAGCTGCAGGCCCTTGTCCTCCGCCCGGCGGCGCACGAGGCGCACGGCCTGCTCGATAGCGTCGAGCGGATCAAGAGGGCGTGGGGCTAGATTGAATTTCCCCGCCTCGATCTTCGCCATGTCCAGGATGTCGTTGATGAGATCGAGGAGCAGCTGCCCGCTGGCGAGGATGTCCTTCGAATATTGCTGATAGCGTGGATCGCCGAGCGGACCGAACAGCGACTGCGACATGATTTCGGAAAAACCGATCACCGCGTTCAGCGGCGTGCGCAGTTCGTGGCTCATGTTGGCGAGGAAGGCGCTCTTGGCGCTGCTTGCGTCTTCCGCACGGCGCTTCTGCTCCTCGAACGAGCGCGCGAGTTCCTTGTTGCGGCCTTCGGAGCGTTCGAGCTTGGCGACCGCTGCTTTCAGCGTCGTCTCGTTGTCGGTGAGCGCTTCTTCCTGCTGCTTGATGGTGGTGATGTCGAGGCCGATGGTCAGCAGGCCGCCCTCACCGGTGCGGCGTTCCTGGATCTGCAGCCACTGTCCGTTGGCGAGCTGCACTTCGCGGATGTGCGGGTCGTGCGGATCGGGCCGCTCGCGTCGGATGTGCGCGGCGCTCGCCATCGCCACCGTGTCGTAGGAGACGCCGGGGCGCAGCGTCTGCGCATCGAGGTTGAAGAGCTGCTGGAACGAGCGGTTCCACATGATGAGGCGCCGTCGCTGGTCCCACAGCGCGAAGGGACCGGTGAAACCGTCGATGGCTTCGCGCAGGCGCCGCTGAAGCGCACTGGCGCGCAGTTCCGCCTCGCGGCGCGCGGTGACGTCGAGTGCGGTGCCGACGATGCTCGGCGTGGTCTCGCCGGGGTTCTTGAACGCAAGGCCGCGCATCTCGACCCAGGTGAACGAATGCCCGGCCGGGATGCGGAAGCTGACGTCGAGCGCACCGGTTTCGCGCGCGATATCGAAGGATTGCAGGATCGTCGGGCGCTCCTCCGCCGGCGCGAGGTTGGCGAGTTGCGCCACGGTGATCTCCGGCAGCGGCATGCGCAGGATGGTGGTGAGCTGCTCGGAGAGCAAGATCACGTCCGAGCCTTGCGACCATTCGAAAATGCCGGCCTTTGCGCCGTTCGCGGCGAGCTTGTAGCGCTCCTCGACGCGCACCACCTCGTCTTCGGCGTTGCGCACCCGTTGCTGATTTTGTCGCAGCATGAGCAGCATGGCGCCGACGGCGAGTATGGGCGCCGCCGCCAGAAGGATGTTGGCGAGCAGCGCACGCAGCATCATCGCCATGGTCGATCGTGTCGACGCTGCGCTCAGGATCTGGAAATCGCCGGTGGCGACGGGCGCTATGCCGACGGCGGTCGGTGCGGCGGCGTTTCTTTCGGCGATGAAGCCGTTCTTGCGCGCGGCCGGATCGCCGCCCAGTGCGCTGCGCGCATTGTCGCCGAGGCGCGCGGCATCGGCGGGAAGCGCTGCCAGCGCGACGCCGTCGGCGTCGGCGAGCACGAAGCGTGCGCCGTGCGCGTTTTCCGGCAACAGCTTCGCAGGGTCGAGAATGGAAACGATCCTGTAGGCGCCGACGGCGCGCACGATGACCGGCGCGCGCGCGCCGGTTGGCGTCGCGCCGACTCCGGCCCATGCCTCCGCCGTACCCGCGTTCGATCTGCCTGCGGCGGCGATCGCTGTATTCGCGTCGCGCGTGGCGGCGACGACGCGACCCTGTGCATCGAACACGACGACGCCGGCGACCGGACGCGCGCGCGCGGCGGCGGACGCGATGCTGGCCGGATCACTCTCGAGCAGACCGCGCAGACGCGCGGTTTCCGCCGCGCCCGCGAGCGCGCCCCAGGCATGCACCATGGCGCTGTTGGCCTGTTCGGCGGCGACGGCTGCGGCGCTCTGGCGCTCGTCGATGGTGCGCAGGATCGATTCACGGCGCTGCGCGTCCGCGCGCAAAAACAACGCGAGCGCAAACCCGATGAGCAGCAGCACGACAAGCAGTCCGAGCGAACGCTGTGTCGTTGCGCCCGTCGCACGCGTCTTCTTCGTTGCATCTGCAACGCGCGCCTCGTCAGGATCCTTGCGTGCGCCCAAGTCCGATCAGCCCCGTTTGTGCGGCGTCGGCAGCGCGTTAACGATTTCGTTAATCCG
>JAWXBS010000194.1:0-2583 GCA_034440275.1 Alphaproteobacteria bacterium
CAAGGTTTGCTGAACACGGCCGGGTGACCTCCTGTCCATCCGGCCGAGGCTGACAAGGCCGCATCGGGGAAACCCTTTGCGGCCTTGTTTTTGGACCCGGCGGCAGGCGCCTTCGCGACGCGGCGTCAGGTCTTCCGCAGCAGCAGTCCCTTGAGGTAATCGCCTTCGGGGAAGTTGAGCGCCACCGGGTGGTCCGCTGAAGGCCCCAACCGCCGCACGATCTGCGCGCAGGCTCCGGCGTCCACCGCCGCGCCGGCGACGATCTTCTGGAAGAGACCGGCGTCCACGCCGCCGGAACACGAGAACGTGGCGAGCATCCCGCCCGGCACCAGCAGCTTCAACGCCAGCAGGTTGATGTCCTTGTAGGCGCGCGCCGCCCCTTCGGCGTGGGCGGCCGTGGGCGCGAACTTCGGCGGATCGAGCACGATCAGGTCGAATGTGGCGGCCTCGTTGCGCAATTGCCGCAGATGGGCGAAGACATCGGCCTCGATCCACGTGTTGGCCGCCGCCGGCAACGCCGCATTGCGCGCGAGATTCTGCGCACCCATCGCCAGAGCCTCGCCGGAACTGTCAATCGATGTGACGTGCGCCGCGCCGCCGGCCAGTGCTGCAAGCGTGAAGCCCCCGGAATAGCAGAAGGCGTTGAGCACGCGCCGCCCGGCTGCAATGTCGCGAATCTGCCGGCGATTGTCGCGCTGGTCGAGATAGAAGCCGGTCTTCTGCCCGTGGACGGGATCGACGCGATAATCGAGCCCGTCTTCACGCAATGCAACGTCAGCCGGCAGCGACCCCGCCGCGACGCCACTCCGTTCTGGCAGGCCTTCAAGCACGCGCACTTCGGCATCGGAGCGTTCGACCACGCATTCGATGCCGGGCAACGCGGCGATGGCATCGACGATGGCCGCGCGCCAAAGGTCGGCGCCGGCGGACAGCAATTGCACGACCGCGACGCTGCCATAACGATCGACGATCACGCCAGGCAAGCCGTCCGCTTCGCCGTGAACGAGGCGGGCGCCGCTATGCGCATCATCGAGCAACGGCGTGCGCAATCCTGCGGCATGGTCGATCCGGTCGCGGAAGAATGCGGAGTCGATGGGAAGCCTGGCGTCGCGCGACCAGATCCGCGTGCGTATCTGCGATAGGGGCGACCACGCCGCGTGGGCGAGCCAGCCGCCGCCCGCGTCCGCCACGCTGATCGTCGTCCCGGACGCCGGATCTCCCAGTACGCGATCGATGGCGCCGGAAAACACCCACGGATGGCCCTGCAGCACCGAGCGTTCGCGGCCCGCCTTGAGGATGACCGCGGGCGCGGTCGCCTGCACCAATGGTGCCGCGCGCCGCGTTACGCCGATTCGGGCGCGCCGGCGATCGATCCGTTCAGCCAAGGGCCCCGCCAAAGAGGCGCCCGATGCCGAACGTGATGCCGCCCGCCAGGGTGCCAAGCGCCAGCATGCGCGCGCCCGAGAACCACGCGCTGCGGCCGGTGAAGAGTGACAGCACCGCGCCGATGGTGAACAGCGCCACGGCGGTTACGCCAAGCGCCACCGGCAACGCCCAGCCGTCGATGAACACGAACGGCAACAGCGGCAGGGCCGCACCGGCGCCGAACGCCGCGAACGAACTGGCGGCGGCGCCGAAGGGCGCGCCAAGTTCGGCACGATTGAGTAGACGCTCCTCGCGTGCCAACGTGTCGAGCGCATGCTCCGGATCGGCGACGAGACGCTTGGCGAGGCGCTGCGCTTCCTTCTGCGACAGGCCCTTCGCCGCATACATCAGTGCGAGTTCCTGGGCCTCGGCTTCCGGGGATTGCCGCAGTTCATCGGGCTCAAGCGCGATCTGGTGTTCGAAGCGTTCGCGCTGCGATCGGACCGAGACATACTCGCCCGCCGCCATGGCGAACGCGCCCGCCGCGAGACCTGCCACGCCCGCCATCAGAATCGTCCGCGTATCGGCGGCGGCTCCGGTGACGCCAAGGATGAGACTGGCATTGCTGACCAGGCCGTCGTTGACGCCGAATACCGCGGCACGCAGGTTACCCCCGCTGCCGAGGTTGCGATGCCGGTGCTCGATCGTACTGCCGGACGGGGGCTCGGCGTGGCCGCCATCGAGGCGGGCGCCGCCGGCGTAGAGAGTCATGCCGCGCACCTTCATCGCGGCCAACACATGTTGCAACCGGCGCGGACCCTGCGAGCGAACCAGCGTGGCGACAAGACGCGTGCGCATATCGGCCACGAACGGCGGCGGCGGGGGCGAACCACGCGCCGTAATCTGGGCGCGCCAGATGGCGGACTGGGCTTCGGCCTCGCCAGCCAGACGCAGGAAGAGTTCGGCGCGGATGGTGCCTGTCTCCGCCGCCGCGCATGCACGGTAGAGGTAGACTGACCGCTGTTCCTCATACCAGTTCGACAGCTGGTTGGCCAAAGTTCCACCTTCGCGCTGCACGCCCTGGTTCTCGTGCTTGGGGCGGCGCGGCGCGGTCATGGGTTGACCGCTGCGAAGGCGCGCCGCAGCTCCTCGACACGCTTGCGATTGGCGCCGAGATCGCTGTGGCCGAGGCGTGAGGCCGAGCGCACATCGATCACC
>JAWXBS010000195.1:0-8636 GCA_034440275.1 Alphaproteobacteria bacterium
CCCAGTACGCGTCGAAGCGCCCCGCCGCGACCCACGCGAGATCGAGCGCCGCCGAGCCGAAGCGATGCACGCCCGCCGTGGCGTCCACCACACGATCGTACTCCGCCATGAATTGCCCCTTGCCGGGGTTCACGCGGTTCTTGTGGGCTATGCCGGTGACGACGAGTGCGTCCGCGAGATTCAACCGCGCGGCCACGCGCAGGCGGCGGTCATTGAGAAATGCGCCGCGACCTTTTTCGGTGGTGAACATCTCGTTGGTCACGGGATTGTAGACAATGCCCGCCACCAGCTCGCCTTCGCGTTCGAGCGCGACGGAAATCGCGAAATGCGGCAGGCCGTGCAGGAAGTTCAGCGTGCCGTCGAGCGGATCGACGATCCAGCGGTGCGTCTTGTCGGTGCCCTTCACCTCGCCGCGCTCTTCCATGAGGAAGCTGTAGCCGGGACGCGCCTTCGCCAGCTCCTCGAACAGCACCTGCTCGGCCTTGTGGTCGGCGTTGGAGACGAAGTCCGCCGGACCCTTGCGCGACACCTGCAGGTTTTCCACCTCGCCGAAATCGCGATTGAGCCCGCGCCCGGCCTTGCGCACGGCGGCGGTCATCACGGTCATGAGGGGGGACGTCGGGGGCATGGAGGTGCTCCGGCAGGGCAGGCGCGGCGATGGGAAAGAACGTGGGCAAGTGCGAGGGGGGCGGATAGGGGCAAAATGCTGGCAGGGCAAGGCGGCGCGCGCGACGGGAACCTCCGCCCGCGAACCCGTGAGGAACCCAACTCTCCAGGAAGCGTACTGGCGGTGCGGCCTTTTTGCGCGCCGCGCCGTGCCCTGCATGCCGCGCGCGCCAATTTCAGGAGACGAATTATGAGTGATCAGACGCCTCATGACCCCAAGGGGATTCATCACGCCAAGGCCACGCAAATCCATGATTCCCGTGGCGCGACAGTGGGCAAATGGCTCGCAGGCGCGGCAGTTGCGGCGCTGGTGCTCGGCGGCGGCTACTACGCCGTGAAAAACCTGCCGGCGAACAACGATCAGAACACCGAGATCGCGGCCTACGATTCCCAGTCCACGGGCGTGGCCCCGTACACCGCCGGTCCCGTTTCCAGCGGCGTTGCGACTACGGAATCCACCTCCGCCTCGCCGAACGTTTCCAGCAACGCCGGCTCAAGTTCGCCCAGCACGGCGAACCGCGCGCGCGCCCGCACGGCGCAGAACGCCGAGGTCGTGCCTGAACAAGTGGTCGGCATCACGCCCGTCAGCGCCACCACCGACAGCGAAGAACTCGTCATCACCGGCGTCCGCCGCCCTGTCTGGGTGAGCACGCCGAGCGCGCGACGACTCTCGGCGATGTATCCGGCGCGCGCGCTCGAACGTGAGCGCGAAGGCGAAGCCTCCGTGCGCTGCGTCGTGCAGAACGGCGGCGCGCTCGATTGCACGCGTGTTTCGGAAACGCCGGAACGCTCGGGCTTCGGCAACGCCGCGCTCCGGGTCGCGCGCACCTTCAAGCACGCGCCGCAACGCGCCGACGGCAGCAGCGCCACGGGCACGCCCGTCAACCTGCGCGTCATGTTCCGCATCGAAGACGACCGCCGCCGCACGTAAGCGCGATATCACCTCAAACAGCGGCCGCGCAGAGCGATCTGCGCGGCCGTTTTCGTTCAGGCCGCGGCGACGCGCGCCTTCAAAGTTTCATCCGCCACGCGGCCCTCCGCGATGAGCCGCGTCGTATGTCCTTCCACCGCGCGCTCCAGGCGCTCGATGAATTCCGCTTTCGACAGGCCCGGCGGGATCGGATCGAGGAACTCGATCACCGCGACGCCGGGCGTCTTCTCCCAGTCCTCGCACTGCCAGCGCAGGCCGAGATTGGTCGCCACCGGCACGACCGGCCACCCGGACGTCTCCTGCATGTGCCACACGCCCGAGCGGTAGCGGTGCTTTTCGCCGACGCGCGCGAGGTGACCTTCGGGATAGATCAGCACCGGGCGGCCTTCGTCGGCCGCGCGCACGAACGACGCCGACAGATCCTTGCGCGCTTCGGGACCGCCGCAATTGTCGACGACGATGGCGCCGAGTTTTGCGAGCACACGCCCGACGAACGGAAAGCGTTCGAGGTGATCGCCCGTGACGAACGCGATCTCGTCGAACTGGTCGTACATCATGAACCCGTCGCCGTAGGACGAGTGCTTGGCGGCGATGATGAAGGGGCCTTTCGGCAGACGCTCGCGACCGCGTGCTTCCGGCTCGATGCCGCCGACGGTGCGCATCAGCCACACCATGCGCTTCACATAGCGCCGCACGCCCCAGCGCACCGCGCCCTTGCCCGGCACGAGCGCGAGGATCGCGCACATCAGGACGTACAGCCCCGAGATCAGCCAGAACATCACGTTGAACGCGAGCGAACGCATTTTTCCCTCCAAGGGGCCCGCCAGATGATTCCCGCGGGGGCCTCCAACCGGCGGATCATCCCGCCATCCCGGAAGATAGTCGACGGCCGCCCAAAAAGCAAGTGAACGCTCACTTCTATCGGCGGGTCGCTCCTGTTGGCCAGTGGGGCGTCGACGCCGAAGCGGGATCGCGGGCCTCCCGCATTCTTTGCCGACATTCCGCCACCGGGCGCTCCAACGCGCGCGTCGCGGGAATATTACAGACAGGTAGGGGGACCCTCGGAGCCTCCATCCCTCGCTTTCGGGAGCGCCGGCTGACCGCCGGCATTTTTCTTTTCATGGCGCACAAGGGGCCGGCGGGAAAACGGCGCTCCCAGTCGACTTTTTTCAGCAAAACAATCCGACCGGGTCCCCAACCCCCTGACACTCCTCCCCACGTCGCGCCGGGATGGTCCCGCCGTCACGGAGAGGAGAGCCAGAGATGCAAGTCGTCCGACCGTTACGTCACCGCCGCGAAGCGTATGCCGCCGCCGCGCGCGATCTGCACCTGTGGCTCCTGCAAGTCGTCGCCTGGCTGATGACGCATGTGCGCTTGCCACGCGCGTGGCGTCTCGAATTTCAAAGCGACATCCGCACGGCGCGCCGCGACATCCGCAGACTGATTTTCCTGTCGATGTGTTCGCGCCTGACGTTTCCCGTCGATCGTCCGAACTTCACGCGCAGACCGAATGGCATCCTTGGTTTTCAGCGTCGACACGCGCGCATCGTGCATGCGTTCACGCGCGGTATTTCGCTGCGCACGGTCGCGCAGATGCGCGATGCGCTGGCGAATTTCGACAAAGTGGTGAAGTGCGCCATCGCGCGCCTGCCGAAGAACGGTGCAACGCCCGGCGCTGTCGTCACGGTGATTGCCGTGATGATTGCATCGAGCACGAATGCTCTCGCACCTGCCATCGACGATGCAGACACATCATGACTGTCGAAACCGGACCGCGCAGCTCCCGCTGCGCATACCGATATTCAAACCACGCGAGATTCTCCGGAGTCTGGCGGCGTCTCCGCATGCGCGGCAGGAGCCGCGCGGTCCGGCGTGATTGGCGGCGCCAAGTACGCGATCCGAGATTCAATCCATCAAGCGTTCGCTCAGATACACGAACTCCAGCGCCTTGCGCCGCGCGACTTCCTGCTGGTTCGCCGCCGCCGAGTGCCCGCCGTCGATGTTTTCATAATAGTAGAAGGGCGTTCCCGCCGCTTCGAGGCGCGCGGCCATCTTGCGGGCGTGGGCGGGGTGGACGCGGTCGTCTTTCGTGGACGTCACGAAAAACGGCATGGCCGATGCGACCGCCGCCGGCTTCATGTTCTGGTACGGCGAGAGCCGCGCGAGCCAGGCGTACTCCTCCGGATGCGTCGGCTTGCCGGCGGTGTTCAGACGCGGATCGCCGTACTCGTCCACCCACGATGCGCCCGCGAGCATGTTGGCGTTCGCGTAGCCGAGCATGTCGAGCAACGGCACCTGCACCACCGCCGCGCGGAACAGCTCGGGACGCTGTGTGAGCATGACGCCCATCAGCAGGCCGCCGTTCGATCCGCCCTGGATGCCGAGACGGCGCGGGCTCGTGATCTTGCGGGCGATGAGATCTTCGGCCACCGCGATGAAGTCGTCATAGACGACCTGGCGGTTGAGCTTCAGCCCCGCCTGGTGCCACGCCGGTCCGAACTCGCCGCCGCCACGGATGTTGGCGATGACATAGACGCCGCCGCGTTCCAGCCAGAGCTTGCCGTTGAGCCCGGAATAGAACGGCGGATACGAGACCTGGAAGCCGCCGTAACCGTAGAGCAGCGTCGGGTTTTCCCCATTCATCTGTGCATCGCGGGGGCGCACGACGAAGTAGGGCACCTTCGTGCCGTCCTTGCTCGTGGCCTCGAACTGCTCGGTGACGAGCTTCGACGCGTCGAACTGCGCCGGCAGCGACTGCACCGGCCGAGCGGACCCTGCGCGTGCATCGAGCGCGTAGAGCGTGTCGGGGCGCAGGAAGTCCTTGAAGGTCGCGAACGCCATCGACTCCGAGGACGATGCGCCGGCGAAATCCACGGCGCCGTTCGGCGGCAGTGCGATCTGGCTTTCAAGCCACTGACGCCCGTCATACGCATAGCGCAGGATGCGCCCGCGCACATTCTGGTAGCCCGCGATCAGCACCGCATCGCGGGTGATCGCCACGCTCTCGATGGAGTCGCGCGGGCCGGGGCCGTAAAGCAGCTTCACGTTCGGCGTCTGCGTCGTGGCGCTGTCGAGGGTGATGGAGAGAAGCGCGCCGGTCTTGTAGGCGGCGGAGGACCCCGGCGGCGTCCAGTCTTCCTGCAACGTGACGATGAGTTCGCCCTTGTGCAGACCCTGCACGCTCGCCTTCGGCGGCAGCGTGACCTTCGCCGGCGCATCGCCGACGACGCGGAAGATGTTGGAGGTGAAGAAGGTCGTCGCCTGGATGATGAGAAGGACACGCGTGCCGTCCTCGGACTCGAAGTCGCCGGCGAACACGCCAACGTCGCTCGTCGCGCCCCGGAAAATCTCCTTCGCATCGGCGAGCACCTGACCGCGCTTCAGTTCCTTGACCACGAACGGATAGCCCGACGTCGTCAGCGATCCCGCACCCCAGTCGGTGGCGACGAGCAGCGTGTCGTTGTCCTTCCAGACCGTGCCGGCTTTCGCTTCGGGCAGCGTGAAGCCGCCGGCGACGAAGGTCTTGCTTGCGATGTCGAACTCGCGGCGCACGGCCGCGTCCTTGCCGCCGTTCGACAAAGTCAGAATGCAGCGCGTGCCGCCGCTCGGCTGGCAGTCGCTGCCCTTGAACACCCAGTTCGAATTTTCGGCCTGCGAAAGCGCGTCGACGTCGAGCAACGTCTCCCACACGGGCCGTCCCGCCGCATACGCCGCCAGCGGCGCGCGGCGCCACAAACCGCGCACGTTCGCGCCGTCCTGCCAGAAATTGTAGAGGTATCCCTCGCGGATCGATCCCGTCGCCAGGCGGTCGCGGCTCTGGACGATCTTCAGAGCTTCGTCGCGCAGCGGCGCAAAGCGCGGATCGGCTTCGAGGTGCGCCAGCGATCGCCCGTTCTGCGCGCGGACCCAGTCGAGCGCCTGCTTGCCCTCGACTTCTTCCATGAACGCGAAGGGATCCTTGGGGGCATAGTTCATCGTGGCGCACGCTGTGGCGGCGACGGCGAGCGACGCCGTCAGAAGGAGGGCGAGAAGACGCATTGGCAGAGACTTCCCCGAAATGAGCGGCGGGCACCTAAGCGGATGGGGGCGGGTATGGGAAGTCCCGTCCGGCGGGGCTACGAATCGGAAAGGGATCGCCTATATCGGGGGCAGTCCCCGAGGGTTCCATGCGCTTCTTCAAGATGAACGGCTGCGGAAATGACTTCGTCATCTTCGACGCCCGCCCCCACGGCGCCCTCCAGCTCTCGAAGGATCAGGCGCGCGCCATCGCCGATCGCACCGAGGGCGTGGGCTGCGATCAGGTGATTGCCATCGAGCGCTCGATCCGCGGCGACGCCTTCATGCGCATATGGAACGCCGACGGTGGGGAAGTGTCAGCCTGCGGCAACGCTTCGCGCTGCGTGGCGTCCATCCTGCTGGATGAGCGCGGCGACGACGGCCCGATCAAGATCGAGACGCTCGCCGGCGTGCTGAAGGCGGAGCGCACGACGCTCGGTCAGATCACGGTCGACATGGGCTCGCCGCTGTTGAAGTGGGAGGAAATCCCGATCGTGAAGGCGATGGATACCGTGCGCCTCGACTACAAGGTCGATGCTGGCCTCTTCCATCTCGAAGCGCCGGGCGCGTGCAACATGGGCAACCCGCACGCGGTGTTCTTCGTCAACGACGTGAAGCTCGCCCCCGTTTCGGTGATCGGCCCGCGCGTGGAGACCGATCCGTTCTTTCCGGACGGCGTGAACGTGGGCTTCGCGCAGATCCTTTCATCCGAACGCATTCGACTGCGCGTATGGGAGCGCGGCGTCGGCGAAACGAAGTCCTGCGGCACCGGCGCGTGCGCAGCGGTGGTGGCGGCGCATCGCGCGGGTCTTACCGGGCGCCTCGTCACCGTCGAACTCGGCGGCGGCGATCTCGTCATCGAGTGGAAGGCGTCCGACGACCGCGTCCTGATGACGGGCCCCGTCGAACTGGAGCGCGTGGGCGATCTGCTCGGCGCCGCGTGAGCGGGCTTCGACGCGCGCTGCGCAAGGTCACGCCGATGGCGCTGCGCCGCGTGATCGCGCAAGTGCGGCGCAGTTTTTCCGATCATGCATCGGGATTACACGCGCAGATCGTGCTGCCCGGCGCGCCGGCGCCGTCCATGCCCGTGCAGATGACGCTCGCGCAGCCCATCTTCGAGACGCCCACCTCGCACGGCAAGATCGTCAATCTGCGACGCGCTGCGTCGTTGCTTTCTGCGGCGCAGATTCCGCCGGGCGGCGTCTTTTCGTTCTGGTCTCTCGTCGGTGAACCGACGACCGCGCGCGGCTTCGTCATGGGCCGCGCCATCGTCGCTGACGAGGTCTCGCAGGATGTGGGCGGGGGCCTGTGCCAGCTCAGCGGGCTGATCTACGAACTGGGCCTGCGCGCGGGACTCGACGTCGTCGAACGCCATGCCCACAGCCGCGATCTCTACACCGATGCAACGCGCTTCGCGCCGCTCGGCCTCGACGCCACCATCGGCTACGCGTTCAAGGATTTGCGCCTGCGCAACATGCACGACGTCGCGGTCGCTTTGTCATTCGTTGTGGAAATGGATCGTATCGAGGCGCGCCTTCACGGGGATGCGCCGTTGGTCGCATGTCACATCGACGTGCACATCACGGCTACGACCACCGAGCGCAGGGTCCGCGTGTCGCGGAGAGACCCGAGCGGCGCCGATCGTGTGATCAGCAGCGACGTCTACGTGATGGAGGCGCCCGAAAAGGAAAGCGGCGGAGCATGAAATGCTCCGCCGCAGTGACCTCAGGGTGAGGACCGTTTGCGCTACTTCGGACGCGCAGCGCCCGTGGCCTTCACGTCCGCCGAAGCATTCGCGCCGTTGCGGTCGGCGGAAGCCGAGCCAGTTGCGTCCGCGGCGCCGGTTGCGCTCGGGGAGGGCGCGTTGTTCGCCGCATTGCGCGCCGCGCGGGCCGCACGACGCGACGCGCGTGTGCTCTTCTAGCGCACCGTGGTGACGCCATCAGCCGCCGTGTCGCCGGCGTTGGAGGAAATCGCGCCGTTCAGTGCGCCGCCAGCGCTGCCGTTCGCGGAATTGCCCGCCGCTGAACCGCCGCCGCTGGCTGTGCCGCCGAGCGAACCGCCGGCGTTGGTGTTGCCGACATTGCGCATCGTCGATGTGGCCGAGTCCGCAGCGCCGTTTGCGCGGGTGCGCAGGGTGCTCGTGTCGGGGGCGGCGGGACGGGGTGCGCCATCGGCGGTCACGGCGCCGGAAGCCGAACCTGAAGCATCCACGCTCGACGGAACGTCCGGCGTAGCGTTGCGCGCCTTCTCGGCCGCTTCACGGGCGCGGCGCTGGGCGCGGGTTGTGGCGTCCTGCGCGCGATCGCGCACTGTTCCCGTGGTGCTGCGCGCGGTTCCGCCCACATCCGGCAGGCCTGGACGCGAGATGCCGCCGCCGACCTGACCGCCGACTTGACCGCCCACCTGCCCGCCGATGCCGCCGAGTTGTGCGGACGCGGGAGAGGCGATGGTGAGCGCGGCGAATGCCGCGCCGATGAAGAGGGACTTGGTGATCATGGGTTGCTCCTTCAGCGGATCCGCGCTTGTGTGCGGCCTTCAAAAGGAGAACGTCCGGGCGGCGGCAGTTATTCCGCGATCCTGCCGAATTACTTTCCCGCTAACGCTGCGCGACCGACCAGGCCGGCCCCGTAAACGTCGTCGCGACCGCGCGCGCCGAGGTCGTGCGCTGACGCCGCGAGTTCGTGCACCGCGCGCGCGCGCCCTTCCGTGCTCGGCGCATCGAGTTTCTGCGCCAGCAGGCCGGCGACAACTGGCGCCGCGTAGGATGTTCCGCGCACCGCAACGCTACCTTGGCCCAGCGTCGGCGCTTCGATGTCGGCGCCGGGCGCGGCGAAGTCCACCTGCGGTCCACGCGCCGCTTCCACGATCACACGCCCGCGCGCGTTCACGCCGGTCACGCCGACCACTCCCGGATACGACGCGGGATAAAGTGGCGCCGCCGCCGGACCGTCGTTCCCTACCGCCGCAACGATGACGAAGC
>JAWXBS010000196.1:0-20032 GCA_034440275.1 Alphaproteobacteria bacterium
CGAGAACGTGAAGAAGATCGTCGCCATCGAGGGCCTCGGCCCCTCGCCGAAGATCATCGCCGAACGCAACGCCGTTCCTTCGCGCCAGCGCTGGCGCGACTGGATCGAAAAAAAGCGGAGCGCGGCGGGCCGTTCGCCGAAGCGTTATCCCACTATCGAGGCCGCACTCGCGCGCATGCAGGAAGAGAACGGCTACCTCTCCGACGACCAGGCGCGCCACCTCACCGTCCACGGCGCGAGCCAGAACGAGGACGGCACCTATTCGTGGAAGTTCGATCCGTATCTCAACGTGTGGCCGCCGTTCGACCTGCCGCAGGAGGACATCGAACAGCTCTGGGCGGCGATCGACTGCCCGACGCTGCTGCTCTACGGCGCGAAGAGCTGGGCCTCGAACCCCGAGAAGGACGGCCGCATCAGGCACTTCCGCCACGCGACCGTGAAGGTTTACGAGGACGCGGCCCACTGGCTGCACCACGACCAGTTCGAACGATTTCTGGCGGAGCTGCGCGAGTTTCTGTAAATCGAAACCCGCACACCGCCGCGTCTAGTGCCGGTTCAGTTCAGCACGCCCCACGACCATGTGGTGCACTTCATCGGGGCCGTCCGCAAACCGCAGGTGCCGCTGGTGCGAGTACATCTCCGGCAGCGGCGTCCATTGCGACATGCCCGTCGCGCCATGGATCTGGATCGCGGCGTCGATGATCTGGCACACGCGCTCGGGCACCATGGCCTTCACCATGGACACCCAGACGCGCGCTTCGCGGTTGCCGAGCACGTCCATTGCGCGGGCGGCCTTCAGCACCATCAGGCGCATGGCTTCGATGTCGATGCGCGCGCGCGAGATCGTCTCAAGGTTCTTGCCGAGATGGACGAGCTGCCGGCCGAACGCTTCACGCGTCTTGCCGCGCTTCACGAGCAGATCAAGCGCGATCTCCGCCTGACCGATCGAACGCATGCAGTGGTGGATGCGGCCGGGGCCGAGACGGACCTGCGAGATTTCAAAGCCCCGCCCTTCGCCGAGGAGGATGTTGTCGGCCGGCACGCGGACGTTGTCGAACAGCAGGTGCATGTGGCCGCGCGGCGCGTGGTCTTCGCCGAAAACGTGCATCGGCCCGAGGATCTTCACGCCGGGCGTGTCCATCGGCACCAGGATCTGCGACTGCTGGAATTGCGTCGGCGCCTCGGGGCTCGTCTTGACCATGACGATCATGATCTTGCAGCGCGGATCGCCGGCGCCCGAGATGTAGTACTTTTCGCCGTTGATCACCCACTCGTCGCCGACGAGCACCGCGCGCGTGTCGATGTTTTTCGCGTCCGATGAGGCGACGCCCGGCTCCGTCATTGCGTAGGCGGAACGGATCTCGCCGGCGAGCAGCGGCTTCAGCCACTTCTCCTTCTGCGCCGCCGTGCCGACGCGCTCGAGCACTTCCATGTTGCCGGTGTCGGGCGCCGAGCAGTTCAGAGATTCCGACGCGAGCGGATACTTGCCGAGTTCGGCGGCGATGTAGGCGTAGTCGAGATTGCTGAGGCCCTGCCCGGTCTCGTGATCGGGCAGAAAGAAGTTCCACAGGCCGGAAGCCTTGGCCTTGTCCTTGGCGGTCTGCAGCACTTCGAGTTGACCAGGTGCAAAGCTCCAGCGGTCCGCGCGGTCCTTGCCGAGACGCTCGAATTCCTCAGCCATCGGTGCGACGGTCTCGACACAGTGGCGCTTCACCGCCTCGAACAGCGGGCGCGCCTTCTCCGACATGGCGAGTTTGTTGAGTTCGGCCTCGATATCGATGCCTTCGGCAGGTGCAGCGTGTTGGTTCATCGTTTCTCTCCCGGTTACTGATCCTTTGCGGATGAGCTTACAGGAGCAGGGCGCGGGGCCGCTAGTATGTCCGCCGGGCCGCCTTTCAACGGTGCGGCAGACCGGACGTCTCGACGCGACCGGTCAAGACGCAATCACGCATGCGCGGGAAATACTCAGGCGGCGCGCGCGTCGAGGTGCGGCGCCTGCGGACGGCGCTCACCGTGATGGCGCAAACCTGCGAAAACTTGATGGGTGACGCGTCGCCGGCTCTTCTTGAGGCGTTGTGACCCATGAACGAGGCGCTTGGTCGTCAAAGCTTTGCAGAACGTCTTCGCGCTGAAGCCGACAACGCACGCTGACGGCATCCGCCGAGGAACACGTTGGAAGCTCGGGGATTCGAACCCGGGACCTTCTGATGGCAAGGCAGGTGGATGATCTCGATGCGCGGGCGTTTCAGTCAGCGCTCGCCATAATCCAGGTCGCTACAAGCTGGCTGCGCAGCTGCGACAGGAATTCTACCCGATATGCATATCTAGTCCAAAGCGTATGATTTGAATCTGCGAATTCCTGTCCGGGGCGCCGCCAGGCAAGCCGCGTTTGCCGCTGGCACAGGCAAGCACATCAATTCCGCGTGCTCACGTCGTCGGATGTGTTCGCCGTCGTAGTGATTGGCGTGCTTGACCGGGATCAAGGCGCGACTCAATGGCGCCGCCTATGCTTACCGTCCGCCGCGTTCGCAAGGCCATCACATGACTGCTCGAAGGATCCGCCTTTTCCTCCTTGCCCTATCGGCGTGCGCCATGGCGACCGCCTGCGCGCCGCGCGCAACCGATGTCGCGGCGACGGACCTGGCCACGGAAGGTCGCGTGATCGCGGAAAGCCAGTGCGGCGGCTGCCATGCCCCCGGCAGGGACGGCGCCAGCTCCCGCGCCGATGCGCCGCCGCTCCGCACGCTCTTCTCGCACTACCGCGCCGACACCCTCACGGAAGAATTCATCGCGGGCATCAAGGTCGGCCATCCCGACATGCCGCTGTTTGAATTGAACCCGCAGGGCGTCGACAGCCTCGTCGCCTATCTCAAGTCCATCCAGGAACCGCCCCGCCCGGACGAAGTCACTCGCTGAAGGAGCATGTCGACATGAAGAATAGCACCCTCGCCATTGTGTGCGCTGCGCTCGCGCTCGCCGCATGCGGGCAAACGACGAAGACCGATGAGGCGCCGCCCGAAACCATCCCCGCGCTGCTGTGGATCCCCATCGCGCAGACCGGCGACGGCGGCGCGATCCTCTACGACCCCGCGCTGACGAAGGTCGATGCTACAGGCAAACTGACGGACGTGGCGGTGCGCATCCGTCATCCGCGTCTCGAAGGGTGGGCGCAGGACCTGCCGAAGGACTATGCGGGTGAGACTGTATTCCAGACCGAGCAGGCGACGCTGCGCTTCGACTGTGCGGCGCGCACGATGGGGGTGGTGTCGCGGGAAGCGCTGGGCAGAGATGATGCGGTGATCGACCGGCGCGTGACGCCGGAACCCGTGACCTTGGCGCCGCTCAGCGCTGGCGGCGTCGCCGAGGCAGTGTATCCGAAAGTGTGTGCGCCCGTCGCGCCCTGACACACGACGGTTCAGTCAGCCTTGTCGAGCCAGTCGTGTTCTAGCATGCGCAGGCGGCTGGTGACTGAGAACATGAAGGTTGTCGACCAAGCGATCAGAATGACACCGTTTGCCGCCTCAATCGCGCTCACGAGACGCCATTGCGGACTGAGCACGACATCGCCGTAGCCGAGCGCGACGAAGGTCACAGTCGAAAAGTAGAGCGCCGGCTCCAGCGTCTGCATTTCGCCGAGCCACAGATATCCAGCTGCGTAGAGCCATATTTCAATGGTGTGCAGCGCAAAAATGCCGAACACGACAAAAAGGATGACGCTCGCCTGCCCCAGATAGCCGCCGCGTGCACGGCGGTGGGCGCCGCTTTCACCCATGATCCGGATGAGTCCCATCAAGCCCCAGAAATGGATCAGTACTGTTGCGACCACCATGACGGAGGCGAGCGCGAGGCTTTGCAGCATGTCCATCATGTCGCGCGCCTCGAACGGGGGAAAGCGTCGCTCAGGTTGTCACGGGCGAGACGTCGGCGACCCTGTAGACAAGAGTCGGGCCGTCGGGATCGGCCACGGAGAGATACTCCGCGACGACGAGCTTGTGCTCGCTCAGGCGAAACAACGGCTCGTCGGGGCCCTCTTCAATTTCGTCGTAGCGGATGCTCCAGTGGGAGCCGCGGTGCGTCAGCCAGCCGTCCGCGCGCTGGTCTGCATCGGGCGAAAACCGGATGACCGTGCATTTCTCGCGCGCGGCGCGCCATGTCTCGACATCGAGACGCCCATCGTCATGCAGCGGCGCGACGATGGTGTAGCCGTGGTGTTGGTCGCCGTCGGGATAGCCCGCGTCGGGATTGCGCGCGAGGCGGAGCGTAATGCGCTTGAGTGCGGTCATGGGTTTGTTCTTTCAGTGCGACATCAGCAGCGGGACTTTGGACGTTTCCACGATCGTGCGCGTTACGCCGCCGAAAAGCGCCTGCTGCAGGCGCGGATGACCGAAGCCGCCAACGACGATGAGATCGGCGCCCGCCGCCTCCGCCGCATCGAGAATCGCATCGCCCGTCTCCATGCCCAGACTGTCGATGTTGCGGAGTTCGACCGCGTGGCCGTGTCGCGCGAGATGCGTTGCGATGTCAATGCCGGGCGCCTCGCCGTGACCGCGCGGGCCGGGCTTGGCGTCCACCGTGCCGATGACGATCTTCGACGCCGCGTCGAGCCAGTCCCTGGAATCGCCCACAGCGCGCGCTGCCTCGCGTCCCGCGTTCCACGCCACGAACACCGTCTTGACCGCGCCGTCCGCTTTCCAGCCCGGCGGGATGAGCAGCAGCGGCCGACCGGACTCCATCAGTATTGCTTCCATCACCTCGTGGCGGAAACCCGTACCGGTCTTCGACGGCCGCGCCATGATGGTGAGATCGACATGCCGCGCCTGAGTGACGGCCATGTCGCAGGCGGTCAGCGTCTGCGCCATGACGAGCCGCTGCTCATAGCCCAGGTTCGAGCGCGTGAGCGCGAGACGGATTTTCTCCTGTGACGCCGTCGCATCCTTGCGGACCTGCGTGACGAACTCGCCAAGGGCCATGCCGCCGCCCATCATGTCACCGACGAACACGGGGTCCGGAATCGGCGCAAGCAGCGTGGCCGCCACATGTGCTTGGGCAAAAGCCGGCAGCAAATCGAGTGTGTCGATAACATGCCCGTCGCTCTCATCGCCGAACAGAACAACGAGCAGATCCTTGAACGCCATCGCCAATCCCTTCCACCGCCTCTTGAAGGCAGTAGTCAGGGTGCGCGCGGACGCCGCACGCGGCATTGAGCAGGATCAAGTGGCGCGGTTGGCGAGCGCCCCCGCGGGGCGTATCAGGGACGTTCAACGATTTGAAAGGCCGCGCCGACCTTGAACGCCCTGCCTGAGCCGAGTGCGCCGCTGGCGCACCGCCTTTCCCCGTGGCGCATCCCATGGGCGATCGAAGCGAACGCGCCTGCCGCCTTCGCCGTCTCGATCGCCGCTGCAGTCGCGGCATTCGTCGTTCTGAGCGTGCTCCCGCCAGCCATTGGAACCTCGGTGACGTTCCTGCTGCTGGTTCCATCGGTGCTGGTGGGCGCAGCGCTCGGCGGGCTGTGGCCTGGTCTCGTCGCGACGGCGTTCGGGGTGATCGCGAGCATCGCCCTGGGATCGCGCGCGCCCGGCATCGGGGGCATTGTAGAAACGGGACTGTTCGCAGCGCTGGGAGTCGGGATCGCCCTTGTGGGAGACCGTCTCTTTCGCACAGATGCGACGGCGCGCGCGTTCAACGAGACGATCCTGCAACGCGAAGCGCATCTGCAGTCGATTCTCGACACCGTGCCCGACGCCATGGTCGTCATCGACGCGAAAGGCATCGTCCAGTCGTTCAGCGCGGCAGCCTCACGGCTCTTTCGACGCGCGCCTGCAGACATGATCGGTCGCAATGTGTCCTGCCTGATGCCGGCCCCTTACCGCGACGCCCACGACGGCTACATCGAGCGATATCTGAAGACCGGCGAGAAGCGCGTCATCGGCCAAGGGCGGATCGCGGTCGGGGAGCGCGCCGACGGCTCCACGTTTCCGATGGAACTCTCTGTCGGCGAGGTCCGCGTCCACCATTCGCATTATTTCACGGGGTTCGTACGCGATCTGACCGAGCGTCAGGCGACGCATGCGCGTCTGCAGGAATTGCAGTCCGAATTGGTGCACACCTCGCGCATCACGGCGATGGGCGAGCTTGCATCGGCGCTGGCGCACGAGTTGAACCAGCCGCTGTCGGCGATCACCAACTACCTGCGCGGCGCGGAACGTCTGCTCGAAGGACCGGAGCCCGACGTGGAGCGGTTGCGCGACCCCGTGTCGAAGGCCGCGGCGCAAGCCTTGCGCGCCGGCGACGTGATCCGAAGGCTGCGGGATTTCGTGGCGACCGGCGAGAACGAACGGCATGTCGAAAGCCTGTCGAAGGTCATCGAGGAATCGCTGGCGCTCGCGCTCGTCGGCGTGAAGAGCAGCGATGTTCGCGTGCAGAAGGAGCGCGGGTATGCCGCTGATCTCGTGTTCGCCGACAAGGTGCAGATCCAGCAGGTGCTGCTCAACCTCATCCGCAACGCTTTCGAGGCGATGGCGGGTGCGCCGCGCCGTGAGCTCACGATCTCAACGCATACAGGTGATAACGGCGAAGCGCTCGTGCGTGTCGCCGACACCGGTCCTGGCATCGGTCCGGCGCTGGCGGAGCGCCTGTTCGAACCTTTCATGACGACGAAGAGGACGGGCATGGGCGTCGGCCTTTCCATCTGCCGGACCATCATCGACGCCCACGGCGGCCGCATCTGGATCGAGGACACACCGGGCGGCGGCGCCACGTTCGCCTTCACGATACCGGCAGGAGTTTCCGATGAGTCCTGACTGGATCGTGCACATCGTCGACGACGACGACGCCATACGCGACTCTCTCGCCTTCATGCTTGAATCGAGCGGGCATCGCGTACGGGCGTATCCGTCGGCAGATCATTTCCTCGAGCAGACCGATGCGCCGGAACACGGCTGGATCGTCACCGACGTGCGCATGCCGGGAAAGTCGGGGCTCGATCTGTTGCGCACGCTGAGGGCGCGCGGCCTCACCCTGCCCGTGATCTTGATGACCGGACACGGCGATGTGCCGCTGGCAGTAGAGGCGATGAAGGCCGGCGCCATCGATTTTCTCGAGAAGCCCTTCGATGCGGGCCGCCTCCTTGCTGCGCTGAAGACGAGCCGCGAGTCGCTCACGCTCGGCGACGAGCGCGCGGCCGAAAAGGTCGAAACCGCCCGACGCATCGCCACCCTGTCAGGGCGCGAGATGGACGTTCTCGAAGGGCTTTTCGCGGGACATGCCAACAAGGCGATCGCCTTCGACCTCGGCATCAGCGCACGCACCGTCGAGATCTATCGCGCCAACGTCATGACGAAAATGAAGGCCTCCAGCCTGTCGGAACTCGTGCGCATGGTCGTCGTGAGCCGCACCTAGATTGCGCTTCATCAAGGCGCATGCCCCGGTCCTGACGATGATGTGCCCGGAGAAGGCCGGAAGGATCGTTCATGGGCGCTGTCGCCCCCAGCACCGAGATTGCCGCACCCGCCAGAGTTGCGCCCGCGAGCACGGTCATGATCGTGGATGACGACGGCGCGCTGCTCAATGCGCTCACCTTCGGCCTTGAGGTCGAGGGCTATTGCGTATTGCCGTTCGCCGGCTCCGAAGAGGTACTTGATCTCCGGGAACTTCCCGACGTCGCGTGTCTCGTCGTCGATCACCGCATGCCGCGGATGGACGGGCTCTACCTTGTCGAAGTCTTGCGCGTGCGCGGCTTCAAGGCGCCCGCGATCTTGATGACAAGCCACCCTGGAGCGACCCTGCGCGCACGGTGCGGCAGCTTGCGCGTTCCGATCGTCGAAAAACCCCTGCTACGCGACGAGCTTTCGCTCGCCATCCGCACCGCCATCGGCGCCTGAAGGGTCAGGCGACCCGCGCGAGAGACCGACCGCCTTGCAGGTCGATGTGGCGCGCGCCGGAGAACCGTATTGCGCCCTGCCGCTCCATGAGCGTCAGCGTCCGGGAGACGGTTTCGATGGTGAGGCCGAGATAGTCGGCGATGTCGGTGCGCGACATCGGCAGATCAATCGCGTTGTTGCAGCCGGTGCGGACGGCCATGTCGCGCAGGAATGCGCTCACCTTTTCCGCGGCGCTGAGGCGGCCGAGCACGAGGGCATGCTCCTGCGCGCGCGCGAGCTCCTTCGCCATAAGCCGCCACACAACCCAGATGGCGCTGTCGCTGTTTTCGGCTTCGGTCGCGACCGCCGAACGGCGCACGAAGGCGATCCGCGATGCCACGACCGCTTCGGCGGAGAACTGGTGCGTGTCGCCTGCTTCGAGCCCGAACAGCTCGCCCGCGAAATAGAACGCAACGATGTGACGGCGACCGTCCGTCAGTAGGCGCGTGACGCGCACTGCGCCGGAGACGACCTTATAGACGTGAGCCACTTCGTCTTCCTGGACAAAGATGGCGGCTTCGCGCGCCACCGGCACGATTGTGCCGTGCGCCACCACCTCCGGCGCCAGCCTGATCAGATCGAGCCCCGCGCCCGCCGGAACCGCCCGGATCGTCTGGTAGTCGTCCTGCATTGCCAGCGTCGCCATGTCACGCTCCCTGATTTGCGTGCCTCCTGACTAGGCGGAGCGGCGCGACCCAGAAATTCCGATCATGTCCCTAAGGGATTCTACGCAGACGGAGTGACGCATCTCCTACGAGCGCGGTCCCGCCACACTTGATCATGGTCAAGGTGAGCATCCGTCCGGCGCTGAAGCATGGGGCATGGATGAACGCCATGCCCCCTACGCGGAACGCAGTCTGCCGCGCTACACAAGCTATCCCACCGCCCCGCATTTCACCTCCGCTGTGACCGGCGCGACCTATGCAGGCTGGCTTGCAGACGTCGGCGCTGTGGGCCTGCCGCTCTCGCTCTACCTGCACGTCCCGTTCTGCCGCGACATCTGCTGGTATTGCGGGTGCAATACGAAGGCCGCGCGACGACGCGAACCAGTAACGGACTATGTGACAACGCTGAAGGCCGAGATTGCGTTGGTCGGAGCCATTTTGGGCAAGAACCCGGCGCACCGCATCCACTGGGGCGGCGGTACGCCCAACATCCTCACGTCAGATGATTTTGACGCCGTATTCGACTCTCTCCGCCAGACGTTTGATCTCGGCGCACTTGCCGAGCACGCCATCGAGATCGATCCGCGCACGCTGACGCCGGCACACGTGGCGGCCTTCCAGCGACATGGCGTTACACGCGCCTCGCTCGGCGTCCAGGACTTCAACCCGCATGTGCAACAGGCCATCGGGCGCCTTCAGCCTGTTGAAACCGTGGCGCGCGCGGTCGCAATGCTACGTCAATCAGGCGTTGCCGGGATCAGCTTCGACCTCATGTACGGACTGCCGCACCAGAGCGTCGAAGACGCGCGAACGTCCGCGCGCATCGCCGTCGGCATGGCCCCCGACAGGCTTTCGGTATTCGGCTACGCGCATGTCCCCTGGTTCAAGGCGCGCCAGCGCCTCATGGACGCCGATAGCCTTCCCGGCTTGGCGGAACGCAGCGCGCAAGCCGACGCCGTCTCTCAGGTGCTGCGTGACGCGGGCTATGTGCAGATCGGTCTCGATCATTTCGCACGCGCGGAGGATCCCCTTGCACGCGCGGCAGAGGATGGGACCATGCGACGCAACTTCCAGGGTTATGTCGATGACGACTGTGCCGCTCTGGTGGGTCTCGGCGCGTCCGCGATCTCCAGCCTCCCGCAGGGCTATGCGCAAAACAACGCCGAGGTCGGCCAATGGTCACGGCTCGTGCACGCGGGCGCGCTTCCCGTCTCGCGCGGCTATGCCTTGAGTCACGACGACCGGGTCCGCCGCGACATCATCGAGCGCATTCTCTGCGCCTTTGAGGTAGATCTCGCACCCTATGGCGGCGCGCGATCGTTCGAGACGGCGCTTCAAACACTCGAGGAGGCTGAAAGGGACGGCTTGGTGGTGACCAGCGGAGACCACCTCACCATCCCGCACGAGGCTCGCCGCCTCGCCCGCGTCATAGCGAGCGCCTTCGACGACTTTCACCAGCACAACCCCGCACGCCACTCGCGGGCGGTGTAGCACTCAGGCGATACGCTCATGTCGCGTGAGCACGCGGCGCACGGTGAGGACAGCAAACAACGCCACAGCGCCCGCTGTCGCGCCAGCTGACCAACAGTTGAGGCAATGCCCGAGGATCACCGGAGCATCCGGTGTCATGAAGAGATTGCCGCAGGCGCCCTGCCCAAGCAGAACATCCAGCGCATGCGCCTGAGCCGACTGGCTGAACGCGATCCATGCCGCGCCTGCCGGCAACAGCATCAGCGCCGCCCGGAATATAGTCGCGTTTCCCATAGATCCTCTTCCCCCTCATAGCAACGACCGCTCCGGTCGAAGCCGGCTGCGCGACAATTCGCGCAGCGCCGCAACCTTCATGACACGGCCGGCAGGCGGCGGGATTGCGTCAAATCAAAGCCTGCTCCGGCAGCCTCGCGCATGACCGTTCTTGCGTCGCTTTCGCGGCGTAGCGGGAGCGGAGCATGAATTCACGACAGACGACCAGCGACGTAGGCTATGCGCCGCTCGCCATCGGCCTGATCCTCGTCCTCGGGACGGCGCTGACCATCTGGGGCGCGGCGCGGACGCAGGACGGGCCCTTCGCCATTCAGATGTACACGGCGCTGGCGGCGTTCGTGGTCGGCATCTTCGCGCTCGTACGCGCCTACATCCTGCCGAATGAAGAAACCGTCCGCACGCGCTACGAGGACGGCGTGGTGAAGGCGGGCGTCATCGCCTCGACCTTCTGGGGAATCGCGGGTCTGCTTGTCGGCGTCATCATCGCGCTGCAGCTCTCGTTTCCGACCATCTTCTACTTCGAGGACTTCGGTTGGACGAATTTCGGTCGCCTGCGGCCGTTGCATACGTCAGCCGTGATCTTTGCGTTCGGCGGCAACGTGCTGATCGCGACATCCTTCTACGTGGTGCAGCGCACCTGCCGCGCACGCCTCGCAGGCGGGCCGTGGGCCTGGTTCGTATTCTGGGGCTACCAGCTCTTCATTCTGCTTGCCGGCACGGGCTACCTGCTCGGCATCACGGAGGGGCGCGAGTACGCAGAACCGTCGTGGTACGTGGATATCTGGCTTACGCTCGTATGGGTCGCCTACCTTCTCGTCTTCCTCGGAACGATCTGGAAGCGCGAAGAAAAGCACATCTACGTCGCAAACTGGTTCTATCTGGCATTCATCGTGACGATCGCGATGCTGCACATCATCAACAACCTGGCGCTGCCAGTGTCGTTCGCGGGCTCTTTCAGCTACTCCGCCTTCTCAGGTGTGCAGGATGCGCTGACGCAGTGGTGGTACGGCCACAACGCGGTGGGCTTCTTCCTCACCGCCGGCTTCCTCGCCATCATGTACTACTTCATCCCGAAGCAGGCGGATCGCCCGGTCTATTCCTACCGCCTGTCGATCATCCACTTCTGGGCGCTGATCTTCCTCTACATCTGGGCGGGCCCGCACCACCTGCACTACACGGCGCTGCCGATGTGGGCGCAGACGCTCGGCGCCACGTTCTCTATCATGTTGTGGATGCCGTCGTGGGGCGGGATGATCAACGGCCTGATGACGCTCTCGGGCGCTTGGGACAAGCTGCGCACCGATCCCGTCCTGCGGATGCTGGTGGTGTCGGTCGCCTTCTACGGCATGAGCACGTTCGAAGGCCCGGTCATGTCGATTCGCGCCGTCAACTCGCTCTCGCACTATACCGACTGGACCATCGGCCACGTGCACTCCGGCGCACTCGGCTGGGTCGGCTTCGTCAGCTTCGGCGCCCTTTACTGCCTGACGCCGTGGCTCTGGAAACGCGAGCGCCTGTATTCTACCGCGCTTGTGGAATGGCACTTCTGGATCGCGACGCTGGGCATCGTTCTCTACATCACCTCGATGTGGGTGGCGGGCGTCATGCAGGGCCTGATGTGGCGCGCCTACAACGAACTCGGATTCCTCGAATACTCCTTCGTCGAGAGCGTCGAGGCGATGCATCCCTACTACATCATCCGTGCGGTCGGCGGGCTGCTCTACCTCATCGGCGCGCTGCTGATGGCCTACAATCTCTGGCGTACCGCTCGCGGCGACGCCCCAGCCGCCGTCACCGTCCGTCCCAACGCGGCCCCTGCCGCCGTCGCCGCAGAATAGGGGCACACGATGTGGCACTTCCACAAATGGTTCGAGCGTCACTCGCTCATCCTCGTCGTCGGCATCCTGCTGGTGGTCTCCATTGGCGGCCTCGTGCAGATCACGCCGCTCTTCTTTATCGAGAGCACCATCGAAGAGGTGAAGGGCGTGCGTCCCTACACACCACTCGAACTCAAGGGTCGCGAGATCTACGTGCGCGAAGGCTGCTATGTCTGCCACTCGCAGATGGTGCGTCCGCTGCGCGACGAGGTTGAGCGCTACGGCCACTACAGCCTTGCGGCCGAAAGCATGTACGATCACCCATTCCAGTGGGGATCAAAGCGCACCGGACCCGATCTCGCACGGGTCGGGGGACGCTACTCGGACGAATGGCACCGCGCGCATCTCGCCGATCCGCGCTCCATGGTGCCGGAGTCGGTGATGCCCCCCTATGCTTTCCTTGACGCCAAGGACCTGCGCACCGACGACATCACCAATCACCTGCGTGTCAACGCCATGCTGAAGGTGCCTTACACCAAGGAGCAAATCGAAAACGCCGATGCCGATCTCCGCGCCCAGGCCGATCCCGACAGCGACGCAGCGACGGCGTTTGAGGTTCGCTACCCGACGGTGAAGCCACGCAGCTATGACGGCGACGCGGCGCGCCTGACCGAAATGGACGCGCTGATCGCCTATCTTCAAATGCTTGGCGCCGGCGTGGACTTCAGCACCTACCAGGCCGACGCGCCTGAGAATCAGCGGTGAAGCCATGACATTCGCGGCAGCTTCCCACTTTGCGGAAACATGGGGACTTGCGTTCGCGGTCATCCTGTTTTTGGCGGCGGTGATTTATGCCCTGTGGCCGAGCAATCGGAAAACCTTTGACAAAGCCTCACGCGCCCCTCTGACCAAGGACGAAGACGATGACCAAGCCTGACAACCACGTCGTCGACGAGTTCACGGGAACGAGCACCACCGGTCACGAGTGGGACGGCATCCGAGAATTGGACACGCCCCTGCCACGCTGGTGGCTGTATCTCTTCTATGCGTGCATCGTTGTCGCCGCGATCTACTGGGTGCTCATGCCCGCCTGGCCCATGCTGAACAGCTACACGCCTGGCATTCTGGGCTTCTCGGACCGCGCGAACGTCGCTGCGGAGATCAAGTCGCTTCAAGCGGGGCGCGGTCCGTCCTTCGAGCGATTGAACACCGCATCGTACGAGCAGATCGTTGCCGATCCCCAGCTTGCCGAGTTTGCACGCGCAGCCGGTGAGACCACGTTTGGCGACAACTGCCGCACCTGTCACGGCGCAGGCGGGGCAGGCGCGCCAGGCTATCCCAACCTCGCCGACGACGTGTGGATCTGGGGCGGCACGCTCAAGGAGATCGAGCACACGCTGCGTGTCGGCATCCGCTCGACGCACGATGAAACGCGCATCTCCATCATGCCGGCATATGGCCGTGACGGACTGATGAGCGCCAAGGACATCGGCGACGTGACCGAATACGTCCTCACGCTGTCGCCCGCACAATCCCGTGAAAAGCCACAAGCAGCAGCAGCCAGCCGTGGCGCCGCCATCTTCCAGCAGCAATGCGTCGCGTGTCACGGCGCAACCGGCGCGGGCGATCGCGCGCTGGGGGCGCCAAGCCTCGCTGACGATGTCTGGCTCTATGGCGGCACGCGCGCGGAGGTCCGCAAACAGGTTGAACTGGGTCGCGGCGGCGTCATGCCCACGTGGGAAACACGGCTCGACCCTGCCACGATCCGCGCGCTGGCGGTTTATGTTTACGGCCTTGGCGGCGGCGAACCTGAGCCTGCGCCTCAACCCGTCTCGACGGATGGGACAGCGCCTGCGACGCCCGCTCCGGCTACTCCATGACCAACAAAACGACGCTCATCGATCGTCGCAATGGCAACCCCGACTCGATCAGCATTGATGTCGAGGCCGTAAACTCCAAGGCGGCGCGTGAACTCTACAAGAAGCGCACGCCGATCTATCCCAAAATCAGCGGCGGGCCCTTCCGCACGCTGAAGTGGGGCGCGATGATCGTCCTGTTGGCGATCTACTACCTGACGCCATGGATCCGATGGGATCGCGGCGCCGGCGCGCCGGACCAGGCGGTGCTGATCGATTTCGAAGGACGTCGCTTCTATTTCTTCTTCATCGAGCTGTGGCCGCAGGAGGTGTATTACATCACCGGCCTGCTGATCCTGGCGGCGGTCAGCATCTTCCTGTCGTCGGCCCTCTTCGGCCGCGTGTGGTGCGGCTACGCGTGCCCGCAGACGGTGTGGACCGATCTCTACATCCACGTCGAACGCTGGATCGAAGGCGACCGCAACGCGCGTATGCGTCTCGACAAGGCGCCGATGAGTTTCGACAAGGCGCGCAAGAAGGTTTCCAAGCACATCCTCTGGATCGTGATCGCCGCACTCACCGGCGGAGCCTGGGTGTTCTACTTCGGCGATGCGCCGACACTGATGCGCGAGATCTTCACCGGCGAGGCCTCGCTGACAATCTACCTGTTCATCGCCATCCTCACCTTCACGACCTACGCGCTCGCGGGAACGATGCGCGAGCAGGTATGCACCTATCTGTGCCCGTGGCCGCGCATCCAGGCGGCGATGACCGACCGCCACGCGCTGAGCGTCACCTACAAGGTCGCGCGCGGCGAGCCGCGCGCAGCGCACAAGAAGGGCGCCAGCTGGGACGATCGCGGTGACTGCATCGACTGCCGCCAGTGCGTCGCCGTCTGTCCGCAAGGCATCGACATCCGCGATGGCGACCAGCTTGAGTGCATCAACTGCGCGCTCTGCATCGACGCGTGCGACGCGGTGATGGAGAAGGTGGGCCGCCCGAAGGGGCTGATCGCCTACGATTCTTATGAAAACGTGGCGCGAGCCACGCGCGGTGAAGCGCCCGTATATAATTTCATGCGGCCGCGCACCATTCTCTACACATCGGTCCTCGTCATCGTCGGCGCCGTGATGCTCTACGCGCTCCTGAACCGCACGACTCTATCCCTCGACGCCATGCGCGATCGCAGTCCGCCCTTCGTGCGTCTCTCCGATGGCGGCATCCGCAACGGTTACATGATCCGCGTCATCAACAAGGAGCCGCGTGAACGCACGCTCGAGCTGCGCGTCACGGGTCTGCCGGACGCAAAGATCTCCGCGATGGCCCTGCCCGTCACTGCGGATGGCGGGCTCATCGTGACCGCGCGCGCCGATAACGTCACCAGCATGCGCATCTATCTGGCCTCGAACACCGCAACCGAACGCTCCAACGAGATCCGCTTCGTGCTTGTCGAGCCCTCTACAGGCAAGACGTCCGAGAGACGCGCTATTTTCATGGCGGGAGACCCCCAATGACATCCAGGACGGCGACACGACACGAACTCAAGGGCGCACACGTTCTCGCGGCCATGCTCCTCTTTTTCGGCGCGATCATCGCCATCAACGTGGCGTTCTCCATCGTTGCCGTCCGCAGCTTCCCCGGCGAGGACGAGAGGCGCTCCTATCTCCAGGGCCTGCGCTACAACGACAAGCTTGAGGAACGTGCCGCGCAGGCGGCGCTTGGATGGCGCGCCAGCATGGAGATGGCGTCAACGGGCACCGCAGCACAGCTCAAGGTGCGGTTTGTGGACCGCAATGGCCGGCCGATCGAGGGCCTTGCCATTGAAGGCAAACTACGCCGCCCCGCTACGACGCGCGACGACCGCATTTTAGCCTTCACCGCATTGGGTGATGGGGTCTATGTCGCCGACGTCGGCCCGATTTCAGCCGGCGCGTGGACGTTTCAAGGCATGGCCAATCGCCGCCCCGAGCGTTTCGAGTTCGAGCGGAGGATGACATGGACGCCTCCGCGCTGAAGGCAGACGCCGCCGATGCCCTGATCGGTTGTCCTTCGGGCCTCTCTGTCGCCGCCCCTGCCACGTCGGGCGTCGATCCCTCCGCCTTCGTACGCGCCAACGATGATGGCGTCGATGCGCTCGAATTGCTTGTTCAAGGCGCGCGTTGCGCCGGCTGCATCCGCAAGATCGAGGGCGCCATGCTCGCCCTTCCCGGCGTTCGGGATGCGCGCCTCAATCTGTCGACCGGTCGCCTGCGCGTGACCTGGACGCGCGGCAGGATAGAACCACGCGCAATCACGGATGCCGTCGCCAACGCAGGCTACGCCGCCACCGCCTTCGATCCCGCAGAGGGGCAGAAGCAGATCGACGAGGAAGGACGGCGGCTGCTGCGCGCACTTGCGGTTGCGGCCTTCGCTTCGATGAACGTCATGATGTTCTCCGTGCCGATCTGGACCGGAGATCAGGACATGGGCGGATCAACCCGCACCATGATGCACTGGTGGTCCGCCATCGTTGCTGTTCCCGCGGCGCTCTACGCGGGGCAACCCTTCTTCCGTTCCGCGTTTGCAGCACTCCGTCGCGGACGCACGAACATGGACGTGCCGATCTCGCTCGCCGTCGTGCTCACGCTGGGCATGAGCCTTTTCGAGACCGCCACGGGCAGACACCACGCCTATTTCGACAGCGTTTGCATGCTGCTGTTCCTGCTGCTGGTGGGGCGATACCTCGACCACCGCTTGCGCGAAAAGGCGCGGACGGCGGCGCGCGACCTTCTCGCCATGCAGGCGACGACTGCTGTCCGCATCGCCGAAGACGGCGTCGCGCGCGCCGTGGCCGCGAAGTCCCTGCGCACGGGCGACACCATCTCGCTCGCCGCCGGCGACCGCGTGCCGGTGGACAGCGTGATCCTCGACGGCGTCTCCGAGTTCGATTGCGCCATGCTCACCGGCGAGACGCTGCCCGTACCGGCGCGGGTGGGCGACACCGTGCACGCGGGCGCGATCAATCTCACGCGGCCACTGACGCTGCGCGTCACGGCCCCGGTGGAGTCCTCTCTCGTCGCGCAGCTCGCGCGCCTCATCGAGATCGGCGAACAAGGCCGCGCGCGTTTCGTACGCATCGCCGACAAGGCCGTCGCGCTCTACGTCCCCGTCGTTCATTCCCTGGCCGCAGCGACGTTTCTCGGCTGGACCTTCGGCCCGCAAATCCTTGCGCGCTTCGGCATCACAGGCATGGCAGAGATCGGTGTGCACGGCGCGCTGATGAACGCCGTCGCCGTATTGATCATCACTTGCCCTTGTGCGCTCGGTCTCGCCGTGCCCGCCGTGCAGGTCGTGGCGACGGGGCGGCTGTTCAAACGCGGCGTGCTGGTGAAATCCGGCGACGCGCTGGAGCGGCTGGCGCAGATCGATACCGTCGTGCTCGACAAGACAGGCACGCTCACCCTCGGCAAACCGCATCTCGCCACAGCGCTAGACGCAGACCTGTTGCGCACGGCCGCTGCGCTCGCGCGCTGCTCGCGTCACCCCCTCTCCCGCGCGCTTGTGGAGGCCGCAGGTCCCGGCAAGCCAGCGCAGTCGCCGCAGGAATTTCCGGGCGAGGGCGTCGCTGGCGAGATCGACGGCGTGCACGCAAGGCTCGGGCGCCGCGCCTTCTCCGCACCAGACGCACCCGAAAGCGACGACGATGCCGCAGAACTCTGGTTCGCACATGGCGACGCGGCGCCGGTGCGCATGTCGTTCGTCGATGAGTTGCGCCCTGACGCGAAAGCCGTGATTCAGGCGCTGCAACAGCGCGGTCTGGCTGTGGAGGTGCTGTCTGGCGACCGCACCGTCGCGGTGGCGGAGGCCGCGCGCGCTGCTGGCGTAACGAGATGGGTGGCGGACACACGGCCAGCGGAAAAAGTTGCGCACCTCGAAACGCTTCGGGCGGCGGGTCGCAAGGTCTTCATGGTCGGCGACGGCCTGAATGACGCGGCCGCGCTCGCGGCAGCACATGCGTCCGCTTCACCGGGAACGGCCGTGGAAGTGAGCCAGGCGGCATCCGATATTGTCTTCACCGGCGCGCATCTCGCCCCGCTCGTCGACGCCATCGACACCGCGCGCGCCGCGCAGAAGCGGATCACCGAGAACCTCGCCTTCTCGGCGCTCTACAACGCCATCGCCGTGCCGATCGCGGCGCTCGGATACGTCACGCCATTGATCGCGGCGCTCGCCATGGCGGGCTCTTCCCTGATGGTGACGGTCAATGCGCTCAGGCTGCAGGGAATGCGCTCATGGACATCATAGCCTATCTGATCCCTGCCGCCCTTTCGCTGGGCGCGATGGGACTTGCCGCGTTTCTCTGGAGCCTGCGTGCAAACCAGTACGAGGATCTCGAAGGCGCCGCGCATCGCATCCTTCTGGATGACGACGACCTCCCGCCACCGCGCGCCTGATCGTCGACGACACACACGCGAGCGCCGAGAAAAGGGCCGGCATTGTTCGGCGTCACGACCTGCCAAAATTAGAGAGCACCGGCGATTCGGGCGCCGGTGCTCTGCATAATTTACTGGATGGGAGGACTGGGAGAGATCGGCAACGCGGCGGTCGCAGTCCTCGACCGCCGCATCGCACCGGTTTTCAGAACCGGTAGCCCACGCCGATGGTGGTCACCAACGGGTTGATATCCACGTCAGCGTCGATGCGCGTCGGGCCCGCGAAGATCGTGACGTCCGTGTTGATCCAGATCTTGCGCACGTCGAGGTTCACCGCCCAGTGATCGTCGAGCCGGATATCCGCCCCCGCCTGCAACGCCCCGCCGAAGGAGTCGTCGTAAGAGATGGAGGTGACGGGCCCGCCCGCAGGCAGCTTCTCGTTGAAGAAGTGCGTGTAGTTCACGCCGGCGCCGACATAGGGTTCCACACGGCCGAGATTGGTCCACCGGTACTTCAGCGTCACCGTCGGCGGAAAGTGGGTAACCTGACCCAGATTGACAGTTCCCAGCGCCGTCTGCACCGCGCCGACGTCGTGTTGCGCGGCGCAGCAGAGGAGTTCTGCCGAGATGTTCTTGGTGAAGAAGTACTCCAGCTGCAGCGTCGGCACATATTCGTCCGAGATGTCGACGTCGCCACCGATGAGAGAGATGTCGGCGCTCTCCTCCGGCAGGACGCCGGACACGCCGACCTTCACCTGGACATTGTCGAGAACGCCGGCCTGCGCCGGCGCGGCGAACGCTGCGGCGGCAGTGAGAAGTGTGAATGCGAGTATGCGTGCATTGATCATGACAGCTCCCCTGTTAGGACCCGCAAAAAGTGACACGCGCGTCAGCGTCCAGGCTTGACCAAGGTCAATCGTTGGCGGCGGGGCAGCGGGCAAGTTGTCGCGATCCACGCCGATGTCGCGTTCGGGGGCCTCCCCCTTCGCGCGTCCGGCGAACTCGACGCGACCATTGATGCGCATCAATGGGCAAAGATCGCTCCGGCCCTAGCTTTCGGCAGCGGCGACAAACGGCGCCTGGAGCGTCAACATGGAAGCCGCTGCAACAGCGTCCGGAGCCGACCTGAGGGAAGCCGCAACCGGCGACGATGCATTTCTCGCCGAAGTGCGAGCCTTCCTCGATACAGCATTGACGGCGGACCTACGCGAGGCCGGGCGTGCGACGCTCGGCGTACATGCGGACATGGACGCCTGCCGCCTCTGGCATCGCCGCCTGCACGCGCGTGGCTGGATCGCACCGGCCTGGCCGGTCGAGTGGGGCGGGGCTGGCTGGTCGGCGCGGCGGCGCTTCCTGTTCGATCGTGAGTGCGCGCTGAATGATGCGCCGCTACTGTTTGCGAGCGGGCTACGCAGCATCGGCCCGCTGATCATCGAATGCGGGACCCCGGCGCAACGCCAACGCTACCTGCCCGCGATACTGTGGGGCGACGACATGTGGTGCCAGGGATTTTCCGAACCCGGCGCGGGCTCCGACCTCGCCAGCATCTCGACTCGGGCCGAAAGACAGGGCGACCACTATGTGATCAACGGATCCAAGA
>JAWXBS010000197.1:0-3726 GCA_034440275.1 Alphaproteobacteria bacterium
GTCAAAGACTAGCCCAGCCGCCGGGCCGGCGCCCTTCAGACCTGCTGGCTGCCCACAAGCACGGTGATCTGGCGATCCATCGTCGCGATCATGTCCTCGGCGGACAGGCCGTCGAACGCCGCGCCCCGGTAGTTGGCGATGTAGCAGGCATAGAGCATCTGAGCGATGAGCCGCAGATCCCTGCCCGGCGCGATCTCGCCGGCGTCCTCGCCGTCCATGAGCAGGCGCTCGATGCGCTTGAAGGTGGGAACCAGCGACCGGCGCACGGCGAGTTCCGCCTCGCGCGGGCGCACCCAAGAGTGCGACTGCGCCTGCGGGAGCAGCGCGCCGTGGCGGTCGTGGTGGCGGTAGAGGATCGCAAACAGGGCTTGAAGGCGCGGCACGCAGCCTTTGACGCCGGCAAGCGCGGCGTCCGCCTCATCGCACTGCTTCTCTATTTCCTCGACCACGATCGACGACAGTACATCCGACTTCGAGTGAAGTGTCGTGAACACCGAGCCCACGGCGATGCCCGCCTCGTCGGCGATCATGCGGATGGTGACGGACTCGTAGCCGTGCTCCGCGAAGAGCACGCGCGCCGCGTCGAGGACGCGATTGCGGGTCATGGCTTTTTGCCGCTCGCGGCGACGGCTCCCGTCCGTCGGCCGTTCGCTCATGCGCGCATCATCGACGGCGGGGCCTCGATGCGGCGATCAAACGTTAGCCGCATCGGGTTTCCTCAGCCGTTCTCGGCGAGGCCGTTGGCCTTGTCGAGAATGAGTTTCGCGCGCGCGTCGATGGCGTCGCACTGGAGGTTCACGATTTCACGGATCGAGTGAGCCAGCTCCACCGCCAGTTTCCGTCCGTCGGCACTGACTTCCAGCATGTCCTCGACAAGCTGTCGTAGTTCCGCCGCTGCGGTCGCCGCGTCTGCGGGCGTCCCGCGCTTCAGGGATTGTTCCACCACTTACCTCCACGCCGCGGAATCAGTCGCGGCAGTCAGTTTTGGGTATACCGCGTTCATTGAACGCGTTCAATGAACGTGCGCATGGGACTAAATCCCGTTTTTGCATGGCTGAGTGACAAGCGCACATTGCGACCAGCCGTCACGCGGCCGCGCGTCCAGTAGCTGCGCGGGCCGGGCGGGAGTACCAAGTTAGACCATGAATACGATCTTCACCTATCTGATCCCGATCGCGGTCGGGGTGGTGTTCCTGGTGCTCTGCTTCGGGATCTATACCCTCTTCCGTGGCGGCGACTTCGGTCGCTCCTGGTCGAACCGGATGATGCGCCTGCGGGTTGCGGCGCAGTTCGTGGCGATCCTCGTTCTCTGCGCGGCGCTCTACTTCAAGGATCACTTCGTGAACTGATGGTCCGTCTCGACAAGATCTACACCCGCGCCGGCGACGGCGGCCGCACGCGCCTCGCCACCGGCGAGGAGGTCGCGAAGTGGGATTTGCGCGTCGAAGCCTACGGCGCGGTGGACGAGACCAATGCAACCCTTGGGGTCGCGCGGTTGCATGCGGGCGAGGAGCCTGCGCTCGATACGGTGCTTGCGCGCATCCAGAACGAACTCTTCGATCTCGGCGCCGATCTCGCCACGCCGGAGCGCGACAAGCCGCTGCCGTTCGAAGCGCTGCGAATCCAGGCGAGCCAGGTGACGGCGCTCGAGAACGACATCGACAAGCTCAACGCCGATCTCGAACCGCTGACGTCTTTCATTCTTCCCGCCGGACGCCCGCTGTGTGCGCATCTGCACGTCGCGCGCGCGACGAGCCGCAGGGCCGAGCGCGTCATCGCGCAGCTGATGAACGATCCCGACGAACGCGTCTCCGCCGACGCGCTCCGCTACGCCAACCGCCTCTCGGATTTCCTCTTCGTCGCCGCGCGCTGGGCCAACCGCGCCGATGGCGACGTGCTCTGGGTCCCTGGGGGCTCGCGTTGAGCGCGGGCGGCGATTTTCCATCGCCGCTGCCCATCGGCGCGCCCGTCCCGTGGTTCGCCGCGCCGACCGATGTCAACCCGCGCTACCAGTTTCACACCGCCGCCGGTCGCTGGATCTTGCTGGCGTTTCTCGGCTCACTGCGCGCCCCGCAGGTCGCGACTTTCGTCAACACCCTCCGGGCAAGACGCACGCTCTTCGATGATCGCGCGGCGAGCTTCTTCGGCGTGGGCGTCGATCCCGCGGAAGAAAGCCTGCTCGTCACCGAACTGCCGGGCCTTCGGTACTTCCGCGACTATGACCGCAACGTGAGTCGCGCGTTCGGCGCCGCCCGCGACGGCGACACCGCCTACCGCCCTTTCGTGCTGCTGCTGGATCGCACGTTGCGCGTGACCGACATCGCGCCGATCGCGCAGGGCTGCGATATTTTTGATCGCCTTGCAGCGCGTCTGGGTGCAGACGCCGATCCGCCGATCACCGATCACCCGCCTGTGCTCATCGCGCCGCGCATCTTCGAGCCGGAACTCTGCGCGCGCCTCATCGCGTACTTTCACAACGCCACGCCGCAGCCGTCGGGCTTCATGCGCGAAGTCGACGGCCGCACGGTCGCCGTGCTGGATCACAGCTTCAAAAGTCGCAACGACGCTACCATCGACGACGAAGCCTTGCGCCTCGAGACGCAGGCGCGCGTGCGCGAACGTCTGATCCCGATGGTCGAGCGCGCGTTCGGCTGGCGCGCCACGCGGATGGAACGCTACATCGTCGCGCGCTACGCCGCTGATGAAGACGGCCATTTCAATCCGCATCGCGACAACACCACCCGCGGCACCGCGCACCGAAAGTTCGCCGTCACCATCAATCTCAACGCCGAGGGTTATGACGGCGGCGACCTGCGCTTTCCCGAGTTCGGCCAGCGCACGTTTCGTGCGCCCACGGGCGGCGCGGTGGTGTTCGGCTGCAGCCTGCTGCACGAGGCCACGCGCGTGACGCGCGGCGAACGCTTCGCGTTCCTGCCGTTCCTCTACGATGAGGCGGGGGCAAAACTGCGCTAGGCAAATGCCGCCTTCGTCGACAACAACGCTTCGGAATACCGCGCCTAGAGGCCGTAGAGCGCGAGCTCCACCCGCGATGCCTGTGCGGCCACTTGCGCCGGCGGCGTCGGCGCGACCGGCGCGGCGGCGGACGGCCACAGCGCGACCAGGCGTTGCAGTTCGGTCTTCACTTCCGTCGCGCGGCGCGGGTTTTTCGCCGTCAGCGCCGCTTCCGCGCGTGTGAACGCATCCTGCGCCGCGAGCGCCGCGCCGAGGCTGTGCTGATACTCGATCGGATCGACCACGCCGTTCGCAACGACGCCCGAGTACAGCCCGCTCGCGATCTTCAGCATGCGACGCACAAGCTCGGCGTCCGCCGGACCTTGCTTCGCCGACACAGCGTCGATGGCGGCCTGCAAAGCGCCTGCGCCCTCGGGTTTGGCATCCATGAGCGCGTTCGACGCCGCATTGAGCGGCGCCATGTCGAGGCCCGCGAATGCGTCCGGCGCCGGGGCGTGCACTTCGAGAACGCCCTGACCGACGAGCGCGCCCGCTTCCGCCGCGCGGCCCGCTTCGGCTTCCCTCTGCGCGACGAGCAGGAAGCCCTTCAGGTGCTGCAGCCGCAGAGCGCTCGTCGCCGCCGGATCGAGACCCGCGTACGCGGTGCTGGCGCCGGCTTCTCCGGCCTCGCCGCCCGCTGCGGCGGGAACCGCTGGCGCCGCTTCTCCGCCCTCGCCTCCGGTCTCGCCTTTGGCGGCTTCGCCGGCCTCACCA
>JAWXBS010000198.1:0-11295 GCA_034440275.1 Alphaproteobacteria bacterium
GCCGTCGCGACGGCTGCGACTGATTGCTTGGGCGACCAGTCATGGTTGCGAAGCCGGCGGGTTACACCGTACATCCCGGCCATGGTTGCACGCACACTTTATGACAAGATCTGGGACAATCACGTCGTCGGCGCCGAACCCGACGGGTCGGCGCTTCTCTACATCGATCTTCACCTGATCCATGAGGTGACGACCCCGCAGGCGTTCGCGGGCCTGAAGGTCGCAAAACGTCACGTGCGTCGCCCCGATCTCACGCTTGCGGTGGCCGATCACAACACGCCGACGGAAAACCAGGCGGCTGGGCTTGAGGGCGTGGAAGATCCCGAAGCGCGGCTGCAACTGGAAACGCTCACGGCGAACGTTGCGGAAGCGGGCATCGAGTATTTCCCGATGGGCGATCTGCGCAACGGCATCGTCCATGTGGTGGGCCCCGAGCAGGGACGTTCGCAGCCGGGCATGACGATCGTGTGCGGCGACAGCCACACCTCCACGCACGGCGCGCTCGGTGCGCTCGCCTTCGGCATCGGCACGAGCGAGGTCGAGCATGTGCTCGCCACCCAGACGCTGCGCTCGCGCAAGGCGAAGAACATGCTGGTGCGGTTCGAGGGCGAACTGCAGCCGGGCGTGACGTCGAAGGACATGGTGCTCGCGCTGATCGCGAAGATCGGGATGAGCGGTGGCACGGGCTACGTCATCGAATATGCAGGCTCGGCGATCCGGGCGCTCTCGATGGAAGCGCGGATGACGATCTGCAACATGTCCATCGAAGCGGGCGCCCGCGCGGGCCTCGTGGCGCCGGATGACAAGACGTTTGCGTACCTCATGGGCCGCGTGGCAGCGCCGAAGGGCGGCGCGTGGCAGGAGGCGCTGCTCTACTGGAAGACGCTGAAGAGCGATGCCGATGCGACATTCGACGTGGTGGTGGACATTGATGTTTCAACGCTCGCGCCGTTCGTGACGTGGGGCACGAACCCGGAGCAGGGCGCAGGGATCGACGATGTCGTGCCCGATCCGAAGAGCTTCACTGATTCCGTGAAGGCCGACGTCGCGGCGCGCGCGCTCGCCTATATGGGGCTTGAAGCGGGGCAGAAGCTCGAGGGCCTGCCCGTGCAGCGCGTGTTCATCGGCTCGTGCACAAATTCGCGCATCGAGGACCTGCGCGTCGCTGCGGCGATCGCGAAGGGCAAACACGTCGCCGACGGGGTGCGCGCGATGGTGGTGCCGGGCTCCGGTCTCGTGCGCGAGCAGGCGGAAGCCGAGGGCCTCGACCGCATCTTCATCGACGCCGGTTTCGAATGGCGCGAACCCGGCTGCTCCATGTGCCTCGGCATGAACCCCGACAAGCTCGCGCCGGGAGAGCGCTGCGCGAGTACGAGCAACCGCAACTTCGAAGGCCGGCAGGGACGCGGCGGGCGCACGCATCTGGTGTCGCCGGCAATGGCGGCGGCGGCGGCGCTTGAGGGCAAGCTCGTCGATGCGCGGAGGTACACATGATCACCGCCCTCGATCACGTCGCGCTCATCGTACGCGATCTGCCCGCCGCGACCGCGCAGTACAGTGCGCTCCTCGGCTGCAAGCCAAACTGGCATGGCGGCGACGGCGGCGCCGAGCATGTCTGGTTCCAGCTCGACAACATGGCCCTCGACATCATCTGCCCGACGGGGCCGGGCTTTACGGGCGACATGGCGAGGGCCCATCTCGATGCTCATGGCGAGGGCATCTGGGCGTTTGCGTATGCGACGCCGGATCTCGACGCCTGTCACAAACTGCTCACGCGGCGCGGCGTGAAGGCGACCGATCCGCACCCGCTGCGCTCGACGCATATCGAGACGAAGGACAAGCGCTACTGGCGCATGTTCTCCACCGCGTTTGCGGGCGTGAACACCTTCCTCATCGAGCAGAAACCCGACGACAAACCCTGGCCGCGCTCGGCGATGGAAACGCCCTCCGGCGTGACCGCTCTCGATCATGTCGTCGTGCGCACGGCCGCGCCCGATCGCGCGCTCGCGAATTACGGCGCCAAGCTCGGCCTTGATCTCAGACTCGACCGCACGGCGCCGGAGTGGAATGCGCGGCTGATGTTCTTCCGCTGCGGCGACATGATCGTCGAAGTCGCGCACGACCCGAAAGCCGGCGTGTCCGACGCGCCCGACAGCCCATGGGGTTTCACCTGGCGCACCGGCGACATCGACGCCGCCCACGCACGCATCAGTGCTGCCGGCGTGAACGTCTCGGGAATCCGCAAGGGCCGCCGCGACGGCACGCGCGTCTTCACCGTCCGCGACGGCACATGCGGCGTGCCGACGCTGTTGATTGGAATCTGACCATGAAACCCTTCACCCGCCTCCACGCCGTCGCTGCGCCGCTGCCGATTGCGAACATCGACACCGACCAGATCATCCCGAAGCAGTTCCTCGCCACCGTGGAGCGTACGGGACTCGGCCGAGGCCTCTTCTACGATCTGCGCTTCGACGGGGAGGGAAACCCCAAGCCCGACTTCGTGCTCAACCGGCCGACCTTCCAGGGCGCCAACATCCTCATCGCGGGGCCGAATTTCGGCTGCGGCTCCTCGCGCGAGCACGCGCCGTGGGCGCTCGACGATTTCGGCCTGCGCTGCGTGATCGCGCCTTCGTTTGCCGACATCTTCTTCAACAACTGCTTCAACAACGGCATCCTGCCCATCGTCCTGCCGCAGGAGGCGTGCGACGAGCTCGCGGATCAGGCGGGCGGGGGCAACAGCCTCTTCACCGTCGACCTGTACGCGCAGTCGGTGACGTCGCCTTCGGGCAAGGTCTTCACCTTCGAGATCGATCCGGGCCGCAAACTCAAATTGCTCGAAGGTCTCGACGACATCGGCATGACGCTCACCCGCGCCGACGACATCAGCGCGTATGAGCAACGTCGCCGGTATCTGACCGCGTGGCTCAAATGATCCTCCTCGCCGGCACCATCCGCATAACCCCCGGCAAGCGTGACGCCGCACTCCCGCACATCCGCGCCATCGTCGCTGCATCGCGCGCGGAGCCGGGGTGCCTCGACTACAGCTTCGCCTTCGACGTGAACGACGATCATCTCGTCCATATCTTCGAGGTCTTCCGTGACCTGGAAGCCCGCGAGGCGCACCGCCACATGCCGCACATGCAGCTCTGGCGCGACAGCTGGGCGGAGGCGGGGATCGGCGATCGCAACATGCGCGAATTTGAGATCGCGAGCGCAAAGGATATCTGACGTCAGCGCAGCGTCCAGATGAAGACGCCGAACAGGATCAGCCCCGGCAGCACGAAGCGGCTCGCAAACAGCGCCTGCACGGATTGATCGAGATTGCGCGCGGCGAGCACGAGACTGTCGACGCGCTCCTGCCTCGGGTAGGTCTCCACCGCGTAGCGCAGGCGCTGTCGCAAGCCGGCGCGATAGACGCGCCAGTCAACACCGCGATCGAAGAGCGGAAACTGCTGGTCGCGGCGGAGGTCTTCCGGGGCGATGTTATCTTCATAGGACAATACCATCACGGGGCCGCGCAGCCGCGCGAGTTCGTGGATGAGATGCCGCAACGAAGAAATCGACATGCCGTTCGTGGTCCACAACACGACGTGCCAGTCCACCGCGAGACGCTCCGGCGTAGGGGGAAGCAGCGCCGTCGGCGCATGCGGTCGTAGAATGACGTCGCCGCAATCCACCAGCGCGCCGGCGATGATCTCGGCGGCGAACAGATCATGGGGATGGAAGTGGATGAAGATCGTTCCCATGCCGGAACGATTGCGCGGCGTGGTTAACAAAAGGTTTCCGCCGGAGTCGTATTCCGGGCGCCGTTAACCAGTTGGATAGTGAGCTACCAGACTCCGGTATTCGCCATACTCGCCCACGGCTCCGCCGGCGTCAGGGGGTCGCCCTTCTGCAACAGCTCCACCGAAATGCCGTCCGGCGAGCGGATGAACGCCATGCGGCCGTCGCGCGGGGGGCGTGAGATCGTGACGCCTCCGTCCATCAACTGGCGGCAGCTCGCGTAGATGTCATCGACAGCATAGGCGAGGTGGCCGAAATTGCGGCCGCCCTGATAGTCCTCGGGGTCCCAGTTGTACGTCAGCTCCACCATCGGGCCGGGCATGGGCGAGCCGCCCTTGAGCACATGCGCTTCGTCGCCGGGCGCGCAGAGGAACACGAGAGTGAAGCGCCCCGCCTCGCTCTCCGAGCGCCGCATCTCCTTCAGGCCCAGCTTGTTGCAGTAGAAGTCTAGGGACGCATCAAGGTCGCGGACTCGGACCATGGTATGGAGGTAATGCACGGGCGGGCTCCTGTCGCCGTCGGTCGGCGAATGTCGGAAATATAGCATTGCGCGGGACCCCGGCGAGGGCGGCGGCGTTAACCCAAGCGGTTGCGGGTGTCATGTTCCGCTGCTTATTGGTTACCGGAACAAAGGGAACTTTAGGACGGGTTTGCCGAAATTTCCGCACAGTTCTGGGCTGTTATCGCCTAAATGCCGCGACGCGCGGCGCCCACAAGGAGCCGTTCTCGCCATGCGCACCATCGCCAAAGTCGCCGCCTTCGCCCTGGTCGCCGTGATGGCCGCCTGCGCCAGCAAGCCTAAGGTCGAGGAAGCGCCCGCGCCGACCCCGCCGGTGGTGACCGCGCCTGCGCCGACGCCGACCCCGCTGCCGTCGGGCCCGCTGCCGGGTTCGCTCGATGACTTCCGTGTCACGGTCGGGGAGCGCGTGTTCTTCGGTTACGACCGCTACGACCTCTCGCCGGAAGCGCGCGCCACGCTCGAAAAGCAGGCAGCGTGGCTCCGCCGCTACCCGACGGTGCGCGTGCTCCTCGCCGGCAGCGCCGATGAGCGCGGCACCCGCGAATACAATCTCGCGCTCGGCGCGCGCCGGGCGGCCTCGGCCAAGGAATACCTCGTCGGCCTCGGCGTCCCTGCCGGGCGCGTAGAGACGGTTTCCTACGGCAAGGAGCGCCCGCTTGATCCGCGTCAGACGGAAGAAGCGCACTCGCTCAACCGCAACGCTCACACGCAACTCGTGTCAGGCGCCGTCAGCTAACGCCGCATTTTGGTCCAAGCGCACCCCTAGATGCGCGCCATGATGTTCAAGACCATCCGGATCGCGGCCGTCGCTCTCGCAGCGACGGTCGCCTTCACGTCCGCCCCACATGCGCAGTCGGTGACGAGCGCGCCGGCGGCGAGTGAGAATCTCACGCGTCTCCAGTCGCGCGTGGACGAACTCGAGGCGCTGCTGCGCGAAGCCACCGCTGATAATGAACGCCTCTCGATGGATTTGCGGCGTGCGCGCAACGAAAACGCGCGCCTGCAGCGGCAGACCGCTGAAAGCGCGCCGCCGCCGGTCGCCGAGGCCGCGCCCGCTGAGACCGTCGTGATTCCGACGCCTTACGCCGCGCCGCGCGCGCAGACCGTCACGCCGCCACCTTCCGCCGCGGGACAGCTCGGCACCCTGCCTGCGCAAGTCGCGCCCGGTGACGCGGCGCAAGCCTTCCGCGAAGCGCGTCGACTTCTGGATGCTACGCGCTGGCCCGAAGCGGAAGCGGCGCTCACGAGTTTCCTCCGCTCACATCCCGACTCGCCGGACGCACCAGAAGCGCGCTACTTTCTCGGCCGTACGCAGATCGTTGTCGGCCACCACAGCGATGCGGCGGCCACGTTCGTCGAATTCCTGCGCAAGTCGCCCACGTCGCCGCGTGCGCCCGACGCGTGGGTCCGCCTCGGTATCTCGCTGAAGGGAATGGGTCAGACGGCCCAGGCCTGCGCGACGTTCCGTGACCTGCCGGCCAAGTATCCCACCGCCACAGCAGCAATCCGCACGCTCGCCGTCAACGAAGCCCGCGCCGCACAGTGCCCGGCGCGCTGAGGCGCACGATTTTCACAAAGGAGCAGACCATGCGCCTGATCGCGCTCGCGCTAGCGACCGCCCTCGTCGCCGCGCCGGTTTCGGCGCAGGTCGTGACCGATGAAGCCATAGGCCGCGCGCCTCCGCCGCGGGCCGCTTCAGTCAACCTGATCTCCTCGACGGACGCGAACGGGCTGGTCGCCGCGCTTCAGCGCGCAGGCTTTACCGCCGAGGTGAAGACGGAAGGCCGCCAGACCTCCGTGCTCGGCCGGATCGAGACGCTTCCGTTCCAGGCCTTCATCGGCAACTGGAATTCCTCCGGAGGCGGCTGCACCGATATCGAACTCTATGCCGGGTTCAGCGGCGGCCAACGGATCCCGCTGGAGCGGATCAACGGCTGGAACAACCGCACCCGGTTCGCCCGCGCTTTCCTCGACCCGGATGGCGATCCGGCCCTGCAGATGGATATCAGCCTGCAAGGCGGGCTTTCTGCGGATAGTCTGCGCCTGCACCTCGAAACCTGGGGTGCGGCGCTTGAGACCTATGCCGCCTTCATCACCTCCCGACCGGCTGCAACGCCCCCCGCCGGCATCCCCAAGGCCGGCGCCCCCAAAGCCGGCGCACAGCCTCGCCGCTGACGTTGCGGCGGCGGCGTCCGTCGCGCTGAAAGCCCGGGGCCCGCTGCTTGTGGGCGTCTCCGGCGGCGGAGACTCTCTGGCGCTTCTGCATCTGCTTGGCGCGGTCGCGCCGGATCGACCCCGCATTGCGGCGATCGTGGATCATGCTCTGCGGTCAGAGTCTGCTGCGGAGGCGCGCGAAGCGGCGGATATTGCGAGGGACCTGGGCGCCGAGCCGGTGGTGATGCGCCTGCAGTGGCCGCGCGGCGAAAAACGATCGCAGGAAGCCGCTCGCAATGCCCGCCACGAAACGCTGGCGGCGCTCGCCCGTGAGCGCGGCGCGTCCGTCCTCTATCTTGGCCAGACGCGCGACGATCAGGCCGAAACCATCCTCATGCGCCGTCTAGCCGGCAGTCACGCGTTGGGTCTGGCGGGCATGGCGGCGTTGTCGCCGTCGCCGGTCTGGCCGGAAGGGCGCGACCTCTGGATTGCGCGGCCCATGCTGGACCTGTCGCGCGAGGCCTTGCGGGCGCATCTGCGCGCCGAGGGCATCCCATGGATCGAGGACCCATCCAACACGTCGCAACGCTACGCGCGTGTGCGTGCGCGCCGGGAGCTTCAGGACACCGATGCAACGGATGATCTGGTCGACGCGGCCCGCGCCGCAGGGGTAGTCGCAACCAGGTCCCATCGCCTCGCGCGGGTGGCCGCCGCCATGTTCATTCGCCATGACGCGGGCGTCGCCTCGTTCCATGCGCGTTTGCTGAGCTTCGAGGGCGGCGCCGTTGCCCTTGCGGCTCTTGCCGTCGCTGTCGGCGCGCGGACCCGCGACATTCCCGAAGAAGCGGCGAAGGGACTTCTGCTGCGGCTTGGTCGGGACGGCCATACCGCTCTGGGGGGCGCTCACTTCGTGCGGGCTGGGGAAACCGTCACCGTTTCGCGCGATCCCGGCGGCGTGCATGGGCGGCGCGGCGGGGGGCGGGCGCATCCGTCGCTCGACCTCGCACCCGGTCATCCGGTGGTCTGGGATCGCCGGCTGGAGCTCACCGCCATCGAGCCCGGGTGGTCCGCGCGACCCGCCGCCGATGGCCGGACGACAGCCCCGGCCTTCGTTCGCGGCGGGGCCGAAGCCATGCCCGGAGAGGCGGTCGCCGCCCGCTGGCTGGTGGAATCCCGGATGGCGCGCCTGCTCTGGCGGGGCGGGGAGCCGCCTTTCCGCTGATTATGCATCTTCTTTCACGCCCCCTTGAGCAGCCTTTGTTAGGGTGCGGTGTTCACAGGAGCCTCCGGGCGCCTATCTTGTATGAGAATGGAGCCCCACCGAGCCAGGCGGGGTCATGAGGCCCAAGCCCGATGCCGATCCGCAATCTCCTGATCTGGGGCGCCATCGCGCTTCTTCTGGTGGTCATGTTCCAGATGGTCAGCGCGCCGAACCCGGCCCGCGACGCCACGGAAACGTCCTACAGCCAGCTCATCAACGACGTGAACGCCGGCCGGATCAAATCGATCACGACCAAGGGCGAGTCGATCTTCGCCAAGACCGTCGACAATCCGGCCCAGACCCTCCTGGTGCAGGTGCCGTCCGGCACGATGGACGAGACGCTCTCAAAGCTCGACACCACAAAAGTCGATATCCGCGCGGAGCGCCCGCAGAACGGCCCCGGCATCGGCGACATCCTGCTCGGCGTCCTGCCCATGCTGCTGTTGATCGGCGCGTGGTTCTTCTTCATGCGGCAGATGCAGTCGGGCGGTCGCGGCGCCATGGGCTTTGGAAAGTCCAAGGCGAAACTCCTCAACGAATCCAAGACGCGCATCACCTTCGATGATGTCGCGGGCATCGATGAAGCCAAGGAAGAGCTGCAGGAGATCGTCGAGTTCCTGCGCGATCCCGGCAAGTTCCAGCGCCTCGGCGGCAAAATCCCGAAGGGCGCGCTGCTCGTCGGTCCTCCGGGTACGGGTAAGACGCTGCTCGCACGCGCCATCGCGGGCGAAGCGAACGTGCCGTTCTTCTCTATCTCCGGTTCGGACTTCGTCGAAATGTTCGTCGGCGTCGGCGCGAGCCGCGTCCGCGACATGTTCGAACAGGCGAAGAAGAATGCGCCCTGCATCATCTTCATCGACGAAATCGACGCCGTCGGTCGCCACCGCGGCGCAGGCCTCGGCGGCGGCAACGACGAGCGCGAGCAGACGCTGAACCAGTTGCTCGTCGAGATGGACGGCTTCGAAGCGAACGAGGGCATCATCCTCATCGCGGCGACCAACCGCCCCGACGTGCTCGATCCCGCGCTGCTGCGTCCGGGCCGCTTCGACCGTCAGGTCGTCGTGCCGAACCCCGACATCGGCGGTCGCGAGAAGATCCTGAAAGTGCACACCAAGAACGTGCCGATCTCGTCGGATGTCGATCTGAAGACAATCGCGCGCGGTACGCCGGGTTTCTCCGGCGCCGATCTCGCCAACCTCGTCAACGAAGCCGCCCTGCTGGCGGCCCGTCGCGGCAAGCGCGTCGTCACGCGCGCCGAGTTCGAGGACGCGAAAGATCGCGTCATGATGGGCGCCGAACGCCGCTCCATGGCCATGAGCGAAAAGGAAAAGAAGCTGACGGCCTACCACGAGGCCGGCCACGCGCTCGTCGCGCTCAACGTCCCCGACAGTGATCCCGTCCACAAGGCGACGATCGTGCCGCGTGGGCGCGCGCTGGGCATGGTGATGCAGCTGCCGGAAGGCGACCGATACTCCATGCACTACACGCAGATGATGAGCCGCCTCGCGGTGCTCATGGGCGGTCGCGTCGCGGAAGAACTCATCTTTGGCAAAGACCAGATCACGTCGGGTGCGTCTTCGGACATCACCGGCGCCACCAATCTCGCGCGCAACATGGTCACGCGCTGGGGCTATTCGGACCTGCTCGGTCTTGTCTCCTACGGCGACAACCAGGAGGAGGTCTTCCTCGGCCACTCCGTGTCGCGCACGCAGAACGTGTCCGAGGATACCGCGCGCAAGATCGACTCCGAGGTGAAACGCCTCGTGGAAGAGGGCTACAACGAAGCCAAGCGCATCCTCACGGAAAAGGCGCACGAGCACGAACTGCTGTCGCAGGCGCTGCTCGAGTACGAGACGCTCTCCGGCGAGGAGATCACCATCGTGCTGCGCGGCGAGAAGCTCGATCGCCCCGACGATACGCCGTCGAGTCCGCTGCCGCCCGCGCCCGCGCTGCCGGTGACGGACGAGGCGCCGGAGCCCCGTCGTCCAAGCTGGGGCGGCGATCCCGCACCGCAGGGGGCGTAGTCAGAGACCGTTGCGTTGCGCGACCGCGGCGATCCACGGTTCGCGCCGCATGGCCTCGGCGATCGCGTGCAGCTTCGGCGTCTCTGCGGCGAACCAGTCCTGCCGGGGCCGCCAGTGGTTCATCGCCCACATATAGATGTCGATCAGGCCGACCTGCGCGCCGAGGAAGTACGGCGCGCCTGCGTGCGCTTCCATGTGGCGATACATGGCCTTGCGATGCTCGATGTTGACGTTCGTCAGCGCTTCGCCGGCGTCGGCGTGTCCCGGCAGCCAGCGTTCCGGCCGGTCGCCGTAGGTGAAGGTTGGGTAGACGGCAGAGACGAGAAACTGCAGCCAGCGCAGGAATTGCGGGCGCGTCGGGTCTCCGATCGCCGGCGCGAGCGCCGCCTGCGGCGCGATCTCGGTGAGATACATCAGGATCGCGGCGCTTTCGGTCATGACCGATCCGTCGGGCAGCACGAGCACCGGCACCTGTCCGAGCGGGTTGAGCGCCTTCAGCCGCGCGCTGTCCCAGCCGGTGTCGTCCCAGTCGATGTCGACGATGTCGAGCGGCAGCGCCGCCTTGGCAAAGGCCGCTTCCACCAGCATGGACCCGCAGCCATGCGACGCATAAAGTTTGTAGGTCATCGCGCGTTTGTAACGCGCTGTGGCGGGCGCGGCAAAGCGCGGCAGGGAGACGATCATGATCGGCGGCGCAAAAATCATCGCCATGGTGGGCACGCAGCGTGGCGATACGGCGCGCGACTTCTATCGCGACACGCTCGGCCTGAAGCTGCAGGACGAAAACCAGTTTGCTTACGTGTTCGACGCCGATGGCGTGGAGCTGCGCGTGTCGAAGGTGCCGGGTCTCGTGCCCTCGGCGTTCGCCGTGCTCGGATTCCAGGTGAAGGACATTGCCGCCGAAATCGACGCCATCGTTGCGAAAGGCGTGACGATGGAACGCTACGGTTTTCTGCAACAGGACGCGCGCGGCGTGTGGGACAGCCCGGACGGCGGCGCGAAGGTCGCGTGGTTCAAGGATCCTGACCACAACGTCCTGTCCTTCGTGCAGCATCTGAAGTGATTCCAGCCCCGCGCATTTCCGGCGGCCCGTGGATCATGGGCATCGTCAACATCACGCCGGATTCGTTCTCGGACGGCGGGCGCTTTGTCGATATGAAGGCCGCCGTCGATACGGCCCTGCAGATGGTCGAGGACGGCGCGGATCTGATCGACGTCGGCGGCGAGTCCACGCGGCCCGGCGCGCCACCCGTTTCCGAAGCCAAAGAACTGGATCGCGTCGTTCCCTTCATCGAGGCGTTCAGTGCGGCGTCTCCCGCGCCGGTGTCCATCGACACGATGAAGCCCGCGGTTGCGCGCGCGGCCTGCGCGGCAGGCGCGTGCATGTGGAACGACGTGAATGCGCTGCGTGCGGACGGCGCGCTCGACGTCGCTGCCGATCTCGGTTGCGACGTGGTGCTCATGCACATGCAGGGCGAGCCGCGCACCATGCAGGCCAATCCGAAGTACGATGACGTGGTCGCCGATGTCATCGCGTTCGTGCGCGCGCGCGC
>JAWXBS010000199.1:0-12594 GCA_034440275.1 Alphaproteobacteria bacterium
GAGCTATGAGCTATGGCGTCGTCACGTGACGACCGTCGTCAACGGGATGAACGACCAGCGCCAGGAAAGTTACGATCACGCCGTCGGCAACGCGGCGGAGTTCATGCAGGCGGCGACCAACGCGGTGCTGTCGACGATCGCCAAGCACCACGCGGAAGAAGGCGCGAAGGCGGAGAAGAAGTAGGCCCTAGGTGCGCACCCGCATCTGCCCCAGATAGTCGCGCTTGCCGAGCGGCGCGCCTTTCTGGCGGAGGATGTCGTAGGTGGTGGTCGCGTGGAAATGCAGGTTCGGCAGCGAGAATGAGAGCAGGAAGCCTTCCGCCGTGAACGGGATTTTCATCTCGCCCATCTGGAAGAGCATGTCGCGGCCCTCGAGCGCGTTCACGTCTGCCGGATCGAGCTCCTTCAGCGCCGCAACCGCGTCGGCGACCTTCTTCTGCAGCCCCGCGTAATCAAGCGGCTCGATGGAGGTCGGCGGCGTCGACACGCCGGCGTGCACTTCTTCGATGGCGCCGATGGAGTGGTGGACGACCGACAGCACCTGGAAGCGGAAGGGCAACATCTCCGGATGCAGCCGCGTCTTCACGATCTCCTGCGGGTCGATGTTGTTGTCGATGCAGTGTGACAGACCGCGATCGAGGACGACACCGATGGCGCCGACGGTCTGGATGAACGGACGCACGACGGCGTCGTGCAGTGTGATGGTCATAAGTAGTTCCTCCCGTTGCGGACTCTAGCGTGCGCGGAGCCCGATGCAAAACGGCCCCGACTTGCGCCGGGGCCGTATCGTTGATCTGTTTTCAGTCTAGGTTCAGCGCGGCGCCATGCGGATGGAGCCGTCGAGGCGCACGCATTCGCCGTTGAAATAGCCGTTCCTGATCATTTCGAGCGCGAGCGAGGCGTATTCTTCCGGATTCCCCAGACGCTTGGGGAACGGCACTTGGGCGCCGAGGGCGTCCTTGATCGGCTGCGGAGCGGCTGCCAGCAGCGGCGTGTTGAAGATGCCCGGCAGGATCGTGTTCACGCGGATGGCTTCGCCCGAGAGATCGCGCGCGATCGGCAGCGTCATGCCGACGACGCCGCCCTTGGACGCCGAGTACGCCGCCTGGCCGATCTGGCCGTCCTCGGCCGCGACCGACGCGGTGTTGACGATCGCGCCGCGATCGCCGTCGGCGAGCGGGGGCAGCGTCAGCATGCCGGCGGCGGACTTCGCGATGCAGCGGAAGGTGCCGACGAGATTGATCTGGATGATGAGGTCGAACTGGTTGAGCGGGAAGTGCTTGATCTCGCCCGTATCCTTCGCGCGCGAGGCGGTCTTCACGGCGTTGCCTGTGCCCGCGCAGTTCACGAGGATGCGCTCCTGACCGATGGCCGCGCGGGCCTTGGCGAATCCGGCGTCGACGCTCGCTTCGTCGGTGACATTGACCTTGCAGAAGACGCCGCCCAGTTCCTTGGCAAGTTGCTCGCCCTTCTCCTCATTGAGGTCGAACAGTGCGACCTTCACGCCTTGTGCAGCGAGCGCGCGGGCGGTGGCCGCGCCGAGGCCGGAGGCGCCGCCGGTGATCACGGCGGAAATGGACGAGTCGAGCTTCATGGCGGTTTCTCCCGATAGGACCGAGGCTGTTGTCTGGCGCCGTTGAAGCACTCCGGCGAAGCGCGCGAAAGTCCTGCCGGAAGGGAAGCAGAGATCTCGACCGCTTTCAGGCCAAGTGGATTCCGGTTGGCCGCCCGGAAAGCGGTCAAGATTGGGATTCTAGAGCAACTTTTCCCACCACGACCGCACGGTCGTGGTGGGGTTGCTCTAGGCGTGCGCCCCGCCGCTAGGTAACACGCCTCAGATGAGTTTGACGCCGATCTACTGGGGCCTCGCGGGCCTGCTCGCCACGCTTTACCTCGCGCGGGTCGGCGATCCGCCAGGACGCACGCGCACGCTGCTCAAGACCTTGTCGGTGGTCGCGCTCGCGCTGGTGGCGCTGATCGGGGGCGGGTTCATCCTGCTGGTGCTGGCGCTGCTGCTCTGCGCGCTGGGAGACTTCTTCCTGTCGCGTCCGGGCGAAGCGTCGCTCAAGGCGGGGATGGCGGCGTTCGCGGCCGGGCATCTCGTTTATATCGCGCTGTTTCTCAATCAGGGCGGTGGCCTCGGCTACGACGTGCTGCGCATCCTGATCCAGCTCGCCATTGCGGGCGCGGCGGGCGGCGTCGCGCACTGGCTATGGCCCGATCTCGGCGAGATGCGGCGTCCAGTGGCGGCCTATATGGCGATCGTGGCGTCGATGACATTGCTTGCCGTCGGCCTGCCCCCGTCGCTGTGGCTGGTGAGTGTCGGCGCCATGCTGTTCATGACGTCGGATGCGCTGCTGGCGGGGGAACTTTTCAAGTTGACGGCCGACAGCCCATCGCGCCGGTGGACCTCGCCCACGGTTTGGACGCTCTACTGGACCGGTCAGGCGCTGATCACGGCGGGATTTTTGTATCCGGCGAAGTGAGGACGGGCGCGCGGGTTTCACGCCAGGTGATGTAGATCGTTGATGCGATGATGACGCCCGCGCCCACAAGCATGAAAGCGTCCGGTCTTTCCGCGAAGATCAACCAGCCGAAGAAGATGGCGAGCGGCAGTCGCACATAGTCGATCAACCCCATGAGCGAGGCGTCCGCCGACGACAGGGCGCGTACGTAGCAGCTCTGTGCGCCGACGCCCGCGAAGCCCATGCCGAGAAAGAGCGCAAAGTGCATGAGCGTCGGCTGCTTCCAGGCGAGGAACGCGAACGGCAGGCCGACGACGGTGGTGAAGATGTTCGTCCACGCCACGAGCGTCAGCGTCGAGTGATCTCGCGTGAGATCCTTCACGGTGACGAGCGTGACGCCGAACAGCATGGCCGATGCCAGCGCCGCGAGCACGGCGATGCTCGGCATTTCCCCGCCCGTCGGACGCAGCATGATGAGCACGCCGGCAAAGCCGATGCCCACCGCCGTCCAGCGCCGCACGCCGACCTTCTCCCTCAGCAGCCACACGGCGAGGATGGTGACGAACAGCACGCGCGAAAAGCTGATGGCCTGGCTGTCCGCGAGCGGCAGATGCGCAAACGCGTAGAAGCCCGCGAAAAATCCCAGCGTCGAAAAAGCGCAGCGGCGCAGGACTGTCCACGGTCGCTTCACGGCCAGCGCGTTCGGTCCTGCGCGCAGCAGGAACGGGGCCACCGCCACCATGCCCGCCGCGCAGCGGAAGAACACCATCTGACTTTCCGGATACTCCGCCCGCACGAGGATTTTCAGCAGGATCGCCATCGCGGTGAAGCAGCCCGCAGATGCAAGCATCCACAGGGCGCCCCTCGCATTGGAGGAAAGGGCGTTCGGCGAAGGAGTGGCGGGGGGACTCACGGGAAGGTGAACACTAGAAGCCGTTCGGCCTGTTGGCGAGGCGCATTTGAGCTAGGATGGTCGCCACCGAGGAGATCGCTCATGCGCCTTGCCGTCGTCGTTTTCGCCATTTCGCTCGTCGCCTGCGGCCGGTCGCCGGAAGCGGAGTTCGCCGACACGGCCCCGCCGCAGATGTTCGGCCAGGTACGCGCCGCGGGCACCGAACCGTTCTGGGGGCTCTCCGTCTCGCCGAAGGAGGGGTTTGTCCTCACTGAAGCGGGCGCGCCCGATCCGGTGCGTGCGACCTATGTAGAGCCGGAAGCTATCGACGGCGGCGGGCGCTTCAATGCGGGCGCATTCACGCTGACGGTCACGCAGGGCACGTGTTCGGACGGGATGTCGGACATCGCGTATCCGCTGAACGCGCGCGTCGTGGTCGGCGATCGCACGCTGGTCGGGTGCGCGTACTATCCATGGGGCGCGAACTTGACCTCGCTCATTCCGGCGATCGATGCGTGTCTCGCGAAGGTGCCCGCGCGCATGCCGGTGACGCATGGCTATCTGAAGGACGGCTTCGCGTATGTGCGTCTTTCCGCGAGCGGGCCGGAGGAAACCTATGACTGCGTCTACCAGGCGGGCGAAGCGACGGTGAAGCGCGCCGAAGGACAACTCCCCGGCGAACGCATACCCACTTTCTATCGCGCGCCGATGGACGATCCGGGCGAGTCCTGTGCGCCGCACGAAGAGATCAAGGACTCCAGCGGCGTACTGCTTGGCTGGTCCATCGCCGACGGCGCGTGCTGACATCGAACGAAAGAGAACACCATGTCCGACGACATCGACGCCGCGCCGACCCCCATTCCCGAAGGCTTCACCGACTGGGGCTGGCGACGCGGCTTCGGCGGCGTGTGTGGTCCGCTCTACGGCAAGGAATTGCCGGACTTCAAACGTCAGATGGGCTTCCGCGTTGAGCAGCATCACACCAACGGCATGAAGGCCGCGCACGGCGGCATGCTGATGACGTTCGCGGACGTGGCGTGGGGCAATACGGTGTCGGTCGAGCGCTCCAGCTTCTGGGTGACGATCAAGCTGACCTGCGAGTTTCTGTCCTCCGCGCGCCTCGGCGAATGGGTGGAAGGCGGCGGCGAAGTACTGAACATCGTCGACGACGTGTTCACGGTGGCCGGCAAGGTGTGGGTGGGCGATCGCCTGATCCTCACCGGCAGCGGCGTGTTCAAGGCGTTGACGCCGCGCGAGCCGCGCCCCGGCGAACGTGCCTACGAGACGGCTTAAACTTCCAGGGCGAGTAGCGCGAAACTCGCAAGCCAGTGTTCGCCCATATAGTCGCCGGCCACATGCGGCAGGGCGCTTTGCAGATGGATATCCGCTGTATCAATCGCGACGACGCGCGCGGGATCGTTCTGCGCGAGTGCGGCTGCAATGCCGCGCCAGCACCACGCACGCGACAGGTTCAATCCATCGAGATGCGCGATCTTGCCGTCGGTGCGGTCGCTGACGGTCACCGGCGTGAAGAGCGTTGCGGGACGGCGTGTGGCGACATTCGGCAGGAACGCCGCGAACCATGCGCGGAAGTCGGACGGCGCCAGCACGCGCCGCATCGCCTCCGCTTCCATGAGCGCTGACGACAGAAACTCGTCCTGAGAAGGCTCCCAGGCCTGACAATCCTGATCCAGCGCATACCAGCGCCGCGCACTGTCGGTGAGCAGAACGCGCAGGTCTTCGGCGCCGAAAGCGTCACAATAGTCGAGCGCGAGCGCTGTCGCGAACGCAGTGTTCGTATGTGCGCCTGCGCGCACCGGGTAGGTCGCCAGCGGCAGATAGGCGAGAAAGCGCGCAACGAAGGCGTCCGCAAGCGGTTGCAGCGTAGCGCTCCAGCGCTGACCGTCTGCATCGTCGAACTGTTTCAGCTCAGCCGCGAGCTTGAGGAGCCACGCCCAGCCATAGGGGCGCTCGAAGACGCGTGAGTGCGGGCGCGCGAGATAGGCGCACTCTGCGGCGACATTCTCAGGCGTGAACGCGACGTCGAATTGTGAGCGGAGCGCAGCACATTCGGTGCGGTCGGGAAAACGTCTCAGGCACCGTGCAAGCGTCCAGTAGCCGTGAACACACGAGTGCCAGTCAAAGCTGCCAAAGAAGATCGGGTGCTGGGCGCGCGGCGTCGTTCCGTCGGTGTCGGAAAGCCAGACGTGATCGAGCTTGTGCGGATAGGCGCGTGCGACGTGGCCGAGGGCGATGGTGGTGAAGCGTGTGGCGATGTCGGCGGTCAGGCGCATGTCAGAACCGGAACACGAGGAAGTACATGAGCGCCGTGTTCACTACGAGCAGCGGCAGCGCCGTGGGGATCTGCGCCTTGATCACCGCGTCGCGGTCCGGGAGCTGCAGCAGCGCCGCCGGCACGAGATTGAAGTTCGCCGCCATCGGCGTCATCAGAGTGCCGCAGAAGCCCGACAGCATTCCGATGGCGGCCATGATCGCGGGATTGCCGCCGAAATGGTTCACGATCAGCGGCAGGCCGATGGCCGCCGTCATCACCGGGAACGCGGCGAATGCATTGCCCATCAGCACGGTGAACAGCGCCATGCCGCCGCAATAGGCGATCACCGCAGCGATCCGGCTGCCTTCGGGAATGACCGTGCTTGCGAGATCGCCGATCACCGCGCCCACGCCGGTCGCCGCGAACACCGCGCCGAGCGAGGCGAGCATCTGCGGCAGGAGCGCCGCCCATCCCACGGTGTCCATCAAGCGGCGTCCCTCCGTCAGCGGCGCATGCAGCGGCGGACGGAAGAGCGACAGCGCCAGCAGCGTCGCCAGCACCGCGCCGATGGCGAGCGAGATGAGCGTCGCCTGTTTCGGCTGGAAGATTGGGTGGCCGGCGATCGTTGCATCCTTGAGGACGATGCCGCCGAACAGCGCGACCGCAGGGATCACCAATGCCGGCAGGAACAGCAGATCGCCCCGACGCGCCGCCGACGCGACGCGTGTCGCTGCATCCGTCGTCTTCGGTTTGCCCTGTCCGAGAAATCCGAGACCGCCCACGAGCGCGATGGCGAGCACCAGCAAGCCGTTGCCGAAGTCGCCGAGCCGGGAGCCGAAGAGGAAACTGACCGCGACCAGCCCCCAGAACGCGGTGTTGCCCCAGCGCTTGGGGTTCTCGCCGTCGCGCGCGTTGATGATGGCGATGGCGGCGAAGAAGGCCCCGGCGAGCCAATAGACCATGTCGAGCGTGATCATGCTGCGCGCTCTGCCTGTGCAAGACGCGCATCCAGTCGCAGCATCCGCCAGCCATGCACGATCAGCGCAGCGATGGCCGTGGGAATGGCCCAGAGCGACAGGTGCAGTGGCTCCACGAAGATGCCGTTCTGCTCCAGAAAGCCCTTCATCAGCAGGATCGAGGAAATCGCGATGAAGATGTCCTCGCCGAAGAAGAGCGCGATGTTGTCGACCGCCGCTGCGTGCGCGCGCACGGTGTGGCGGGTGTCGTCGGAGATGTCGCCGAGGGTTTTTTCCGCCGCTGCCTCCGCCATTGGTGCGATCAGCGGACGCACCATCTGCGCGTGCCCGCCCAGCGAGGTGAGGCCGAGCGCCGACGTCGCCTGCCGGATCACGAAGTAGGCGAAGAGCAGCCGCCCGGTCGTCGCCTGTGCGATGCGACCGGCCAGGACGCGCGCGCGCTCCTGCAGGCCCTCGCGCTCCAGCAGGCCGATAGCGGCTACGACGAGCCACACCGCACTCACATAGCGGTTGTCATTGAACGCCTTGCCGAAGACCGAGATGACCTCGACCGGCCCCATGTCCGCCGCCAGTCCTGTCGTCAGCGCGGCGGCGGCGATCACCAGCAGCGGATTGAAGCGCAGCACGAAGCCCGCAATCACCACCGCAATGCCCAGAAGCGTCAGCACGCGCCCTCCCTCCGTCGCGCGCATCGGCGCTTGATCGCGCCGCAGTGGCGCCGCGCGGTCCTGCCGGGTATGGAACGCGGACGCTCACGGGTAGGCAAGAGGCGCATCATGGTCAAACGGCTTTCGGTTCTTCTTTCTGCTCTGGCGCTTGCGGCGTGTGCGAGTGCCGCGCCCTCAGGGCCGGTCTCCCTGGAGCAGGTCTGGCGCACCGAAGGGTTTGCGCAGCCCGAAAGCGTCGCGCCCAGCGCCGACGGCAAGATGTTTTACGTCTCCAACGTCGCCGGCGAACCTGCGGGCAAGGACGGCGTCGGCTTCATCTCGCGGATCACGCCGGCGGGCGCGGTGATCGATCGCGAATGGGTGACGGGGCTGAACGCGCCGAAGGGCATGGCGGTCGCGGGTGGGAAACTCCACGTCTCCGACATCGACGCGCTGGTGACGATCGATGCCGCGACCGGCGCCGTCGCATCGCGCACGCCGATCGAAGGCGCGCGCTTCCTCAATGACGTGGCGATGGCGCGGGACGGCGCCGTGCTCATCAGCGATTCCGGCGGCGCGAAGATCTATGCGGTGACCAACGGCGCCGTGAGCGTGTGGCTCGCCGATCCGCTGCTTGCGGCGGTCAACGGTCTGACGCCCGAGCGCGACCGGCTCCTCGTCTCCACCATGCAGGGCAAAGTGCTCGCCATCGACTGGACGACGCGCGCGATCACCGTGCTCGGCGAAGGCATCGGCGACGGCGACGGCGTCTCGCCCTTGGGCGGCGGGCACATCCTCGTCAGCGAGTGGCGCGGGCGCATCTTCCACATGACGCCGGACGGCGTCCCGAACACGATCCTCGACACGCGCGAGGCGCGCATCCTGCAGAACGACTTCGTCCTCGTCGGCGACACGCTCTACGTCGCGAACATGCTGCCGGGCACGGTCACGGCGTGGAAGATCAAGCGCTGATCAGCCGTAGTTCGGTGCGCGCTTCTCAAGGAACGCCTTGACGCCTTCCTGGAAGTCCTCGCCCTGCGCGCACAGGATCTGGTTGCGGTCTTCCATCGCGATGGCAGCTTCGAGCCCTTGTGCGTCGATGGCGTGGTTGAGGCATTCCTTGGTAAGACGCAGGCCCAGCGGCGTGGCGTGCAGCATGTCCTTCACGAAGCCGTCCACTTCCGCGTCGACCTCTTCCGGCAGGACGACGCGGCTGACGAGACCGAGACACAGCGCGCGCTGTGCATCGATGAAGCGGCCGGTCAGCATGAACTCCGCCGCCACGGAGCTGCCGACCATGCGCGGCAGGAAATAGCTCACGCCGATATCGCACGCCGAAAGACCGATACGAATGAAGGCCGCGTTCATGCGCGTCGTCGGCGTGGCGATGCGCACGTCCGACGCCAGCGCCAACGCAAAGCCGCCGCCGCTGGCCGCACCCTGCACGGCGGCCACGATCGGTTGCGGGCAGCGGCGCATGGCCATCACGATTTCGGAGATGGAGCGCTGGCTGTCGAGGCCCGTGCCGATCGTCCGCGCGGCGTTGGAGCGCTCCTTGAGGTCGAGGCCGGCGCAGAAATTGTCGCCCGCGCCGCGCAACACAACCACGCGCACGTCGCGGCGCCAGTAGAGGTTCACGAAGAAGTCACGCAGCTCGCTCACGAGTTTGGTGTTGAGCGCGTTCAGGCTCTTCGGGCGGTTCATCGTCGCGGTGACGACGGCGCCGGTCTCCTCGACGATCAGGTGTTCATAAGCGGCGGACATGGCGGGCTCCCTTGGATGGCCGGACTGTCCGGGAGGGCGTGCGGGCGGTCAACGGGCGCCGCAGCGGGAAGGAGGGTTGTCAGCCGGCGCGTGAAGCCCCTACATCCCCCGCCTCATGGCGCGTTTTCTCATCACCTCCGCACTCCCGTACATCAACGGCATCAAGCACCTCGGCAATCTGGCGGGGTCCATGCTGCCGGCGGACGTGCATGCGCGGTTCCGCCGTCTGCAGGGCCATGAGGTGCTCTATCTCTGCGCTACCGACGAGCACGGCACGCCGGCGGAGCTTGCGGCCGCCGAAGCCGGGCAGGACGTGCGCGCCTATTGCGACGAGCAGCACCTGATCCAGAAGGCGGCGTGCGATGGCTTCAGGCTTTCGTTCGATCACTTTGGCCGCTCGTCCAATCCGCCGAACCACAAGCTGACACAGCATTTCTGCGAGAAGCTGGAAGCGGCGGGGCTGATCGAGGAGCGCACGTCGAAGCAGGTCTATTCCGTCGACGACGGCCGCTTCCTGCCGGACCGGTATGTGGAAGGCACATGCCCGCATTGCGGTTTCGAGCGCGCGCGCGGCGACCAGTGCGACAACTGCGGGCGGCTGCTTGATCCGACGGATCTGAAAAGTCCGCGCTCCAAGATTTCGGGCTCCACCAATCTCGAAGTCCGCGACACCGCGCATATCTTCCTGCTGCAAGGCAAGATGCAGGAGCGCATCCGCGCGTGGGTGGACGCCTCCAACGACTGGCCGAACCTCGCGCGCTCCATTGCTTACAAATGGCTCGACGAGGGCCTCATCGACCGTGCGATCACGCGCGATCTGTCGTGGGGCGTGAAGGTCACGAAGGACGGGGCGCCGCGACCGGGCTTCGAGACGAAGGTGTTCTACGTCTGGTTCGATGCGCCGATCGAATATATCGCCGCCGGCGCCGAATGGGCCGAGGCGACGGGCGGGAACTGGGAGCGCTGGTGGCGGACCGACAAGGGCGCTGACGACGTCACCTATGTGGAATTCATGGGCAAGGACAACGTCGCTTTCCACACCGTTAGCTTCCCGGTGACGATCATGGGCTCGGGCGAGCCGTGGAAGCTGGTCGACCGGCTCAAGGCCTTCAACTGGGTGACGTGGTACGGCGGCAAATTCTCCACGTCTGAAAAGCGCGGCATCTTCATGGACACCGCGCTTGAGCTGCTGCCGAGCGACTACTGGCGCTGGTATCTGATGGCGAATGCGCCGGAGAGCTCGGACGCGGCGTTCACGCTCGAACAGTTCCAGCAGACGGTGAACGCCGATCTCGCCAACGTGTTCGGCAATTTCGTGAACCGCATCACGCGTTTCGGCGCGGCGAAGTTCGACTCGAAGGTCCCCGATGGCGGCGCGCCGGGCGATCTTGAAGCGAATCTTGCCAAGGATGTGGCCGAACGCATCGCGGCGCTCACGCAGCATCACGAGGAGATGGAATTCCGCAAGGCGGCGGCCGAGCTGCGTGCGCTCTGGGCCGTCGGCAATGAGTATCTGCAGGTCGCCGCGCCGTGGACGGCGTTCAAGACGGACGTGGACTACGCCGCCGTCGGCGTGCGCACGGGGATCAATCTCGTCGCGCTGTTTGCGGTCCTCGCGCAGCCCTTCATTCCGGACGCGGCGAAGACCGTTCTTGATGCATTGAGCATTCCTGAAGCGAACCGCAGCTGGCCAAGGACCGACGCCGCGGGTCTTCTGGACGCGCTGCCGCGCGGTCACGCCTTCACGCCGCCTGATGTTCTCTTCAAGAAGATCGAGGACACGGACGTCGCCGCGTGGACGGAGATGTTCGGCGGCGGCTGACCCTTAGGCTCCGTAGTACGCGAACGACGCCCAGTAGTAGGGATGCGCATAGGGCTTCGAGCCCGGCGGCTTTTCCGAAAGGTCGACAAGCAACGACCCGAGCTTGTTGCGATCCTCCTGCGGCGCCGTCGCCAGCGCCGTCTGCACATGCGTGCTCAGGGTCTGCGCCGTCGAATCGCGCAAGAATTTCTGCGCCGCCGTCAGCGCCCGCGCGGGATCGAGACCGCCGGTGATGTGAAACTGCATCATGCGATGCATGAGGATGGCCGTCGACCAGTCCTCCACCTTCCATAGCGCGCCCACGACGCCGCGGACTCCCTTGGCCAGCAGGGCGTTCGGCATGCTCGATGGCGTGCGCAGCAGGTTCTCGCTCGTCTTGCTGGTTTCGCAGGCCGACAGCACCGCGAGCGCCATGTTGAGCCGCGCGGGGTTGGCGGCGATCTCGCGTACCGTGAGAAGCGAATTGCCGCCGAGCGCGATGCCGGCCGCGTTGTTTCCGGTGAAGCCGAAGCCGCCGTGCGTGGCGAGATAGAAATACTGTGCGCCGCTCGATTGTAGCGTGGCGATGAGATTGCGCGTGGTCACGCCTGCGGGGAGGCGCTGTGAGGCCGGTGCGCCGAAGAGCGACCGCTGAAGCACGAATTCCGCATCCGCACCCGCGAGATCGCCGGTAGGGTTGAACAGCCCGACAAGGCGCGGCGGCTGGCGCGGCAGCTCCGGCAAGGCGACGAGGGTGGCGAGGTCGGGCGTCTCTGCGATCGCGTAGTGATCGATGAGGCTGCGGCCCGTCGTCGGATTGGTGGCGGAGCGGATCGGCAGTTTCGCGAGATCGGTCGGCTGCACGATGGCGATGCGCGCCCCGTCCTGAACGCCCGCCTGCGCAAGCGTGGTCTGGATCTGGCCTGCGTAATAGACCCAGAACGTCTTTGTCAGCTTGTCGAGTTCCCGCTTGAACGTCGCGCCCGAACTCGGACCGCCTTCGCCGTCATCGGCCCCGTACGCGCCGTTCCACCCGCCGAGCGCGCCGCGCTGGAAGGTCTCGCGCCAGAGCGAGCCCCACAGCAGCGTCTCCATTTCCTCGGTGTCGAAGGTCGGCCCGCCGTTGGTGGCGAGTTCGCGAACGATCGTGGTCGGGCCGCGCGGTGCCTTCGCGTGGATGACGAGGTTCGAGCCCGCCGGCGTCACGACGACGCCCACCACGACATCGAAACGGCGCAGTAGCGTCGTCGCGTCGCGCGGGCTTGCGGTAGTGTCCGGCACGGTCTGCGGATTGGCGGTGCGCGTGGCGTCGGGCGACGTGCGCTTGCTCGCTTCGAGCCAACGCCACGCGGACGCCGCGTCGTTCTTCAGCGCCGCCAGTCGCGCGCCGAGCGCAAACAGCGTCGTCATGTTTTCCAGATGCAGGCCGTAGCGCTGGTCTTCGCTGTAGTCGGCGCTCACAGGCGGCGCCGTACGCGGGATCGCGCCGAGGCCCTGGTTGAACCAGGTCTGCGCATCGACGAGATCGCGCCGCAGCAGCGCCGTGGTGAGCCCTGCGATGCAGATGCGGAGCGCAACGCCCGAAGTGGGTGGCAACACCATGCGCGCGTCAGCGGCGGCGCGCGACGCGAGCGCAAGCTCCGCCATTTTGCGGGGACGGCGCTCCTCCAGCATCATCTCCGCGAGGAAGAGCCGCGACAGGCCCCACGCCCCCTGCGAGACTCGGCCGACCGCGGGATCGGCGTTGGCCTGCAGCAGCGCGCGCGCGCGCGC
>JAWXBS010000200.1:0-29408 GCA_034440275.1 Alphaproteobacteria bacterium
GCCAGGGATTTTCCGAACCCGGCGCGGGCTCCGACCTCGCCAGCATCTCGACTCGGGCCGAAAGACAGGGCGACCACTATGTGATCAACGGATCCAAGATCTGGACGACGGGCGCGCACCTCGCCAACCGCATGTTCGCCATCGTCCGGACGGAGACCGCCGCAAGACCGCAAGATGGGCTGACGTTCCTGCTGCTCGACATGAATACGGCGGGCCTGCGTGTCTCACCGATCATCGATCTCGCGGGTGAGCACGAGGTCAACCAGGTGTTCTTCGACGGCGTGCGCGTTCCGGTGGGAAACAGAGTAGGCGAGGAAGGCAGCGGCTGGACGGTCGCGAAGCGGCTGATGCAGCTTGCGCGGTCCAACAATTCACCTTCGGCGCTTGTGCGGCGCATTCTGCTGCGCGGTGCGCAAGCGCTCGCTGAAATCGGCGCAGAAGACGACGGGTTGCATGCACGCCTCTCGGGGCTACAGATCGAACTCGAAGCCTTTGCGCAGATCGAACAGGACGCGTTGCCTTCCGGACGACCGAGCGTCAGCGATGACGCCACGCCCTCCATGCTCAAGCTGATCGGAAGCGAACTGCATCAGAAGGTCGCCGCCTTCGCGCTCGATGTCGCGGGACCGATGGGCATGGCTCCACGCCATATGCACGCCGACGATGAGGCCGGTGCGCATGCCATGGCCAAGTACCTGGCGGTGCGGGCGGCGACAATCTACTCCGGGACCAGCGAAACGCACCGCAACATCATTGCGCGCTGGATGAGGTAAAAATACCCCCGAAGGCTTCTCGCCGACTCCGGCGATAGCAGCGTCCGTGAACCTCGCCGCCATCGACCCGCTCGCGCGATCGGGCTAGGCAAGTGACGGACCGATCAGGGGCGCGCGTGACTGACATCTTCCTTTCCTACAATCGCGAGGATCAGGCGCAAGCAAGGCTGTTCGCCGAGGCGTTTGAGGCCCAGGGTTTCAAGGTCTGGTGGGATGTGGGTCTTCGCACGGGTGAAGCCTATGACGAGGTGACGGAGACTGCGCTGCGGACGGCGAAGGCCGTGGTCGTGCTGTGGTCGAAGAAGTCCGTGGTCTCCCGCTGGGTGCGCGCTGAAGCCACTCTCGCAGACAGGAACAAGACGCTCGTCCCCTGCATGATCGAGCCCTGCGAACGGCCGATCATGTTCGAGCTGACGCAAACGGCGGAGCTTTCGCATTGGCGGGGCGATCAGCAAGACAGAGGATGGCAAACCTTCCTTGCGGATGTGAGGGGGTTCGTGACCGGAGAGGCGCAGCCTGCGCATCCGCGCGCGCCGGCTCCCCCGCCGCCCGTCGCGCATGCGCTCGCGGTGTTGCCCTTCGACAACCTGTCGACGGATGCGGACATGCAGTTCTTCTCGGACGGCGTCTCGGAGGAGATCATCCAGCGCCTTTCGCGCGGCGCACAGATGAAGGTAATTGGCCGCACATCGAGCTTCCAGTTCAGGGGCGAGCGCAAGGCCGACGCGGCGGCGGCGTTACGCTGCAGCCATGTGCTTGACGGATCCATCCGGCGTGCGGGAGGTCGCGTGCGCGTCGCGGCCCATCTGGTGGAGGCCGCGAGTCACGTCACACTCTGGTCGGACCGATTTGACCGGACACTCGAAGACATCTTCGCGGTTCAAGACGAAATATCGGAGCACATTGCGGCCGCGCTGCATCGTACCTTTACGAGCTTTTCCACCCGGAGCGTCGACTCCGACGTGTATGACCTCTACCTGCGCGCCGCGATGGTATCCCAATCTCCGGACGAACTGCGCCGTTGCATCACCCTGCTGGAAAGCGCGACGCACCGCGCACCTGATTTCGCCGAGGCGTGGGGGCGGCTCGCCTACGCGCGGGCCTTTCTGCTGATGTACACGCCCTATGCCGACCGGGCGGCGGGTGCCGGCCTCGTTCGGACGGCCGCCGATCGCGCCATGGCAATCGATGAGGGCAGCGCCGAAGCGGCGCTGGCGCTGCTGCTTGTTCTGCCGACCTACGGCGCCTTCCTGCCAGGCGGTGAGGCCGCCGAGCGGATGCGGCGTACGCCGTCGACGGGCGGCGAGATGTTCATCAGCCGATTCCTGCGCTCGGTCGGCCGGGTCCGCGACGGGGCGGAAGTGTCGGAACGGGCCTATCACCTCAACACGCTCGATCCGCTGTTTGCCAATCTCTATGCGCTAGCCATCATGTCGCGGGGCCGTGTCGCCGAAACCGTGCCGATCCTTGAAGGTCTCGTCGCGCGCGTGCCGGACATGAGCTTTGCAGTCGCGAATCTCATGCGCGCTTACGCTTTTTTGGGTGCCTGGGCGCGCATCGACCAGCTGCTTGATCCGGCTGCCAACCGTCCCCTGCGCGAGTTCGAGGAGGGGCTGGCCTTCATCAACGCCAAGCGGCGGCCGACTCCGGAAAACCTCGCCAAGATCCGCGACGGGCTCACCGCGCGCGTTGCGGACACGGGCTGCATCGATATCTCGCGCCTCGTCTACGCCGCGCACCTTGGCCTGGTCGACGAGGCCTATGCGGCGGCGGACGGCGCCCACCTCGGGCCGCGCGGGAATGCCACCGACCTCATGGGGCCCGACGCCTATGCGACGGGCATGCTGTTCTGGGAGATCATGCCGGAAATCCGCCGGGACAGGCGTTTCGTGAAACTGTGTGCGCGTCTGGGATTGGTGGAGTAAGGGCTCCAGACACGGGAATGGCCCGACTGCCACGCGGAAGTTGCCTATGATTTTCGCGGAGAGTGCGAGAGTTTCCGCGATTTTCCGAAAGACAAGTTTCTCGCATGACCGCCCCCGCCTGACATGCTCCCATTCTATCTCCCTATCGGGATTGCGCTGAACTAAGGAGAGTTCACCCTGCCTTACACAATCATCGCTTGGGCGAGCTGGGTCCCCAACCTGCTACTCGCCGAGACCTGGCTCGCCGTTCAACGGGGCCGGATTGCACCGATGCGGCAGGCGCCTCGCTAGGGCGGCACGTGCGGCTCTGTCCCACAAATGCGACATTCGCGGCAACCCAACATCTTGGGGCCGACGCCAGACCAACCGAGTTCGGCAGGGCTCATGACAATGGGCGCTCGCAGCGCGCGGAGCCCTCGGCCCGCATCTGCCCATAGATTGGCGGCGACAACGCAAGCTGGCGCACGACTTCGCTGAGGGACTAGCTCGTCGTGTCGCGTCCCGCGGTCGCGATGAGAGCATACATCGGGCACACTTCGACCGTCGGAAGACAGACCACCGGCTCCGGAAGTGATCTGAGCCCATGGGGGGCATGGTGAGCCCGCCGGGATTCGAACCCGGGACCCTCTGATTAAAAGTCAGATGCTCTACCGGCTGAGCTACAGGCTCGCGACGAAGGCGAAGCCCCGAAGCGTTGCCCCTCCGCTAAGGCGCCGCGCCCGCTATGGCAAGCGCCCGTCAGCCTTCCGCATGGGACAGCACGCCGCGCACCGCGGCGCGCCAGCCGACAAGGAGCTTGTCGCGCACGGCGTCGTCCATGGACGGCGTCCAGCGGGCGGCAGGCGCGCTCGCTTTCGCGGCGTCGAGACTGGGGATGAGCCCCGCGCCAAATGCCGCGAGTTTGGCGGCGCCGAGAGCGGTGACTTCCTGGAAGGCGGGTCGCTCAACGGGCGTCTCGCAGATATCGGCGAGGAACTGCATGGCCCAGGCATTGGCGGTGACGCCGCCGTCCACGGCGAGCGTCGTCGGGCGCGGCGCACCGTCGGCGACGAGCGCGTCGAGCAGATCACGCGTCTGGTAGGCGATGGCCTCGACCCCCGCTCGTACGACATGCGCCGCGCTCGAATCCCGCGTGAGACCGACGATGGCGCCGCGCGCCTCGGCATTCCATTGCGGCGCGCCGAGCCCAGCAAATGCGGGCACGAGATAGACGCCGCCGTTGTCATTGAGTTGCGCAGCGAGCGCTTCGGATTCCCGCGACGCGTTGATGAGGTGGAGGCCCTCCTTCAACCACTGGATCGTTGAGCCTGCGGAAAAGATTGAGCCTTCGAGGGCGTAGGTGGTCGCGCCGCCGACCTGATAGCCGACGGTTGCGAGCAGGCGATTCTTTGAAATCGGCGGCGCATCGCCGGAATTCATGACGAGAAAGCAGCCGGTGCCGTACGTCGCCTTCGCCATGCCGGGTGAGAGACATCCATGCCCGACGAGTGCTGCCTGCTGATCGCCCGCGACGCCGGTGATCGGAATGGCGCGTCCGAAGAGCGCCGGGTCCGTGTGGCCGAAATCGCCGGCGCTTGGTTTCACCTCCGGCAACATGGACACAGGCACGCGCAGCAGTGCGGCGAGTTCGGGCGCCCATGCGGGCGGCTTCAAACCATAGACGAGCGTGCGTGAGGCGTTCGTCGCATCGGTCGCGTGGACTTTGCCGCCGGTGAAATTCCAGATGAGGAAACTGTCGACAGTGCCGAACGCGAGTGTATCGGCGTCGGCACGGCGCCCGGTGGCGTCGAGGATGGCCGCGATTTTCGTGCCGGAGAAATAGGGATCGAGCAGCAGGCCGGTTTTCGCCTGCACCATCGCCTCATGCCCGTCCGCCTTGAGCGCGGCGCAGACGTCGGCGGTCCGCCGGTCCTGCCAGACGATGGCCTTGTGGATCGCCTTGCCGGTGGCGCGTTCCCACACGATCGTGGTTTCGCGCTGGTTGGTGACGCCGATGCAGGCGATGGCGTCGGGTCCGCCGACCTTGTCGATGACTTCACGGCAGACCTGCAGCGTCGCGCGCCAGATCTCGTCGGGATCATGCTCGACCCAGCCGGGCTGCGGGAAATGCTGCGTGAGTTCGATCTGCGCGACGGCCTTCGGCGCGAAGTCGAGGTCGAAGGCGATGGCGCGGGTGGAGGTGGTCCCTTGGTCGATCGCGAGAATGAACTTTTTCATGGCGAGAGATTACGCGCCGGCGAGCGGGCACGCCAAGCCTTCCCTCTCCCGCGCCTGAGCGGGAGAGGGTTGGTTGTTACGCCTCCGCGGCTTTGCGGAAGGCGGTGCTGGCGACGCGCACACGCTCGAACGCTTCGTCGATGCGGTCGGGCGTCAGCGTCTGACCGTCGAGCGCCATGCGTTCGACGTCGGCGCGGATGGTGGCGAGCTTCACGGCGAGATCGTCGGCCTGGCGTGCGGCGGCGTCACCGACGCGGAGCACCTGTCCGGCGAGATCGAAGAGTTCGCCGATCCGCGCGCGGCTTTTCTCCGGCACGAGCGGGAGCAGCGCGCCGAGCGCGGCGAGAAGGAGCTGCAGTTGTACGATGAGGGTCTGCATCTTTTCCATCCTTACGACTTACGCGCAGCGAGTGCGGCGAATTGGTCAAGCGGGCCACGCGCGGCGGTGAACGCCTCGTCGAGACGCACGACGGCGATGGCGAACGCAGCGACGGTGCGCTCGTGCGGCGGACGGTCTGGACCGATGGCCTCGTAGTCCGCGCGCGCACGCAGATAGGCGACGAGCGCGATGCGCAGGGTTTCAGCGGCAGGCGTCGCTGCGCTTTCGGCGGTGACGAGCGCACGTTTCACCGTCACAGGCACGTTGGGATCGCGCACGAGGTCGGTCGCCTCCTCCAGCACCGCGGCATAGCTTGCGAGTAGGGCATAGGCCTTCTGGTCGGCGGTTTTCCCTGCTTCCACGGGATTTTCAAAGCGCGGCGCCTCAAGGGAGGCGCACGCAGGAACGGCGCAGAGCGCCACGGAGAGCGCGATAGTGCGCAACAGATTCCGCATCGGATTTTTCCTTTGCAACATTTCGATTGTTTCCAACTTCGCGCACATCAGCCGATCGGCCCGCGCGCGCGGGCGCGTCCGACGCTCACGGCGACGAGGCCCGCGTAGAAGACGAGTTCGGCACATGCGTCCGCGATCGCTTCCGGCGCACCGGCGGGCAGCTCGACGCCGAAGCGTGCAAGTCCGAAGGCGATGGCCATGGCGGCTGCGCCGCGCAGCGTGAGCGAACGGAGTGCGGGTCTCGCAGCAGCAGCGGGTTCTTCGGTGGGTTCGGCGATACTTTCGGTCATGTCGTGACCTCCTCGTTGATGACACGAAGAGGATCAGGGCGCTTGCGACCCGGTCGGATTGAATCGGCAAAAAATGTGCAGCACGCGCAGAGACGCGCACGTCCTCAGACGCGCAATCTCTTGGCGCTCATGGAATCCGCGCGACCGTCGCCGCGCGGGAAATCACGCAACGGCGGCGGAAGCGCGGGACGAAGGCTTCCGCAATCCCCCTAACGCCTTGTAATATTCGCGTTCGAGGCGATCCACGAAGGCGGCCGTGGTCTGCACTTCGGTCACGCCGCCGATGCCCTGCCCGCAGCCCCAGATGTCCTTCCAGGCCTTCTTGTCGGTGTTGCCGCCGGAGCCGAAGTTCATCTTGGACGGATCGCTTTCGGGGAGATTGTCGGGGTCCATGCCCGCCGCGATCACGGACGGGCGCAGATAGTTGCCGTGCACGCCGGTGAAGAGGTTGGAATAGACGATGTCCTCGGCGCGACTGTCGACGATCATCTGCTTGTAGCGTTCGTCGGCATTGGCTTCCTTCGTCGCGATGAAAGCCGAGCCGATATACGCGAGGTCGGCGCCCATGGCCTGACACGCCAGCACTGCGCCGCCATTCGCGATGGCGCCAGAGACGAGCAAGGGTCCGTCGAAGAACTGGCGGATTTCCTGGATCAGCGCGAATGGCGACAGCGCACCCGCGTGACCGCCCGCCCCCGCACACACGGCGATGAGGCCGTCGGCGCCTTTTTCCAGCGCCTTCTTGGCGTGCGGTATGTTGATGATGTCGTGCAGCACGATGCCGCCATAGGAGTGGATCGCATCGTTCAGCCACGTCTGCGCGCCGAGCGAGGTGATGACGACGGGGACCTTGTACTTCACGCACGCCTCGACATCGTGCTGGAGGCGGTCGTTCGACTTGTGGACGATCTGGTTCACCGCATAGGGCGCCGCGCCCGGATGATCGGCGAGTTCGCTGGTGATGCGATCGAGCCAGTCGTGCAGCACGGGCCCCGGCCGCGCGTTCAGCGCCGGGAACGATCCCACGACGCCCGCCTTGCACTGCGCGATCACGAGGTCCGGCTGGGAAATGATGAAAAGTGGAGAGCCCACCACCGGAATGCGCAGGTTCTGAAGGACGGGCGGCAGCGCCATGAAATTCCCCTTACGTCAACGTGAGCGGAATCGTACCGCACCCGTTTGATGGCGAGAAGCCCGGCGAGAAACCATGTCCGACTTGACGTGCGCGGCAGCGCGTCGCCATTTCGCGCCATGACGACACTCCCCCTCGCCGCCGATTTTCCAGACCAGGACGAAGCCCGCTGGCGGGCGCTTGCCGAAGCCGCGCTGAAGGGCGCGCCCTGGGACCGCCTCGTGGCGCGCACCGCCGACGGCGCGCCCATCCAGCCGCTCTACCGCGAGCCCGATTTCGCCACGGCGGGCGATCCATCCGGCGCGCCGGGACAGGCGCCGTTCGTACGCGGGACGCAGGCGACGCGCGACGCGTTCCTGCCCTGGCAGATCCGCCAGCTAATTGAAGCGCCGGACGTGAAGACCGCGCACGCGGAGATCATGACCGATCTCGAACGCGGCGTGTCCTCCATCGAGATCGGCGCCGGGGTCGCGAAGAGCGCGACGGACATGAAGGCGCTGCTCGACGGCGTGCTGGTGGATCTTGCGCCGGTCGCGCTCGATGGTGGCGCGCTTGAAACGGCCCAGTGGCTCGCAGCGGCGCTGAAGGATGTCGGCGAAGCGGCTGCGCCGCCGGCGTTCAATATCGACCCTGTCAGCGCACTGATGCGCAACGGCGCCGTCGCAGATGATGCATTCAAAGCGTCGGCGACGCTCGCGCATGCGCAGCGCGACGTATTTCCCTGCGCAACGTGGTTCCGTGCCGATGGCCGGCCCGTGCACGAGTCTGGCGGTTCGGAGGCGCAGGAAATCGCGGCGGCGTTGTCGAGCGGAATCGCGGCGCTGCGCGCGCTGACCGATGCCGGTTTCAGCGTCGACGAGGCAGGTGGGTCCATTCTCTTCACCGTCGCGGTCGGCCCCGACATCCTCATCGAAACATCGAAACTCCGGGCGCTGCGCCTGACATGGGCGCGCGTCATGGAAGCATCGGGCGCAAAACCCGAGGCGCGCGCCGCGCAGATTCATGCCGTCACCTCGCGCCGCATGATGACGCGCCACGATGCATGGACGAACATGCTGCGCACTACGGCGGCGGCGTTCGGCGCGGCTGTCGGCGCGGCGGACGCGATCACCGTGCTGCCGCTCACCGATGCGCTGGGTTTGCCGACGCCCTTCTCGCGCCGCGTCGCGCGCAACACGCAGCTCATCCTCATGGAGGAAAGCCGCCTCGGCCACGTCATCGACCCTGCGGGCGGCGCGTGGTTCGTGGAGAAGCTGACGCGCGATCTCGCTGAGGAAGCGTGGAAGGAAATGCACGGCATCGAGGCGCAGGGGGGCATTGTAGCGGCGCTGAAGAACGGCGTCGTGCAGCACGAGGTCGAACTCATTCGCCAGAAGCGCCAGAAAGCGTTCGCGACGCGCCGCGAGAGCGTGACCGGCGTGACGGACTTTCCGTTGCTGGGCGCCGAGCTGCCCGCAACCTCAGGCCCGCGCACCGTTTCGACACCAAAGACAGGCTCCCTCACCCCGATCCGCTGGGCCGAACCGTTCGAGATGCTGCGCGACAAGGGCGAAGCGGCGAAGGCGCAGGTCTTCTTCGCCGCGCTTGGCCCGCTGGCCGAATTCAGCGCGCGGTCGAATTTCGCGAAGAACCTCTTCGCGGTCGGTGGCGTCGCTGCGCTGGGCAATGAAGAGGTCCACGCCGGCGCGCCCGAGCTCGTGGAGACGTTCCGCAAGAGCGGCTCGAAAGTCGCGGTGCTGTGCGGCTCCGACGCGCGCTATGCGAGCGATGCGATCACCGTGGCGGAGGAACTGAAAGCCGCCGGCGCGCAATGGATCGTCTACGCCGGCAAGGCCGCCGACGAAGCGCCGCTGCGCGCCGCCGGCGTCGACCAGTTCGTGTTCGCGGGTCAGGACGCGCTTGAGGCGCTCCGCACCCTTCATGCTTCGCTCGGGATCAAGTGATGGCCAAGCTTCCTGACTTCTCGACGCTCGCCCTTGACAGCGCACACAAGCCTTCCATCGCGCCCACGCAAGCCGACCCTTGGCTCACACCCGAAGGCATCCCCGTCAAATCCGTCTATACCGCCGCCGATCGCGCGGGCCTCGACTTTGTCGACGGTTTCCCGGGCATGGCGCCGTTTGGGCGCGGTCCGTATGCGACGATGTATGTGCAGCAGCCGTGGACCATCCGGCAATATGCGGGCTTCTCGACGGCGGAAGATTCCAACGCCTTCTACCGCCGCAATCTCGCGGGCGGACAGAAAGGCCTTTCGGTCGCGTTCGATCTCGCCACGCACCGCGGCTATGACTCAGATCACCCGCGCGTGCTGGGCGATGTGGGCATGGCGGGCGTCGCCATCGATTCCATCTACGACATGCGCACGCTGTTCGCGGGCATTCCGCTCGACGAGATGAGCGTGTCGATGACGATGAACGGCGCGGTGCTGCCGATCCTCGCGCTTTACATCGTGGCGGCCGAAGAACAGGGCGTGGCGCCGCAAAAGCTGGCCGGAACCATCCAGAACGACATCCTGAAGGAGTTCATGGTCCGCAACACCTACATCTATCCGCCCACGCCTTCGATGCGGATCATCTCGGACATCTTCGCCTACACGGCGACGAACATGCCGAAGTTCAACTCGATCTCGATCAGCGGCTATCACATGCAGGAGGCCGGGGCGACGGCCGACATCGAGCTCGCCTACACGCTCGCGGACGGCGTGGAATATCTGCGCGCGGGCATTGCGGCGGGATTGTCCGTCGACAAATTCGCGCCGCGTCTGTCCTTCTTCTGGGCGATCGGGATGAACCCGTTCATGGAGATCGCCAAGATGCGCGCGGGCCGCCTGCTCTGGGCGAAGCTCGTGAAGCAGTTCGCCCCGTTGGACGAAAAATCGCTCGCCCTGCGCACGCACTGCCAGACGTCGGGCTGGAGCCTCACGGCGCAGGACGTGTTCAACAACGCGCCGCGCACCTGCATCGAAGCGCTCGCGGCGGCCTATGGCGGCACGCAGTCGCTGCACACCAACGCGCTCGACGAGGCGCTCGCGCTGCCGACGGACTTCTCCGCGCGCATCGCGCGCAACACGCAGATTTTCCTGCAGAACGAAGCGGGCGTCACCCGCCCTGCCGATCCGTGGGGCGGCTCGTACTACGTCGAACGCCTGACGGCCGATCTCGCCGCGAAGGCGTGGACGCTGATCGAGGAAGTGGAAGCGCTCGGCGGCATGGCGAAGGCCATCGAACAGGGTCTGCCGAAACTGCGCATCGAGGAAGCCGCCGCCCGCACGCAGGCGCGCATCGACACGGGCGTGCAGAGCGTCATCGGCGTCAACAAGTTCCGGCTCGACGAGAAGGAAGACCTCGCGGTCCTCAAAGTCGACAACGCCGCCGTGCGCGTGATGCAGCTCGACAAGCTGAAGCGCCTGCGCAGCGAACGCGATGAGACGGAAGTACAGGCGAAGCTCGACGCGCTGACGGAAGCGGCGAAAGGCTCGGGCAATCTGCTCGCACTCGGCGTCGATGCGGCGCGGGCGAAGGCGACGGTGGGCGAGATTTCGCTCGCGCTGGAAAAGGTGTTCGGCCGCCACGCGGCGCGCATCCAGTCGATCCAGGGCGTTTACGGGAAGGAGGCGATGATGGCCGGCAAGGACGCGATCGCCGCCGCGCGCGCACAGACCGACAAGTTCGCCGAAGCCGAAGGCCGCCGCCCCCGCGTGCTCGTCGCGAAGATGGGCCAGGACGGCCACGACCGCGGCCAGAAAGTCATCGCGTCGGCGTTCGCCGATCTCGGCTTCGACGTGGATATAGGGCCGCTCTTCTCGACGCCCGAAGAAGTCGCGCGCATGGCGGTGGAAAACGACGTTCACGTCGTCGGCGTGAGTTCACTCGCCGCCGGCCATTTGACGCTCGTCCCCGCACTCCGCGAAGCGCTGAGCAAGGAAGGCCGCAGCGACATCATGATCGTCGTCGGCGGCGTGATCCCGCCGGATGATGTGTCGACGCTCATGCAGATGGGCGCGAGCGCGGTGTATCCGCCGGGGACGGTGATCGCGGAAGCGGCGCAGGATTTGTTGGGGACGCTGGGCGCGCGGCTGGGGCACGCGGCCTAAAGTTATGGTCCTTTCGCGCGTCCTCTTAATCATGGTGGCATTTGCCGGAGCCGCCACAGCATCCGGCTTTCTCCTGATTGCAGGAGTTGACCGCTGGGATGTCTGGATACCAGCCCTCAATGTAGCTGCCGCTGTGTTGCTGGTGCGCGCCTATTTCCTTTGGGACCAACACTCATCTACGAGAGCGGCAGCGAAGAGTTGGGACATTTGCCTTGCGGGCAGCGTGGCCATTTTCGCCGTATGCGCTCTTACGCCGTACTCATTCGCGCTGCGTGGAGCGAACTAACCCGGAACGTCGCAACGCTTGCAGCGAGCTAGGGCGTCACGCCAGCCCCAGCTGCTTCAGGATCGACCCCTGATCAAAATACACCCGCTCACAAACAATCTTGTCCGTCCCCGTCGCGAACTCGAACACCGCGCACATCTGCACGCGGAACGTCTTGCCCGTCGGTGCGATCTCGCCGTTCGGCGTTTTCAGCGGTCCGAGATGCGAGCCGGTCAGCCAGAACTCCGCGACGATGGCGTCCTCGCTCTGGCGCAGCGCGATGATCTCGTTGGACTGGTCGGGGAACGGCGTGCGCGACGCCTTGAAGTAGGCGCGCACGGCCTCCTCGCCGTCGAACACCGCGCCCGTGCCGATCAGTTCGTAGCGCGGGTGCTGGAACGTATCGATCACCGCGTCGAATTCGTGCGTGATCTCCAGCCGCATGTGATCGCGGATCGTCTTCTCCCGCGCAGCGGCGAGTGTCTGGTCGGTCATGGGCGCTTCCTCCGGCGAAAAGGCTAATCGCCCGCCCGCTTGAACGCCAGCCGCGCCCTCCCCACATCCGCGCGCATCACAGGAGGCACGACCAGCCATGATCGTCACCACCACGCCGTCCGTCGAAGGCCGCCCGATCCGCGACTATCTCGGCATCGTCACCGGCGAGGCGATCCTCGGCGCCAACGTCTTCCGCGACCTCTTCGCCGGCATCCGTGACGTGATCGGCGGCCGCTCGGGCAGCTACGAGGAAGTGCTGCGCGAGGCGCGCGACGCCGCCCTCACGGAAATGCAGGCCGAGGCGCAGAAGCGCGGCGCGGACGCCATTGTCGGCGTCGACCTCGACTACGAAACCGTGAGCCAGGGCACCATGCTGATGGTCACGGCATCGGGGACGGCGGTCCGCCTGGGTTAGACTTGGTCGGCGAGCTCGGAGGTCGTGCCGTCGAAGTGTTCTGTCGACGCAAGCGCGTCGGCGCGCGTCGCCTGAACCGTGCCCGCAAGGTGCTGGGGCGGGCCGTACACCGTATAGAGCCGCAGCGGATTTTCCCCGCGATTGACGATGTTGTGGCGCGCGCCCGCAGGCACGACAATGGCGTCGTCGCGTTTCACGTTCGTGCAGACGCCGTCGATCCAGACCTCGCCCTTGCCCTTCTCTACGCGGAAGAACTGGTCGTGAGTGGCGTGAACTTCCGAGCCGATCTCCTCACCGGCCTTCAGCGTCATCAATACGAGCTGCAGGTGCTTGCCCGTATAGACGACATGGCGAAAATCTTCATTTTCGTGCGTCATGTCCACGATATCGCCGACGAAGCCCTTCACCATGTAAACTCCTCTTCCAGTGTCGGCGCTCACGCGGCGAGCGGAATCATCACTTCGTTGCGCCGCATGAACCAGAGCGTCCACGGCGGATCGTAGCGCGCGAGCGCGGGCGGCCCGCTCGCCATAAGTCCTCTTTTCGTCACGAACGCGCGAAGCTCCTCGGTGCGTCCGGCTACATCCCTGGCGCCCGCGAGACCGGAGAACCGAACGACGGCAAAGCGCTGCGGTGCAAGAGTTACCAGACGTACTTTCGGATCATTGGGCGTCGGCAGCGATTGCAGCGTCGAGCCTTCCGGCATGATGAACCGGACGGTCCAGGCGCCGGCCTCCCCGGTCTGGATCACAGGCGCGGTCATCGGAATATTCTGGCTCACTGGCGCCTGCACCACCGGCGCTGTCATGGCGATGCTCTCTTTCCGCGTGTTTCCCCCGAATATGTAACGGGCCAGGAGGCGGAAGCCGTCATTTGACGCCTGATCGCGCGATCCGCCCACATCGACTTCCGCTGCGATAAGCGCAGGATAGTCGCGCACTTCGAACGCGCCTTCCTCAATGCTGACCCGGAACTTGGGCTCCTCGACCGCCATGGCGACACCTCCCGACAGCCCGATGACGAAGGCCAGAACTGCAAACACCTGCTTCATCTTCGTGAAAACTCCAACATGGCGACGGAGGTCCCCTACACACCAAAAGATTTCTTCGCCGCGCCGGCATCGGGCATAACGCCACGGTGAGTCTCCCCGCGCCCCTGCCCGCCGCCGATGCCCCGCATGATCCTCTCGGGGTCGCGCGCGAAACGCTGCGCCGCGTCTTCGGACACCCGGACTTTCGGGGGCTGCAGGGCGATGTGATCACCGAAGTGCTCGCCGGTCGAGATGCGCTTGCAATCCTGCCCACGGGCGGCGGCAAGAGCGTATGCTACCAGGTACCCGCGCTGCTGCGGGAAGGCGTCGCCGTCGTCGTATCGCCGCTCATCGCACTGATGCAGGACCAGGTCGCGACGCTGAAGGATCTCGGCGTGCGCGCGGGGCGTCTCGATTCGAGTTTGCCGCCAGCGGAACGGCTCGATGTACTGTCGGCGCTTTCGGAGGGCATGCTCGATCTTCTTTATGTGTCGCCGGAAGGCCTCATGTCTGGGGCCGGTCTTGATCGGCTGAAGCATGCGACGATCGCACTGATCGCCATCGACGAAGCGCACTGCGTCTCGCAATGGGGCCATGATTTCCGCCCCGACTATCGCGGTCTTGGAAGGCTCGCAGAACTGTTTCCCGGCGTGCCGCGCCTCGCCGTCACTGCAACCGCCGACCGAGAAACGCAGGCCGATATCCGCGCGCAACTAAAACTCGAACACGCGCGCACATTCGTGGCGTCGTTCGATCGCCCGAACCTCGCGCTGGCGGCGGAGCGAAAGGTCAATCCGAAAAAGCGCATCGTCGATCTCGCGCTCGAACGCAAAGGCAGCGCCGGCATCGTCTATGCAGGCACCCGCGACTCCACGGAAGAAATCGCTGCCGCGCTCGAAAACGCGGGCATTCGTGCATTTGCATACCATGCCGGTCTCGACGCACGCGTCCGCGAAAAGCGCCAGCACACATTCCAGAACGAGGACGACGTGGTGATGGCTGCCACCATCGCGTTCGGCATGGGCGTCGACAAACCCGACGTGCGTTTCGTGATCCACGCCGATGCGCCGCGCTCCATTGAAGCCTATTGGCAGGAGGTCGGTCGCGCGGGCCGGGATGGCGCGCCGGCGGAAGGCTTCGCGCTCTATGGCGCGGGTGATCTGCGCCGGTCGCTGCGCTTCATCGAGGACGGCGCCACCGATCTCGCCGTGAAGGCGGCGCAAGCCAAGAAGGCGCGCCAGCTGTTTTCGTTTCTCGACGGCATGACGTGCCGCCGCGCGGGCGTGCGGCGCTATTTCGGCGAAGAGAACGTCGAAGCCTGCGGCGCGTGCGACGTGTGCCTCGACCCGCCGGCGTCGGTGGACGCCACCGAATGGGCCGCGAAGGCGATCTCCGCCGTGCTGCGCACGGACCAGCGCTTCGGTCGCGCGCGCGTCATCGCGCACCTCATGGGCCGACCGCCGCAGAACGGCGCCGATGAAGCCTACGCCGCCAAGACCACCTACGGCATCGGCGCCGACGTGGATGAAAATTGCTGGAAATCGGTGTTCGACCAGCTCCTGTTCGATGGCGTGTTGATCGAGGGCGGCGAAGACATGCGCCCCGTTCTGCAGGTGGGCGACGAAGAAGCGACGCGCGCGATTTTCCGCAAGGAACGCACGATCCGCATCCGCGAAGTCGCCAACAAGCAAGGACGCCGCTCCACTGAGGAACGCCGCGCCGGCCGCGCCGCGCGCAAGGGAGTTCCGCTCGATACCTCGCCGCTCTTTCTCGCGCTGCGCACCTGGCGACGCGAAAAGGCAATGGAACAGGGCGTGCCACCCTACGTGATTTTCCACGACGCTACGCTCTCGGCAATTGCGATCTCGAAACCCAACACCCTCGCCGCCCTGGCCAAGGTCGCAGGCGTGGGCGAGGCGAAACTCAAGCGTTACGGCCTTGAGGTCGTCGCCGTCGTGATGGCGGACGTCGCGTGATCGAGGCGCTGCTGTCGGGCAATCGCGCCGCGCTCGCGAAGGCGATCACGCTGGTGGAGTCACGCCGCGCAGATCACCAGGCCGAGGCGCGCGCGCTGCTGTCGGCGGCCATGTCTTATACGGGGCGCGCGGACCGCATCGGCATCACGGGCGTGCCCGGCGTCGGCAAATCCACCACCATCGAGGCGCTCGGCCTTCTCCTCACGAGCCAGGGCCGCAAGGTCGCCGTACTCGCCGTCGATCCGACTTCTTCTCGCACTGGCGGCTCCATCCTCGGCGACAAGACGCGCATGGCGCAGCTCTCCGTCGATCCGGACGCCTTCATCCGCCCCTCGCCCTCTTCCGGCACGCTGGGCGGCGTCGCACGCAAGACACGCGAGACCATGCTGCTCTGCGAAGCGGCAGGCTATGACGTGGTGATCGTGGAGACGGTCGGCGTCGGCCAGAGCGAAACCGTCGTTGCGGAAATGACGGACATCTTCATCGCGCTGATGCTGCCGAACGCCGGCGACGAACTGCAGGGCATCAAGAAAGGTCTGCTGGAACTCGCGGACATGATCGTCGTCAACAAGGCCGACATCGATCCAACGGCCGCGCAACGCGCCGCGCGCGTCTATCGCGATGCGCTGCATATCCTCGAACCCACCAGCGCGCACTGGTCGCCGCCCGTGCTGACGGCGAGCGGTCTCGCCAATGATGGCATTGACGCCGTCTGGACGCAGGTGGAGGCGCACAAGGCCGCGCTCACCGCGAGCGGCGAACGCGCTGCACGTCGCGCGAGCCAACAGGTGCGCTGGATGTGGAGCCTGATCGACGAAGCGCTCGGCGTCGCGTTCCGGAACGACGCCGCCGTGAAGGCCGCGCTCCCCGCGCTTGAACACGCCGTCGCTGAAGGCCGCACACCCGCGAGCGTCGCGGCGGAAGAAGCGCTCGGCCTCTTCCACCGCTGAACCACTACTCAGCCGCCGTCTTCAGCGCCTCGTCGGGCTTCCATCGCAGCTTCGGCTGACGCGCGGCGCGCGTGTCGTCGAGGCGACGCATGGGCGCCAAGTGCGGCGCGGACTTGAAGTGCGCGGCGTCGGTCTTCACGCGCTCGGCGAGCGCAATCAACACGTCGGCGAAGCGATCGAGTTCGGCCTTGGATTCCGTTTCCGTCGGCTCGATGAGCAATGCGCCGTGCACGACCAACGGGAAGTAGGTCGTCATGGGGTGATACCCCTCGTCGAGCATGGCCTTGGCGAAGTCGATCGTCTCCACGCCATGCGTCTTCAGCGTCGAGTCGTCGAACAGCACTTCGTGCATGCAGGGACCAGCGCCGAAGGGCGCGTTGAAGTGATCCTTCAGGCGCGCGAGCAGATAGTTCGCGTTCAGCACCGAATCCTCGGCCACCTGGCGCAGACCGTCGCTGCCGTGACTGAGCATGTAGGTCAGCGCGCGCACATACATGCCCGTCTGGCCATGGAATGCGCACATGCGCCCGAACGGCGAGCCTTCCGCCGCCTCGCTGTGCTCCATGAGCGCGAGGTCTTCGCCCCGGCGCACGATGTGTGGCACCGGCGCATATGGAGCGAGCGCAGGCGACAGCACGGTCGGTCCTGAGCCGGGTCCGCCGCCGCCGTGCGGTGTCGAGAACGTCTTGTGGAGGTTGATGTGCATGGCGTCGACGCCGAGATCGCCGGGCCGCACGCGCCCGACGATGGCGTTGTAGTTGGCCCCGTCGCAGTAGAAGTAGCCGCCCGCACCGTGAATGATGTCGGCGATCTCCTTGATGTCACGCTCGAAAAGACCACAGGTGTTCGGGTTCGTGAGCATGATGCCGGCGACGTCGGGCCCCAGCTTCTTCTTCAGGTCCTCGATATCGACGTGCCCGTCATCGGTCGCGTGGATTTCATCGACGATGAAGCCGCACGCCGCAGCCGTCGCGGGATTGGTGCCGTGCGCGGACTCCGGCACGAGCACGCGCTTGCGCGTCTCGCCTTCGCCCCGCGCGATGAGCGCTGCACGGATTGCGAGCATGCCGCAAAGTTCGCCGTGCGCGCCCGCCTTCGGCGACAGCGCCACCGCGTCCATGCCGGTGAGCGTGAGCAGCCAGCGTGCGAGCTCTTCCATCAGCATGAGCGCGCCCTGCACCGTCTGCACCGGCTGCAGCGGGTGGAGATCGGCGAAGCCGTCCAGCCGCGCCATGCGCTCGTTCAGGCGCGGATTGTGCTTCATCGTGCACGAGCCCAGCGGAAAGAGACCGAGATCGATGGCGTAGTTCTTCTGGCTGAGGCGCACATAGTGACGCACGGCCTCAGGCTCAGACAGTCCCGGAAGCAAAGGCGCGTACTTGCGACCGAGACCGCCGAGACGATCAGGCCGCCCTTTCGGCGCCGGCATGTCGACGCCGGTGCGCGTGATCGACGCGGTTTCGAACAGAAGCCCTTCGGCCTGCTGCAAACCGTGATTGCCGGAAACAGTTGCGGTCATTGCACGATGTCCTTGAGCGCGGCGGCGTAGGCGTTGATGTCTTCAGGCGTGTTGGTTTCGGTCGCGCAGACGAGGAGCACGTCCTCGAGCCCTTCGCGCGGATTGAGGCGGGTGAACGGCACGCCGCCCACAATGCCCTTCTCCATGAGTGCGTCGAGCACCACATCCGCGCGCTTCGGCAGGCGGATCGCGAACTCGTTGAAGAAACGCGGAGTCAGCACCTCGACGCCGGCGATGACGCCGAGCGCATCCGCGAGATCGCACGCATTCTCGTGATTGAGCGTCGCGACGCGCTTCAGGCCTTCTGCGCCGAGCAGCGTCATGTGGATCGTCCACGCGAGGGTGCAGAGGCCGGAGTTGGTGCAGATGTTCGACGTCGCCTTCTCTCTGCGGATATGTTGTTCGCGCGTCGATAGCGTCAGCACGAAGCCACGCTTTCCGTCAGCGTCGACGGTTTCGCCCGCAAGGCGACCTGGCGACTGACGTAGGTACTTTTCCTTCGTCGCGAAGAGACCGACATACGGCCCGCCGAAGTTGAGCGCGTTGCCGATGGACTGCCCCTCGCCGACGACGATGTCGGCGCCCATCGCGCCTGGCGGCTCGATCAGGCCGAACGCCATCGCTTCCGTGAAGCTTGAGATCATCAGCGCGCCGCCTGCGTGCGCGCCGGCCACGATGGGCTTCAGGTCCGTGATCGTGCCGAACACGTTGGGCGACTGCACGATGACCGCCGCGGTGTTGGCGTCCATCGCACGCAGGACGGCCGACTCGTCGTCGATCGCCGCCGGCAGCGTGACGATCTCGAGACCGTGCGCTTCGCAGGCCGTGCGCACCGTCTCGGCGTAGTGCGGATGGACGCCGCCGGAGAGCACCACGCGCGAACGCTTCGTCACGCGTGACGCCATCATGGCCGCTTCGTGGAGGCCCGTGGAGCCGTCGTACATCGAGGCGTTGGCGACCTCCATGTCGAGCAGGAGCGCCACCTGCGTCTGGAATTCGTAGAGCGCCTGCAGCGTGCCCTGTGCGATTTCCGGCTGGTACGGCGTGTAGGTGGTCAGGAATTCCGAGCGCTGGATCAGGTGGTCGACGCTCGCCGGCACGTGGTGGCGATAGGCGCCGGCGCCGAGGAAGAACGCGGTCTTGCCCGCCGGGATGTTGCAGGACGCGAGCAGCTTCATCAGCCGCTCGACTTCCATCTCGCTCTGGTGCGCCGGCAGCGCGACGGGCGCTTTCAGCAACGCCTCGCGCGGCACATCGACGTAGAGATCGTCGATGGAATTGGCGCCGATCGTCGCGAGCATCTGCGCGCGATCTTCATCCGACAGGGGCAGGTAACGCATTCTGTAGTCTTCCGTTTCAGTTCGTGTGTCAGGCCTTGGCGAATGCGGCGTAGGCGGCTTCGTCCATGAGCGCATCGAGTTCGCCGGCGTTGGCGACCTTGATCTTCACGAACCAGCCGTCGCCTTCGGCGCCTTCGTTGACCTTCTCGGGGTTGCCGTTGAGCGCGTCGTTGACAGCGACGACTTCACCCGACAGCGGCGCGTAAACGTCGGAGGCCGCCTTCGCACTTTCCACGACCGCCATGTCCCCGCCCTGCTTCACGGCTTTGCCGACGGCGGGCAGCTCCACGTAGACAACGTCGCCGAGTTGTTCGGCGGCAAAGTTCGAGATGCCGACGACGGCGACATCGCCTTCGATGCGCACCCACTCGTGATCCTTGGTGTATTTCTTCGTCATGGCTCAGCCCTTCTTGTAGCGGTGCGGAACGAACGGAAGCGGCACGATTTCGGCCACGCGCGGCGTACCGCGGATGATGAGGTCGATCTTCGTGCCCGGCGCGGCGAACGCCGTCTCGACATAGCCCATCGAGATCGGCGCGTTGAGGATCGGCGAGAAGCCGCCGCTGGTCACGACGCCCACGGATTTGCCGGCCACGACGATCTCCACGCCGTCACGCGCGGGCGCGCGATCGAGCGGGCGAATGCCGACACGTTTGCGCGAGGGGCCATCAGCGAGTTCTTTCAGGATGCGCGACGCACCCGGAAAATCCGCCGCGGTGCGACGGCGCTTCTGGATGATCCATGCCAGATCGGCCTCGATCGGCGAGATCGTCTCGTCGAGTTCATGGCCGTAGAGGCAGAGACCCGCCTCAAGACGCAAGGAGTCACGCGCGCCGAGGCCGATGGGCTTCACATCCGCATGCGCGAGCAGCGCTTCCGCCAGCGCGGTCGCATGTTCCGCGCGCACCAGAATTTCGTAGCCGTCCTCGCCCGTGTATCCGGAGCGCGTGATCGTCAGGCGTCCGAACATGTCGAAGCGCTTCACCTGCATGAAGGTCATCGCGCCGAGATCCTCGGAGATGACCGCGCGCGCGACCGCTTCCGCCGAAGGTCCCTGCAGCGCGAGGAGGCAACGATCATCGGCGCGCACGAGATTGGCGCGCGCGCCCGCACCTTGTGCGATCAGCGCGAAGTCCTGCTCCTTCGTGCCGGCATTGACGACGATGTAGAGATCGCCCGCTGCGCCCGGTTCCGCCGGCCGCGCGATCATCAGATCGTCGAGGCAGCCGCCGTCCTTGTTGAGCAGCGTCGTGTAGCGGACCTGACCGGGCTTCAGCCCCTGGATGTCGCCGGGCACGAGTTCTTCGATGATCGCGGCGACGGCCTTGTGCGCTTCATCACCAACGAGCCCGTGGCCCTTCGGCAGCGCGAAGAAGCACGGCCCCATGTGCGAGACGTCGAACAACCCTGCCTTGGTGCGCGTCCAGTTGTGTTCGGGAATGAGCCCCTCGAATTCGAGCGGCATGTCGTAGCCGGCGAAGTCGCCGAACTTCTTTGCGCCAACACGCCAGAGCGCATCGAGCGGCAGTTTCTTCAGCGGTCCGGTGGTTTCGCCCATGTCTGGTCCTCGGAGTCGGGTCGGCGCCCGGCAAATCGCCGGCGCCCCCGCTGTCCTTGGGCCTGAGAGATTCACGGCGGAAGTCCCGCGCGCTTACTCCGTCGGCGGCGAGCGCCCGATCAGGCTTCTCGCACTTTCCAGCGTCTTCATCCTCTCGCGGTCCTTTGCCCTGAGCGTTTCCGGGGCGGTTGCGCCTTCGGGGCCGGGTGCGAAACCCGGTCTCTCCCGCGAGATTCATCTGTCTGACCGGAGCGGGAGCGACTCGCGTCGGCCCTCTCCGTTGCAGCGCAACATGGTGGGGCCTCCTGCCCGAGTCAAACAAAGCTCAGGCCGCAGGCGCCTTTTTCCGCGCCGCCATCCCCGTCCAGGCGAGCCCTGCCCAGAGCGCGAGCGTTCCTGCGACGAAGGTGACCATCTTCGGGGGCCGGACCGTCGCGGCGAGTCCCGCCAGTTCGTCCTTGCCCGCGTCCTGGAGCACCTGGACGAGCTGGCATGTCGTCTCGATGTAGTCGCAGGCGCCGAAGACGATCCACAGGACAAGTGTCGCCCAGCCCAGCAGGCCGCGCAGGCCGCCGGCGCGCGCGATCAGATAGCCGCCGATCACGCCCGCTATGGTCGCGAAGGTGATGAAGACCAGATCGAGCGTCATCGAAAGCGCGGCGAAGTCAAATACGTCTTTGGCCTTCCACGCGGCGTGGATGCGCTCGACGCGCGAGGCCGTTGCCGCCGCCTGGTGATCGAGAATGCCGCCGGGCGATTCAGCGGTGGCGAGCGTGCCGTTGGTGACGGCGATGTACGCGAAGACCGCCCAACCGATCACGTAGAAAATCCAGAACAGGCGCCATTGCGCCTTGCCGGTTGCGTCCGCCATGCCGTCTCTCCCTTTGGTCGAGACGATGCTGCTACATCCGCTCCGGCGCTTCCAGTCCCAGCAGGCCCAGCGTGAGCGCGAGTTGCTTCAGCGTCGCCTGCGCCAGCGCGAGTCGAGACGCGCGCACGGCCTCGTCCTTCTCCGGCAGGATCGGGCAATTCGTGTAGAAGCCGCTGAAGGCCTGCGCTAGATTGAAGGCGTGCTCGGCGAGGAAGTGCGGTGCGCGCTTGTCGTAGGCCGAAACCAGCGCCGCATCGAAGGCGTCGAGCGCGAGCGTCAGGGTGCGTTCGTTGGCGTGCGCGATGGAAATCGGCCCCGCCTTCACGCCCGCCTCCTCGGCCTTGCGCAGGATCGATTTGATGCGGACCGATTGATAGAGCAGATATGGCCCCGTCTTCCCCTCGAAGCTCATGAAGCGATCCAGATCGAAGACGTAGGACGTGCCGCGGAAGTTCGCGAGATCGGCAAACTTCAGCGCAGCGATCCCGACCTTGTGGGCGACATCCTCGAACTCTTCCGCCGAAAAGTCCGAACCGATATCGTCTGCGCGCAGGCGCTCGCGCGCCTTTTCACGGGCCATCTCGATGAGATCGGCGAGGCGCAGAACGCCGCCGGCGCGCGTCTTGAACGGCTTGCCGTCCTGCCCATTCATCGTGCCGAAGCCGATGTGCTCCAGCGATTCACGCGTCGCGTAGCCGGCGATGACGGCGGCGCGGAACACCTGCTCGAAGTGATCGCCTTGGCGCTGGTCCACCACGTAGAGGCAGAGATCGAACGAGAAGTCCTTGGCGCGCTCCACAATTGTCGCAAGATCAGTCGTGCCGTACATCGCCGAGCCTTCCGACGACACGACAAGCAACGGTGGCGGGAACGGCGCATCGATCACGGTACCGTCGTCGAGCTTCCTCTTCTTGGTTTCACCGCCGGAAACGTGGACGACTTGCGCGCCCTGATCCTCGACGAGGAGACCCTTGCCGCGCAGGTCTTCGACCATGCCCGGAATGAGCGGATCGACGTCGGCCTCGCCTTTCCAGAGATCGAAATCCACGCCGAGTGCGTGGAAGTCTTCCTTCTGCGCCGCCATCGAGAGCGCGCGGTACTTCGCCCAGATCGCGCGATAGGCGACGGAGCCTGACTGCAAGCGCGTCGTCGCCTTGCGCGCTCGGTCGCGGAACGCCTCGTCTGTCTTCGCGCGCGCGGCGGCCTCTGGGTAGATCGTCTGAAGATCATCGAGCGTGACGGCGGCGAGACGCGCATCCGCTTCCGCCGACAGCGCGCCATCGGGGTCGAGCGCGCCGAAGCGTTCCTCGAAGTCCGCGATCAACAGGCCCATCTGGAAGCCCCAGTCGCCGAAGTGCGCGTCGCCCCAGACTTCGTCGCCCCGGAAACGGAAAAGCCGCTTGATGCTCTCGCCGATGATCGACGCGCGCAAATGCCCGACGTGCATGGGCTTGGCGACGTTCGGCCCGCCGTAGTCGACAATCACGCGACGCCGTGTGGCCACCGGCGTGGCGCCGCTGCGCGCGTCATCAGCGATCGACTGTGCGCGTGATGCAAGCAACGCGTCGGTCAGCGCGATGTTGAGAAAGCCGGGCCCGGCGATTTCCACCGAGGCGATTCCGTCGGCGCCCTGAATGCGCGCCGCCACGGCTTCGGCGACGACGCGCGGCGGCTTGCCCGCGGCCTTCCCCGCCGCCATCGCGCCGTTGCACTGGAACGGCGCGAGATCCGGGCGGTCGGACCGTTTCACCGCGCCGAGCGCAGGATCGAGGCCCTCCGCCGCGAAGGCGGCGGCGAGGTGCGTAGTGAGCGTGTGCGCGAGATCAGTCATGGGCGACGTCTTCTATGCGTCCTGCGCGGACGAACAAGACGTCGCGCCGGAAAGCCTACTTCTTCTGCTGGCCGCTCGGCTCGGCGCCCACGTCCACACGGAAGCGCTTGCCCGCGCGGTTGAAGGCGATCTGCTCGGGCGTCAACACGAAACCGACGAGGATCTCGAAGTTTGCGCCGGAGACTGTGTCGTTGGCGCGCGGGATCACGATGCGCTGGATCGTCTCGGAACCGGCCATGCGGTCTTCGCCGCGCGGGAAGTTCACGGTGACGTCGAAGTACTGCTTCTCGATCGGCGCCATGTTCGCACGGGTGACGACCACCCAGTAACGGTAGACGCGGCTCGAATTCTCGGCCGCCGGGCCCTTGCCGAAGGCCATGTCGATCTCGAGGTTCAGTTCGATCGGGTTGGCGCCGGTGTAGCGGCAAAGTCCACGCACGCCGCGCATTTCACCGGTGTAGGCGACGTTGGCGTAGCGCTCGCCCTCGCCCTTGAATTCCACCAGACGCGACGCGTCGTAGAGCACGCCGAGCAGCGGACATGGGCCGGCGTTGGCTTCGTTGTTGTTGCCGAAGGTGCGCGACAGGAAGCCGGGAGTCTCGGTCACGCCCGCCTTGGCCTGACCGGCGACCGGCGGCCCTTCGGCGGGGTCGCGCTCATCCTTGCCGGAGGCGCAGGCGGCGAGCGGCAGCGCGAGCGCGGCGAGGAACAGATGGCTGAGCTTCATGAAGACCCCTGGAACAACCCCGCAGGAACACACCTGGCGAGCGGCCCTGCGTGCGGCGCAGAAACGCGCGCCGCTTGGACCGGCAGGCGTGATACAAGCCGCCGAAGGCGCCCGCAACAAGGCGCCGCCGTAAGGTCCCGAATGCCCGCTGATGACGCCTCTTCCCCGCCCCGACAGCCCATGACGATCCTGCTCGCGGCCCCGCGGGGGTTCTGCGCCGGGGTGGACCGGGCGATCCAGATCGTCGAGCGCGCGCTCGGCAAGTGGGGCGCTCCGGTCTATGTGCGCCATGAGATCGTGCACAATCGTCATGTCGTCGAACGGCTTGAGCGACTCGGGGCCGTCTTCGTCGAGGAGCTTGATCAGGTCCCTCAGGACCGCCCCGTCGTCTTCTCTGCCCATGGCGTGCCGAAGTCGGTGCCCGCCGAGGCGCAGGCCCGGCGGATGCTCTATCTCGACGCCACCTGCCCCCTCGTATCCAAGGTTCACGTCGAATCGGAGCGCCTCCACGCCGCCGGCCGCGAGATCGTCCTGATCGGCCACGCCGGCCACCCGGAGGTCATCGGCACCATGGGGCAGCTCCCGCCGGGCGCCATCACGCTGCTGGAAACGCTGGCCGACGCCCAGGCTTTCGAGCCCAGGGATCCCGCCAATCTCGCCTTCGTGACCCAGACCACGCTGTCTGTGGACGACACCGCCGAGATGGTCGCCGCCCTGCAGGCGCGCTTCCCGGAGATCGCTGCGCCCCACAAGGAGGACATCTGCTACGCGACGACGAACCGGCAGGACGCCGTGAAGGTGCTCGCGCGCGACAGCGACGTCGTGCTGGTGATCGGCTCGACGAAGTCGTCGAACTCGGTGCGCCTGGCGGAAGTGGCGCGGCGCGCGGGCGCGAGCGCCGCCTACCTCATCAATTCCGCCGAGGACCTCGACTGGTCGTGGCTCGAAGGCGCCGCCACCGTGGGCGTCACCGCCGGCGCGAGCGCGCCGGAGGATCTCGTCGAGGCGCTGATCGCGGCGCTCTCGGCGCGGTTCGATGCGCGCGTGGAAGAAGTGTCGGTGACGGAGGAGGACGTGGTCTTCAAGCTTCCCCGCATCCTGCAGGACGCTTGAACCCATGAGTGCGCAGGAACCGCTTGAAGAAGGTCAGCTCTGGTCGATCCGCGGCATGACGAACGCCGTGGCCCTGATCGGCCGTATCGACGACGAGGACGAAGCGTCCATTGTGCACCTCTTCGTGACCATCGACACGCCGCCCCACCTCGTCTCACGTTTCGGGTCGCGGCTGGAGTTGGGACATATGCCGCTCTACCGCGACACCGTCGCAGACGCGCTCGACACGCTGTTGAAGGCACAGCAGATGCCGCCGTCCGTGTTCGCAGAAGGCTACGCCGCGTGGCGCGCCGACGAAGAGGCCGGCGTCTTCGACATGCCGCTGCCCGAGGCGATCGAGTCCGTCGTCACCATCGCGCTTGGCGGCGCGAACTGATGGCGAGCCCGCCCGTCCCCGCGACCGCCGCCGAGATCGCGACGCTGATCGACATGGTCTCGCGCGAACTCATCCTCGAACTGCGCCGCCCGGTGCGCATCGCTATCTCGGGCGCGCAGGGCTGCGGCAAGACCACCGCGTGCAAGGCCTTCGCCGCCGCGAACCCGCGCACCGCGCACTTCTCGCTCGACGACATCTATCTCGCCACCGCCGAGCGTAAGGCGCTCGCGGCCAACGTGCATCCCCTCTTCAAGATGCGCGGCCCGCCCGGAACGCACGATCTCGAACTCGGCAAGCGCACGCTGGCGAAGCTGAAGGACGCGCGCGCGCAGGACGTTACGCAGTTGCCGCGCTTCGACAAGCTTGCCGATCACCGCGTGCCCGCCGCCGAATGGCCGGCGTTCAAGGGCACGGCGAATGTCGTGCTCGTGGACGGCTGGTGCATGGGCGCGACACCGGAGCCCGTCGAAGCCCTCGAAATGCCGGTGAACGATCTCGAATTGGATGAGGACGAAGGCGCCGTCTGGCGCACTTACGCGAACGCACAGCTCGAAGGCGCCTACGCCGACTTTTTCGGGCGGTTCGATCTCTTCATCAACATCGCCGCGCCCTCCTTCGATGTGGTGCCGCACTGGCGGCTTGAGCAGGAAGCGACGATGCGCGGGCTGGCGCTCGACAAGGTGCCGCCGGAGGTGAAGACCAACATCGGCCGCTTCGTGCAGTACTATGAGCGCATCACGCGTCACATGCTCGCGGGCGGACGGCGCGCGGAGTGGGTTGTGCGGCTCGGCGAGGATCGCCAGATCCTCGGCATCGACGGGCCGCTCTAGGTTCTCCTCATGGCCGTCTACACCGATCTCTCCGACGAAGAACTCGCCGACCTTCTGGCGGGCTACGACCTCGGCCGTGCGCTCGCGTTCAAGGGCATCGCGGAGGGCGTGGAGAATTCGAACTTCCTGCTGGAAACCGAGGCGGGTCGCTTCATCCTCACGATCTTCGAGAAGCGCGTGGCGCGGAGCGACCTCCCCTTCTTCATGAACATCATGGAGACGCTGGCGGCGCGCGGCGTTCCCGCGCCGCGACCGATGCGCAACCGCGACGGCGATCTCTTCAGCGAAGTGCGGGGCAAGGCCTGCACGATCATCACATTCCTCACGGGCGTTTCGCCGAAGCGGCCGAACGCTGCGCAGTGCCGCGCGATTGGCGTGAGGCTCGCGCAGATGCATGAGGCGCTGCGGGATTTTGCCGAGGTGCGGGCGAACGCGCTGTCGGTCGACGCGTGGGCGCCGCTGGTGCGGCCGCGCGCGGCGCTGGCGAACAGCCTGCGCGCGGGACTCGCGGCCGACGTCGAGGCCGATCTGGCGGCGCTGGAGGCGGCATGGCCGCAAGGATTGCCGCGCGGCGTGATCCACGCCGATCTCTTTCCCGACAACACGCTTTTCCTTGGCGACGAGACGAAGGGTCTGATCGATTTCTATTTCGCCTGCACCGATGCGCTCGCCTACGACCTCACGGTGTGCCTGAACGCCTGGTGTTTCGAACCGCGCGGCGCGTTCAATCTGACGAAAGGCCAGGCGCTGATCGCGGGCTACGAAAGCGTGCGGGTGTTGTCGGAAGCGGAGCGAAACGCGCTGCCGATCCTCGCGCGCGGCGCAGCGATGCGCTTTTTCGCGACGCGGCTTGCGGACTGGGCGGAGACGCCGGCCGGCGCGCTGGTGCGGCCGAAGGATCCGCTGGAATATGCGGACAAGCTGGGCTTCCACCGTAGCGCAAAAAACGCCGCCGACTATGGCGGCTGAAGCCGCGTGCTATAGCGACGCCATGACAAAACGAATCGACATCTGGACCGATGGCGCGTGCAGCGGAAACCCGGGTCCCGGCGGCTGGGGGGTGGTGATCCTTCATCCGGACGGTGAAGCCGAACTCTCTGGCGGCGAGAGCGCGACAACGAACAACCGCATGGAATTGATCGGCGCGATCGCGGCGCTTGAGTCCCTGCCCGACGGCGCGTCGGCGACGCTGCACACCGACAGCCAGTACGTGAAGAACGGCCTGACGTCGTGGATCCACGGGTGGAAGCGCAATGGCTGGCGCACAGCTTCGCGCGAGCCGGTGAAGAATGTCGATCTGTGGCAGCGGCTCGATGCGGCGGCGGGCAAGCACAAGATCGAATGGAAGTGGGTGAAGGGCCACGCGGGCGACGTGATGAACGAGAGAGCAGATGGGCTCGCGCGCGCGGCGATCAAGAGCCTGAAACGTTGAATCGAAAACGGCGCGGTTTCCCGCGCCGCCGTTCGATGTGACCAGGATTATTGCTTGGTCATGAAGTCGTCGACCTGGCGCTCGGCTTCTTCTTTCGCGATGCCGTAGCGCTCCTTGACCTTGCCGACCATCATGTCGCGATTGCCCTTGGCCTGCGCGAGATCGTCATCGGTCAGCTTGCCCCACTGCTTCTGCGCAGCGCCTTTGACCTGGTCCCATTTTCCTTCGACTTGCGTCCAGTTCATGTTGAACCTCGCTTTCGTGGTTGGAGTGGATGAAGTCGCGCGAACTTGCCCGTCCGCACCCCAATTCAACGCCTCTCGCGCCCCCACGTTCCCAAGCATATGCAGGCGCGATCACGGTCCTTCCACCTCGTATCCTTTCGCGCGCAGCAGCGCGGGCACGCCGCGCGGGCCGGTGAGGTGCGCTGTGCCGACGGCGATGAAAATGCGACCTTTGCCTTTCATCAGCGTGTCGATCTGCGTCACCCACGCAGCGTTGCGTCGATGGATGATCGCATCGGCGACCTCGGGCCCAGCCTCATCCATCATTTCGCTCAGAAGACGGCCGAGTTCGTCGACCCGTCCGGTCGACCACAGCTCGTCCATCTGCGCGCTCTGGTCGGCGTCCTCCTCGATCTGGCGCAGCGTCGCGACGAGGAAGCGCTTCTCCACGGCGGGCGGCAGGTCAGCGAAGAAATGCATCTGCTGCGCGACGGTCTCGAAATAGGCGGTCTTCTTGCCGAGGCGAACGACGTCGGCCTCAAGCGCCGTCTCCACTCCGGAATTCGGATCGGCGCCCTGTTTGGTGAGCGCGGCTACGGAGAGCTGAAGCGCGGCGAGCCAGGGCCGCGCGCCTTCGAGCGCGGCGGGATCGAGATCGACCGATCGCGCGACCTTTTCAAACTGGGCCTTCTCTTCGGTCGTGAGCAGCGAGGTGAGCTTCACGCCCGGCGGGTTCACGCCGATGCGCTGAACGAGCGCGCCGATTTCCCGACCGACGTCCTCGCCCGTCGTCGGCGCCTCGAACCACACCACGTCGGCTGCGCGGAAGGCCCTGTCGATGCGGGCGGTGCGCCACTTCACGTCGGGCGCCAGCACGTTGACCGTACCGAGGATCCAGATCTCGCTGTCGGCGTCCTTCAGCCGCCACATGGCCGGCCCGCCCGACTCTTCCTTCGGCGCACAGGCGGCGAACAGGAGGACGGCGGCGAGAACAACGGTGCGCAAGGCGTTCATGGCGCGACCATGCCGAGGCCGGCCCGCCCCGCCAAGGCCCGCAACGGCGGCGAGGCCTTCGATTGCACCTGCCGCCCCGCTCCGGTACACACCGCGCCTCCGCACCCGTAGCTCAGCTGGATAGAGCACTGCCCTCCGAAGGCAGGGGTCACAGGTTCGAATCCTGTCGGGTGCGCCA
>JAWXBS010000201.1:0-18539 GCA_034440275.1 Alphaproteobacteria bacterium
GCCCCCAACCCCCGCCCGGCCCGAGCGGCAAGGCCCATCAGTTATTGGTTGACGGGCTCGCTGGGCCATCCCGTGCGGGCGGGGGCGTTTCGAAGATCCCGTTTGACGCTCGCGGCTTTTTGTCCTATACATAGGACATCACTTTCGCAGGGAGGGCAGCCGGTACCCTGTTCTGTCGGCGCGGAGGTGTGGTGATCGAGCGTGAAGGCCTTCGCACCGGGGGGACGAGCACCCCGGAGGAATGCGAGGGAAAACCGGGGCCCGGAAGGGACCTGAGAAGTCTGTCGGGGGATCTGCGACGAACAGCGCGGACCTGCACGCGCGTCGGCCGTACTGGACATGGGTCCTAACAAAGGCCCGGAATCATGCTGGCGCGAAACGATCACGGGGACGCGGACGGTGTCTGCACCTCACTACCAAACCAGTTCAGCGGATTTCGTCCGCGTCCCCGGCCCTCCCATTTGTGCCCGCAGCGTGAAAACGCGTGCGGCACTCGGTGCTGGATTGACCCAACGGCGCCGTTGTCGCGGTCGCGGCGTCGGCCTAGCTTGCCTGCAAACAAGATGAGGGAGCCGCGTCATGGACTTCAACGACACCGCCGAAGAAGCCGCGTTCCGCACCAAGGCGCAGGACTTCCTCAAGAAGGTCGTGAAGCCGAAGAGCGACGACAGCGCGGGCCTCGCGCGCACGCTTTCCGACGCCGCGTATCTGAAAGCCGCCAAGGCCTATCAGAAGGCCAAGGCAGAAGCCGGCTTCGCGGGCATCACCTGGGGCAAGGAGCAGGGCGGCCAGGCGCTCTCGCCGATCTACTCGGTGATCTTCGGCCAGGAAGAAGGCAAGTTCGATGCGCCCGCCGGTCCGTTCGCCATCGGCCTTGGCATGTGCATCCCGACGATGATCGCCTTCGCGACCGACGAACAGAAAAAGCGCCACGTCGGCCCCGCGCTGAAAGGCGAGGAGATCTGGTGCCAGCTCTTCTCCGAACCGTCCGCCGGCTCCGACGTTGCGGGCCTCAAGACGAAAGCCGTGCGTGACGGCGATACCTGGACCGTGAACGGCCAGAAGGTGTGGACCTCCGGCGCGCATTATTCCGACTGGGGCATTCTCCTTGTGCGCACCAATCCCGACGTGGCGAAGCACAAGGGCCTCACCATGTTCTTCCTCGACATGAAAAGCTCTGGCGTCGACGTGCGGCCGATCCACCAGATGTCGGGCGGTTCGAACTTCAACGAAGTCTATTTCACCGACGTGAAAATCCCGCATGCGCAGATGCTCGGCGCCGAAGGCGCGGGCTGGAACGTCGCCCTCGTCACGCTGATGAACGAACGTCTCGCGGTCGGTGGCTCGTCGGGCCCCGACTACAAGGAAGTGCTCGATCTCGCGCGCAACCTCACCGGGGTGGACGGTTCGGCGCTGCTGACGGACAAGTCGTTCCGCGCCAAGCTCGCCGACTGGTATGTGCGCGCCGAAGGCTACAAGCTCGGCAAGTACCGCACGATGACCGCGCTCTCGAAAGGCCAGACGCCGGGGCCGGAAAGCTCCATCGGCAAGATCATCAACGCCAACCAGATGCAGGACATCGCCAATTCCGCGATTGAGGCCGAAGACCACTTCGGCATCATCTCCGACGGCGCGATCGCACCGATGGACGCGGCCTTCCAGCAGGCCTTCATGTGGGCGCCGGGCCTGCGCATCGCCGGCGGCACGGATGAAATCCTGAAGAACATCATCGCCGAACGCGTGCTCGGCCTGCCGCAGGACATCCGCGTCGACAAGGACGTGGCGTACAAGGACCTGCCGACGGGGCGGTGATCTAGGCCGGAGCGCGGGCGGCCTCGCCTGCGTCAGTCGCCAACATAAAAAAGATCGGGGCGAGGTCGCCCCGACCCCGGGAGAAATGCCATGCGCGGCCAGGCCATCACGCACTTCACGAAGCCGCTTGAGGAAATCACCGTCGAGTTGCCCGCGCTGAAAGGTGCCGAGGCGCTGGTGCGCGTGACCGGCTGCGGCGTGTGCCACTCCGACATCCACATCCACGACGGCAAGTTCGACATGGGCAAGGATGCGCCGGCGGTCGAGCTGCCGGACGCGATGCTGCCGCTGATCATGGGCCACGAGATCGAGGGCGTCGTCGAAGCGCTCGGCCCCGATGCGGCCAAGCAGAATCCGAAGGTGAAGGTCGGCGATCGCGTCGCGGTGTTTCCGTGGATCGGCTGCCACGAATGCGCGGCATGCAAGCGCGGCGAACAGCATCTGTGCGCCAACAATCGCGGCCTCGGCACGCGCATCCACGGCGGCTATGCGGACTACTGCCACGTGCCGGTCGCCGAAGCGCTGATCCCGTGCGGCAATCTCCCGCCGGGCGCCGGCGGCGTCGCCATGTGCTCGGGCCTCACCGGCTACAGCGCCTTCAAGAAACTCGAAGGCATCGAGCCGGGCTCGGCCATTCTCCTCGTCGGTCTCGGCGGCGTGGGACTCTCGGGACTCGCGGCGGCCGTCGCCCTGCATGATGGCCCGATCATCGCCGCCGATGTCAGCGAAGGCGCGCGCAAGGCCGCACTCGAACGCGGCGCCACCGAAGCCGTCGATCCCTCTGATCCGAAAGCGCTCGAAGCGCTGATCGCGCGTGGCGACGTGGCCGGCGCCATCGACTTCGTCGGCTCGCCCGCCACGCTCGGCTTTTCCATCGGCGCCATCCGGCGCGGCGGCCGCGTGTTCGTGGTCGGCCTCTACGGCGGCGCGATTCCGCTGCCGATTCCGTCGCTGCCGTTCAAGGCGATGGTGCTGGGCGGCTCCTATGTCGGCTCGCTCGACGAGGCCCGTGAACTCATGGCGCTGATGCGCGAAGGCAAGATCGCTCCGCCGATGATGCGCGAACGTCCGCTCGCGGAAGCCAACGACGCCCTCACAGAACTGCGCGGCGGCAAGGTCGTCGGCCGGATGGTGCTGACGCCGTAAACTCCTCTAGGATCGCCCCATGACCGATGGGGCGACATCCTCGACAGCGCAGCCGCGACGCCACGTGAGCGAAGCCTACATCGTCATGCTCGCCGTCGCGATGGTTGTCGGCGCGGGCATCTTCAAGTCGCCGTCGCTGGTCGCAGAGAATGCGGGCTCCACGGAGTGGCTGTTCGCCGCGTGGCTCATCGGCGGGCTCGTCTCGCTCATAGGCGCGCTCTGCTACGCCGAACTCGCGAGCGCGTTTCCCGATGCGGGCGGCGACTATCACTTCCTCAAGCGCGCCTATGGCCGCGAAGTCGGCTTCCTGTTCGCGTGGTCGCGCTTCGCGATCATCAACACCGGCTCCATCGCGCTGCTCGGTTTCACCTTCGGCGACTACATGCAGGAGGTCGTCTCGTTCGGCGCGCACGGCGGTGCGATCTGGGCGATCCTCGCGGTCGCGGCGCTCACGATCCTCAACCTGCGTGGCATGAAGCGCGAAGGAGCGGGCGATTTCGCGCTCACCGGGCTTGAAGTCGTCGGCGTGCTGATGATGGGCGTCGCTGCGATCTGGATGGTGGTCAACGCCATGCCGCCGGCGAGCGCCAGCGCCGCCGCCACGGGCGGACCGCCCGACAGCTTCGGCTACGCGCTCGTGTTCGCGCTGCTCGCCTATGGCGGCTGGAATGAAGTTGCGACGCTGTCGGCGGAAGTGCGCGATCCGAAACGCGGCATCGCACGCGCGCTTATCGTCAGCGTGCTCGTCATCACCGCGCTCTACATGTTCGCCGCGTGGGCGTTCTGGCGCGGCCTCGGCATCGAAGTGTTGGCGAAAAGCACTGCGCCTGCCGCCGATCTGATGGCGCAAGCGTTCGGCCCGCACGCCGGCTGGCTCACCGCCATCGCGATCGCGTGCGCCGCGTTCACCTCGATCAACGCGACGATCATCGTCGGCGGCCGCACGACCTACGCCGCTGCACACGACTGGTCGGCGCTTGCAAAGCTCGGCCGCTGGGATGGGGAACGTGCGATCCCGACGGCGGCCTACATCGCGCAAGGCGCGGTCTCCATGCTGCTCGTCCTGCTCGGCGCATTCTACGACGGCTTCTCCACGCTCGTGGACTATACCGCGCCGGTGTTCTGGCTGTTCATGGCCGCGAGCGGGCTCGCCGTGATCGTGCTGCGGTTCCGCGAGAAGGATGCAATCCGTCCGTTCCGCACGCCGCTCTATCCAGTCCTGCCGCTTGCGTTCGCGGGCGCGTCGATCGCCATGGTATGGTCCTCGCTCGCCTATGTGCGTGAAGGCGCGTGGTTCGGGTTCGGCGTGGTGGCTGCGGGGGGTGTCGTGATGGCGGCGCTGAACGTGATGGGGAAGCGAACGGCATGAAGCGGCGTTTCTGGATTGCGGGACTCCTGCTGCTCGTCGCCGCCTGCGCCGGCGCGCGTGATTTTTTCCGCGGCTACGGCAAGGCGCAGTCGAGCGCGCTCGAAAGCTATGATCTGTCCGCCATGTCGCGCGAGACGCGGGGCGGGGTGCTGTTCGCCGTCGGCGACTTCGGCGCGCTCGATACCGATGCGCTGGAATCCCACGCGACGCCGTGGCGCCTCGCCGGTACGGCGCTCGTCATCACGGAATCAGAACGCAGCGGCGCGCCCGTCGCACCCGAAACGCTGCGCGCGGTGATGACGCGCTTCGGCTTTCTCTATCCGACGACGATCAGCAATTTCCCGAAAGATGCTTCGCCGCCTGCGCTGTCTGCGCCGCTCGGCCTCAACCTCGGCGTCGTCACGCGCACGGTGCCGCAGATCCGGCTGACCGTCGCCAACCTTGGCTGCGCAAGCTGCCACGCGGGGCCGACGTTCAACGCCGATGGCGCGCCGCAACCCGATACCGCCTGGCTCGGCGCGCCCAACACCTCGCTCGATCTCGAAGCCTATGTGCAGGCGATCTACACGTCCTTCGCGGAGGAGGGCGACGACATCGACGCCCTCATCGCCACCGTGCCGCAGGTGTTCCCGGACACGAGCGACGCCGAACTGAAGACGCTCCGCAGCTTCGTTGCGCCACGCGTGAAGAAACGGATGGACGCGCTGACCGCAGCGGGCGGCGGGCCGCTGCCCTTCGTCAACGGTGCGCCGGGTCTCACCAATGGCGTTGCGGCGCTGAAGATGCAGCTCGCGCAGCTCCACGGCGACGGCCACGCGACGGAGCATGGCTTCACGTCGATCCCCGATCTCGGCGAGCGTGGCATGCGTTCGTCCCTCCTCTATGACGGCGCCTATGCGCCCGCTGGTTTCAACGTCGATCGCATGATGCGCCGCAGCGACGTCACCGATGCGCACCTCGATGATCTCGCCACGATCACCGCCTTCTTCACCGTGCCGAGCATGGGCGTGGCGCCGGTGAAGGCCCGCGCGCATCTCGATGAAGCCAGGGACGTGTTCCGCTTTTTCGCGACCTACCGCGCGCCGCGCTTTCCCGGTCGCATCGACCGCGCGAAAGCCGCGCGGGGGCAGGCGCTCTACATGGCGCAGTGCGCCTCATGTCACGGCGCCTATGACGACAGCTTGGACGCGCCGCAGCTGCAGTCGTTCCCGAACCGTCTCGCGCCGTACGACACCGATCCCGCCCGCGCCGCCGCATTCACGCCCGCGCTCGCGGCAGCGGTGAAAGCCTCGCCCTACGGCGATCTGCTCACGGCGCGCGCCACCGGCGGCTATGCTGCGCCCTCGCTTAGCGGCGTGTGGATGAGCGCGCCCTATCTCCACAACGGCTCGGTGCCCACGATGCGGCAATTGCTGACGCCGTCGGAGCGGCCCGCGCGCTTCAGCGTCGGCGGGCATCGCCTGAACTTCACGACGCTCGGCATAGACGGACGAACCGACGCGCGGGGCTTTTATGTTTACCCGGAGGGATATGCGCCCTGGTCGAAGCCGCAGGTGATCGACACCACGCAGCCCGGACTCTCAAATCGCGGACACCTCGAAGGGTCGACGCTCAGCGACATTGAAAAAGCCGCACTGATAGAATATCTGAAGCTGCTCTGATCAGACGATGAGTTCTTCTACCGGCAGCCGCACCCGTTGAGGCAAGCGCGCATTCTCCGGCAGGCGCCCCACGCGAAACGCGGTGACGAGTTTTCTCTCTTCCGCAATACCCCAGGTCTTCTTCACCTGCGCCGCCGCATCCGCCGAATCCGCGAGCACGGACATCGGGCAGAGCACAAGTCCGCGCGCCGCGATTTCCAACCATACGCGATAGAAGCACCGCCCGGTCTCGTAGTCGCTCTCCGTCGCAGGGCGATGAAACAGCACGACGCCGGCCGCGCCCTTCACTTTCGCGCCCTCGGCGATCATCGAGCCTGCGAGGCCCATGCGATCCAGCGCGCGAAACGCCTTGCCCATCACCACGTCCGCGCCGAACGCCTCGAACGACGACAGCGCCATCGCCTCCGCGTTCAGCCCGTCCCGCGCCCAGTCGGGATGGCTGCGCGCGAGCCGCATCCACGACACCAGTTCCTCGCGATAGGCGTTGTCGCGCAGCGTGAGCAGGCTCACGGCGTCATAGAGCGCAGCGATGTCGGCGCGTTGTGAGGCGTGAGTTATGACAGTCAGATCGTCGAAGCGCGCGAGGTCGCTAAGCGCGCGCGCATCGGCGATCGAGGCTTGTGCAAACGCGCCGCGCCACGTTGCACGCTGTGGGACGTGGACGCGCAGCGGATCGGGCGCCGCTTCGGCGTCAAGTTCGACGCGCACGCCGTCGCCGAAGCGCACCTTCGCCGCCACGTTGCGCGCCGCAAGCGCCATGACGAGTCCCTCTGCCGCCGCGCCGAGGCTCTTGCGGTTGTCCGCGCCGGTCGGGTCGCCCACGGGGATGCGGCGGCGGGGATGCTCGACGATGTGGATCGCGCCGTCCTCGGCGAAGCGGAATTGCGCGGGCTGGATGTTGTGCACGGACGGCGCGAGATTGGCTTCCGCCACCAGCGCGCGGCGTTCGTCGTCGTCGAACAGGGATCGCGCTTCGATCATCGCGCGGCGCCTGCTGCGGCGGCGAGCTTCTGTAACAACGTGAGTTGCACGGCGACGTCCGGGCCCGACGACAGGCCCGGCATGTTGACCACGAGCAGGCGCAGCGGCTGCATCGAGATCAAAACCGCATGCGTGGCTTCGTGTGCGTCGAGCAGGGCGGTCAACGGTTCGCCTGCGGCGCCGATAAGGCGGGCGTCCGCCATGGAGAGCACTGGCCGTGCGCTCAGCGCACTGCGCAGCTTGTCGCCGTCATAGTCGGCGAGGCTCGCGCCTTCGAGCACTTCGGCGCGCTGCAGCGCCGGGGAGTCGAGCACGCGGTCGACGAACGCATCGAGCGGCCCGGCGGGCGCATCCGCCAGAGCTTGCAGCAGCGCTTGCCGTCCGAGCGCGGCGTCGCGTTCGCGCAGCGCCTGCACGATGAGGATGACGAAGACGATCCCGAGGATGACCAGCAGCCACGCGCCGCCCGTCACCAGATCCGGCGGGCCGACCAGCGCCACCAGCGTCATGAACGCCACGCCCGCGCCGAAGAGCGCAAGTGCAAGGTCTGCCAGCACCGCCGTGCCGCCCGCGCCGGTCACGGTCAGTCGCGCCACGGCATAGACGAAAATGAGCAGCGCCAGTCCGCCGCCGCGCCAGGGCGAATAGCCGGCGGCATAGAGAAAATCACCCGCCACGAACGGCAGCGCCACCAGCAGTCCGAGGCCCAACGAACTGATCGCGGCATTCTCGGACGGCGACAGGGAACGGCGATCGCGCAGGAAGAGAAGCAATGCGGTCGCTGCGAGTCCGCCGGCCGCCAGTACCCCCAGCGCGATCGTGAATTCAATGCCGCTCGATGTCGGCCGAAGCAACGCGACCAACGCCACCGCGACCGCACCGAACAGGAACACGCGTTTCATCAGAGGCGGCGCGTGACGGCGCATCAGGCCTTCCGCCAGCACCAGCGCAAAGAGCGGCATCGCCGCCGCCAGCGCTTCCTCGATGCGCCGCAGGAACGGCGCCTCCAGCGCCCAGCGCAGCGCACGCACGCCGACGAGGCTCATCAGCAGCACGATGACAGCCGACAGTCGCGTGTCCACGGGCGAGCGCCGCCGTTCGTCGGCGTGAAACAACAGGAATGCGCCGGCGCCGACGAAGGCGAGGATGTTCAGCAATATGCCGGCAGATTCAGCCGTGCTCATGCAGCGTCCATCTTCGCCATGAAGCGCCGCACCAACGCGCCTTTCGCCGCCGACAGCGGCCACGGCAGCGGACGCTCCACGCCGGGCGTATGCGGGTTGAAGAAATAGCCGCGATGGTCCGCGCCGCCATCGCGTCGGAGGATCAGGCGGATCGCTTCATAGGCCATCAGCGCGCCCGTCGAGACGACCATCGGTGCGAAGGAAAAGCGCTTGCGCTTGCCGGCCGCGAGTTCGGCGGCGATGGCGAGGTCCACATAACGGTGCGTGTTCGAATGCGTCAGCGCCCATTCGAGTTCGCGGTTGAGGCACTGCATGCGGTCTTCGTCGGTGATCGCGGTCCAGTCCTTGCCGACCGTCGGATAGCGCAGGCGCTCTTCGGGGCGTGGATCGTCAGGCCGCACCACATAGACCGAGGGTAGCGTGGCGGCGTAGGCGTCGATGACGGTGGCGCGCTTTTCACGCGCGACCCGGTACATGCGCACGCCGGCTTGCGCGTCGTCCGTGCCGTTGACGATGACGCGATGGCGCGCAGCGATTTCCTCGATGCGGTCGATCCACTCGCCGCCCATGACGTCGAGCTGGACATCGGGATTGATGCGCCGCGCGCCCGCTGCAGCCGACTCCACCTTCGACTGGCCCACCGTGTCGAGCGTCGCGAAGAGCTGTCGGTTGAGGTTGGACACTTCGAAGGTGTCGATGTCGGCGATGGCGAAATTCCCGACGCCCGCACGCACCAGCAGCATGAACGCCGCGCCGCCCATGCCGCCGACGCCGGGAATGAACACGCGCGCCGCCCGCAGTTTGGCCTGTTCCTCGGCGGTGACGAATCCCAGATTGCGCGTGACGAATTCGTCGTAGGTGAAATCGCTCATGAACGCGCGCTCCGCCAGGGCCTGAGCGATCCCCAGGGCTTTTTCGCATCGAGCCAGTGAAGCAGCGGCAGGAACACAGATTGCAGGCCGAGAAAGCCGCCGCTCAGTACGAGACCGGGCAGGCTGTCGCGCGGCACTTCCGTGAAGGCGTATTTCTGCGCCGCGGTCATGTTCACTTGTCCCACCTGCAGGATGTCGTCGCCGCGCGCATAGTCGAGAAGGCGTGCGCAGAGGTCATTGTATTTCGCCTGACGGTGCTTGGTCGCCTGTTCGAAGGTCTTCTTCAGGTCGTCGGAGCCGCCGGTATATGCATTGGTGATCACCGCGTGTGCCTCGTCGAAGCCCGCATCCGCGCCGACGCCGAAGACGTGGCGGTGATGACGCATGATCTGGCGCGCGATGAGCAGGTGCTCGAACGTCTGCGGCGCCTCGTCGGGCGTCGGATAGACATGCGCGAAGCTCTCCGTGACCATGCCGACGACGGCCGGCACCTGCGTGACATTGGAAATCCAGATCGGCCGCATGCCGCCGCGCGCGAAGAGCAGAAAGCACGTCAACCCGTAGAGGATCCACGACAGGCCCTGGCTGCGCGCCGTCGGCGACACCATCACGAGCCCCATGTGCAGCACATCGACCGCGCGCCCGCGCAAACTCATCGGCATCCACGCCAGCGCGTTGAACGCGATCGGCGCGCGCGTCTCGGCGTCGTAGATGATGGTGAGGACGCTCGCCTTCAGCCGCTCGGGATCACCGCCGAGCACGCCGTAGTTCAACTGGCCCGCAGGCAAGGTCTCGGAAGCGACCGCGCGGATATCGGTGACGAGCTTTTCCATCGCCGCCGGCGCCATCCATAGTCCCGGCCGGTCCACGATGCGCGCCCGCACGCCCCGCGCCGGGGCGAAGGCGAGGTCGAGATGGCTCTGGAAGAGTCCACGCAGCCACAGCATGCCGGTCGTCGCCGCCCCTTGTTGTGGCTTGGAGGTGCCGGAATCCGCGATGCGGCGCAACCGGCGGGGCGCGCGCATCGACTTCCATGGGTGGCGACACTATCTGAGCAAGGAAACACGACGACCGTCATTCCAGACGCGCCGCAGGCGCAACCGGAACCCAAGAGGATGTCCATGATCAGCGACCAATGGCTCAAGTCCGCCTGTTACATTGATGGCCGCTGGGTCGGCGCCGATGACGGACAGACCATACCGGTGACCAATCCGGCGACCGGCGAAACGATCGGGTCGGTGCCGCGCTGCGGCCGCGCTGAGACGGCGCGCGCCATCGAGGCGGCGTCGCGTGCGTTCGTCACCTGGCGCGGGTTTCTCGCCAAGGAGCGCGCCGACCTCATGTTCGCGCTCGCAGATGCGCTGATGAAGGAAAAGGCGGCGCTCGGCGAATTGCTGACCCGCGAGCAGGGCAAGTCGCGCGCGGAGGGCGAAGGCGAGATCGCGGGCGGCGCTGCGTTCTTCCGCTGGTTCGGCGAGGAGGCCAAGCGCGTCTATGGCGACACCATCCCTTCGCCCTGGCCCGGCAAGCGCATTCTCGTGACGAAGGAGCCGGTCGGCGTCGTCGGCGCGATCACGCCGTGGAATTTTCCGCATTCGATGATCGCGCGCAAACTCGCCGCCGCACTCGGCGCGGGCTGCACCATGGTCATCAAGCCCGCGAGCCAGACGCCGCTGTCGGCGCTCGCGGTCGCCGCACTCTGCGAGAAGGTGGGCATTCCGGCGGGCGTGGTGAACGTGCTGACGGGTTCGGCTGCACCGATCGCCGCCGAGATGTGCGAAAATCCGGCCCTGCGGAAGATCACGTTCACCGGCTCTACGGAAGTCGGCAAGGATCTCGGCGCCAAGGCGCTCGCCAACATGAAGCGCGTGTCGATGGAGCTGGGTGGCAATGCGCCGTTCATCGTGTTCGACGACGCCGATCTCGATGCGGCGGTGAAGGGCGCGATACTCTCGAAATTCCGCAATTCAGGCCAGACCTGCGTGTGCGCGAACCGCATTCTTGTGCAGGCGGGCGTATATGATGCGTTCGCGGCCAAGTTCGCCGACGCCGTGCGCGCGCTGAAGATCGGCGACGGGCTCGCACCCGGCGTCGAGCAGGGGCCGCTGATCGACATGCACGCCATCGAAAAGGTCGAGGAGCATATCAGCGACGCCAAGGCCCACGGCGCGCGCGTCGTCACCGGCGGCGTCCGGCACTCGCTGGGCGGGACGTTCTTCGAACCTACCGTGCTCACCGGCGTCACCGACGCGATGAAAATCGTCAAGGAAGAAACCTTCGGCCCCGTCGCGCCGCTTTTCCGCTTCGAGACGGAGGCCCAAGCCATCGCTATGGCCAACGCCACGGAGTTCGGCCTCGCCTGCTATTTCTACACGAGTGATCTCGGTCGCGCGTGGCGGATGATGGAGGCGCTTGAGTACGGCATGATCGGCGTCAACGAAGGCCTCGCGTCCACGGAAGTCGCGCCGTTCGGCGGCGTGAAGGACAGCGGCATGGGACGCGAAGGCTCGAAGTACGGGCTCGAGGATTATCTGAACGTGAAGTACGCGCTGTTCGGCGGCCTTGGACTCTAGACGTTCATTTCCGCGACGGCGCACACATGGGCGTCGCCGATGCGCCAGACACGGAAGCGCGCACCGTGCGCCGTGAAGCCTTCATGCGGATCGACGTCCGGCATACGCCGCGCGAGCGCCGCGAAAAGATCGATGTCGGCGGCCTTCTTCAGCGCCTCCTTCGCCGTCCAGCGCCAGGCAAACGAAAAGCCGGACGGGTCCGCCGCAATCGCTGCGGCTTCACCTTCGCCGAAGAAACGCTGCGCCATGGCCACGGGATCCTTGGATCGGCCCAGTGTTTCGATGTCGACGCCGATCGGACGCGGGCCAAAGGTGATCGCGATGGCATCACGTGTGTGGGACAAGCTGACGTGCATGTCGGCGTAGGGCGGCAAAAGGCGTGGGCGATCCAGCGGCTCTTCGAACGCAATGGCTGTCGGCGGGATTCCCAGTGCCGCGCCCAGCGCCTCGCGTTTGATCACATGAGCCGCCATGCGCACCGCCCGCGACGCGGGCGCGATCATCCGCGCGCCCTTGCCCGCTTCGAACGTCGAGAGAATGTCTGCGCGCGCCAGTATTTCCTGCATCTCGTGATGCTCGACACGTATCTGCGGCGCATCCCCACGCGCATCGACGATGATCGCGTTAAGCGGCGCCGACGTGGTCACGCGAGCGCCGAGAGGCGCGCGTCGATGTCGGCGGCGAGGTCGGCGATCTCCGAGAAGGGCTCCGACACGCACGGCCGGCGGATCACGTCGAAACGCGCCGCGAGCGTCTCGTCCATCGGCGCCAGCGCGTCGGCGATGGGCTTCATCTCGGCCATGTCGCCATTGCAGTGGCAGACGATGTCGCAGCCGGCTTCCAGCGCATTCACGGAGGACTCTTCGACCGGCGCCTTCAGCGCCTTCATCGAGATGTCGTCCGTCACCAGCAGACCCTCGAACCCGATCCGCTCGCGGATGATTTCGCGGATGATCTTCGCCGACGTCGTGGCGGGATGTTTCGAATCGAGTTGCGGGAAGAGCAGGTGCGAGACGATGCCCCACGGCAGATCGTTGAGTTCGATGAACGGCGCGAGATCGATGTCGAGTTCGCTCGCGGGCACATCGATGACCGGAAGGTCGTAGTGGCTGTCGAGATTCGCGCGGCCGTGGCCGGGCAGGTGCTTCAGGCACCCTTGCACGCCGTAGAGCGCCATGCCGTCGATGAAGGCGCGGCCGAGGGCGGCGACGATGGCGGGATCGCTGTGGAAAGCGCGGTCGCCGATGGCGTCGTGCGTGTACGGAAACAGCACGTCGAGGCACGGCGCGAAGTCGACGTTCACGCCGCATTCGCCGAGCTGCGCGCCGATAGCCGCGCCGGTGTCCTTCGCCAATTGGATCGCGGCGTCCATGTTCTTGTCGGCGAGCTTGCCGATGGCGCCCGAGGCCGGCGCCTTCCACCACACCGGCGGCCACATGCGGCGCACGCGTCCGCCTTCCTGGTCGATGAAGATCGGTGCGAGCGGATCGTCGATGACCTCGCGCATGGATTCCACCAGCGCCTGCGTCTGCGCCACGTCCACGCAATTGCGCCGGAAGAGGATGAAGCCGCACGGCCGCGCGGCGGTGAAGAAGGCGCGCTCGTCCTCGGTCAGCACAGGGCCCGCGCAGCCGAAGATGACCGGTTTAATGTGTTGGTGCATGGCCCCGGTCAGTCGCGCAGACCGGGTGCGGCGTCAATCACCTGTGGCGGCAGGAATGGGCGCCAGTGCGTCCGCCAAGGCGGTGATGGTCTGGCCGGCGCTGATTCGGTCGAGATCGGCCTCGAGGCCGTGCGCGCGCTCGGCGTCGTCGATGGTCAGGGCGAGCATCCGGGAGTCCACGCCGTAGCGATAGACGGGCGTGTCCGCGTCCACCGCCGCCTCGCCCGTCTGCGCCGCGATCCGCGCAATGAGCCAGTCGATGAGGGTCATGCGCGGCGCTTCTGGAACGCCACGCGCAGGAGCTGCAGCGTACCGATGTCGAACGCGCCGGCGGAGGTGCGGAAGTAGCGGCCGAGATCGTCCACCCGGCGCGCGCCGACGAGGGCGACGGCCTCATCGCGGCGTGCGCGCAGACGGTTGCGCCAGATCCGTGCGGTGCGGGAGTAGTGGCGGCGGTCGTTGCGGATAATGACGGGCTCGAACATCGCGTCGGCGGCCTCCAGAATTTCCGTCAGCGTCGGCAGGTCGGACTCCGGAAAAATGCATTCGCGCACGAAGGCGCCGTAGTCGGTGGCGTCGTAGGCGGCGCGATCGAAGTCGGAGGGGTAGGCGATGGTCTGCACCGTGAGGCGGCCGACAGTTGCGAGCATTGCCGCGCACTTTGCGAAGAAGCGGCGATAGGCGTCGACGCGCACCTTGCGTGTCAGACCTGCTGCGGCGAAATGCTCGAAGGCGCCGACGGAGGTGATCGCGTCGTAGGGTGCAACGGGGGCGTGATCGGCCCAGTCTTCAAGCCGCACTTCCAGACGTGCATGGCCCATGGACGCCACATGCGCCGCCTGTGCGGCGCTCAATGTCAGTCCGGTTGCGTGCGCGGCGTCGCGCGATCGGACGGCGCGCTCGATCAGCGCGCCCCAGCCGCAGCCGATATCGAGCAGACGCTTGCCGGCCGTGACGCCGGCGTGGTCGAGATGCCAGTCGATCTTGACCAGCTGCGCGGCGTCGAGATCGTCGTCGCCGTTGAACAGCGCGCAGCTGTAGGTGCGCGTGGGATCGAGGAAGAGCGCGAAGAAGGCGTCGCCGGCGTCGTAGTGCGCCTGGATCGCCTGTGGCGTCGCGCCGACGCGCAGCACGGCGCTCATGCGGCGGCCGCCAGGTGACGGGCCAGTTGCGAGACGGACGGATGATCGAAGATCGCCTCCGCATCGATCTCGCGGCCGAGGAAATCCTCCAGTTCGCCGGCGAGTTCGACGGCTTCCAGCGACGGCAGGCCGTAGGCGTCGAAGTCGCGATCGTCGTCGAGCGTGTTTTCCGCAACCGAGAGCGCGCTTGCGAGCGAGGCGCGGATGGCGGTGCGGATCTGCGCTTCAGAAAAGGCGGCGGGCATGGGCACTCCTTCAGGCGGCGGCGGAAACAGGACGGCGCCAGAGCGCGCGGATCGCCAGGGTGTTGGCGCGCCATGCATCGCGGGTGGCGGCGCGCGCGGTCTTGCCGCTGGTGGTGAGGCGCACGGCGCCGGGCGCACACAGTGCGATGACGTCGGGGGTCAGGTCGAAGGCGGCGGCGACGGCGTCAATCAGTTTCGCAATCACCGCATCGGGGGAAGCGGTTGCGTGTTCGACGATGATGAAGATGTCTTCGTCACCCGCACTGTCGGCCGTAGCGAAGGCTGCGCACGCGGCGCGCTGCCCAAGTGCGCGCACGACCACCGCTTCCACATCCGCAGCGTGCGTCTTGCGACCGCTGCGGATCAGCACGTCTTTTGCGCGCCCGCAGACATGCAGGCGACCATCGCGCAGGAAGCCGATGTCGCCGGTGCGCAGCCAGCCTCGCGCATCGCCCTCAAGCCGGCCGCCGAAGTGCGCGGCGCTGTCGTCCGGCGCATTCCAGTAGCCGGCGGCAAGGCTCGCCCCCGTCACCCAGATTGCACCGGCGAGGCCTTCGGCCACCGCCGCACCCGTCGCTTCATCGACGACTTTGATGTCCGCGCCGAGTCCGGGCGCACCACAATCGACCGGCGCATCCTCGTCTGCGTAAAGATCAACAGGCGGATCGTCCGCGCGCCGCGCACTGACGAACAGCACGGCCTCCGCGAGGCCGTAGCCCGGCGCGAACGCGTCCGCTCGAAAGCCGTTCTCCGCGAAGCGTTCCTCAAAGCGCCGCATGGTGCGGCGACGCACGGGCTCCGCGCCGTTCACCGCGACACGCCATGTGGAGAGATCGAGGTCGTCCGTGTCGGCGCGCGGGGCGCGATCGGTCGCGAGGTCGTAGGCGAAGTTCGGGCCGCCGCTGAACGTGGCGCGTCGCGACGACACCAGCTCCAGCCAGCGCGCGGGACGCTGCAGGAAGGCGGCCGGATGCATCAGCGTGGACGGCACACCGAACGCGAGCGGCGCAAGGATCGCGCCGACGAGGCCCATGTCATGGAAGGGCGGGAGCCAGAAGACGCCGTGGTCGTCGCCGGTGAGACCCCATGCATCGCCGATGGCTGCGATGTTGGCGCGCAGGGCGCCGTGCGTAATGACCGCGCCGCGCGGCGCTTCCGTCGAGCCGGAAGTGAACTGAAGGTAGGCGATGTCTTCGTCGTGTGGCGCGTCGACGAAGGCGTCGGCGACGGCCCCGGGCGTTTCGGCCGGGCTGTCGCCGCGTGTGAGCACGAGGGTTGCATCTGTCGCCGCCGCCAGCCGCTCCACCGCCGCGCGGGACGCCGCCGTCATCGGCGCCGGCGCGGGGACTGCGATGCGCCCCGATGCGAGACATGCGAGAAACGCCGCAACAAACGCCGGGCCCGGGGGATGCGCGACGACGACGCGATCCCCAGCCACCGTACGACCGGCGATCAACGCCGCTTCTGCGCGTACGACCGACAGTAGCCCATCGCGCGACCAAGTCTGGACGTTCTCTTCCTCGCCGCGCCAGCGCACGAACTCGAACGCCGGGGCCGCGCACGTCGCGCCCACAGTCATCGCAGTGATGACGCATGGTTCGCTTGAGGCGAAAAGTGTCGGCGAAATACAACCCATACGGGAATATACGTACCGTTCGCCGTAGGCGTGTCAACCGCCCCGATACACCTCCGCGTGCATTGACCCGCCGCTGCGGCAATCGCCACGGTGGCGCGAAACGGAGGCGCCGTATGACCGATCTCGATTTCACGGGAAAGACCGTCCTCGTCGTCGGCGGCTCAAGCGGCATCGGCAACGGCATTGCTCACGCCTTCCGCACGCGCGGCGCGTCGGTCCATGTCTGGGGCACGCGCGCGACGGCGGCGGACTACGCGAACGAAGAGGGTTCCGACCTTGCGGGCCTCGGGTATGCGCAGGTCGATGCGTCGGACTTCGATGCGGTGGCGGCGGTGAAGCCCGCGTTCGACACGTTGGATGTGCTCGTGCTCGCGCAAGGCACAGTGCTCTACAAGCGCGGCGAGTTCGTCATGGAAGGCTTCCAGAAGGTCATGGACGTAAACCTCGGCAGCCTCATGGCGTGCGCGACGAAATTTCATCCGATGCTGAAAGCGGCGCAGGGCTCGATCATCACCATCAGTTCGACAGCGGCGTTTCACGCCACGATCGGCAATCCCGCGTATAATGCTTCGAAGGCCGCTGCCGTCGCGCTGACGCGTACGCTCGCGGTGGCGTGGGCCGGCTACGGCATCCGCGTGAACGGCATCGCGCCGGGTCTCGTCGACACGAAACTCACGCGCGTGACGACGAAAAATCCCGAAAGGCTTGCGGCTTCGCTGCAAGGCATTCCCGCCAAGCGTCTAGGCACGCCCGAAGACATGGCCGGCGCCGCGCTCTTTCTTGCGTCGCCGCTGGCGGCGTACATCTACGGGCAGACCATACCGGTCGACGGCGGCCTCATTCTGACGTGAACTAGTCGAGAAGCGCCGCCGTGATGCGCCTCATGACGGCGGTCGCGGATTTCGCGCTGAGGCGTTGTTCCTGACGCAACCGTCGCCACGCCTCGAAGCTGAGCGACAATTCCACCGCCTCGAACAGCGTGCGATCCTCGCTCACGGTCTTCGGCACGATGAACAGCAGTACGCCGCGCAACATGCGTGTGATCTCCGCGTGATCGGCCTGCAGGAAGGGCGATTGGCCGCGTATCGCGTCGGACGCCGTCTTGATCGGCAGCATTTCCTCGAAAAGCCGCGCACGACGTTCGATGACCTGATCGAGGCGCGCGCGCCATGTGGCGCCGGAGATGGGCTCGTCGATGATCGGCGCCACGCGCGCGAGCATCACTGCATGCGCCTCGCGATAGACGCCTTCCATGTCGTTGAAGAGCCGGAACACCGTGCGCCGCCCCACGCCGGCCCGATCGGCGATGCGCTCCGCGCTTGGCGTCATTTCGCCTTCGAACACAAGATCGAGCATGGTCTCGGCGATGCGGCGACGGTTGGCGTCCGAGCGCAGGCGGCGTCCGTCCGGACGCGCCGCCGCCTGTTCGGGCGCGGGTTTGAGTTTCGCCTTGGTCATCGACAGTGTCCCTGCGCCGATCCGGGCGCGCGTCCTTCTTCCGGAGAGAGCGGACGATAGTCGTCCTGCGAGACGATCTCAAACCGGTCGGTCAGCATGAACACGGAGCGTATTGTCACGAGAAAGTGAGCGGCTTCATCCAAGTGCAAATCGGCCCTCCTCGTCCATCAACGCGATAAGCTGCTGACCCGTCACACAGGGGCCCTCCGGCCCCGCGATCGTGAACTCGTAGAGCAGGCCCCCGGCAGTGGCGCTGAGACGAGTGACGCGCACGAGCAGGCGCCCTTCGATGTCGTCGAGGCGTGGCGCCGTCCAGCGCACCCCCGTCAGCACCGCGAGATAGCCGATCGGCGGATTTGGCTTGGGATCGGTGATGAGGGCGGTATGCGTCGCGATGGCCTGGGCGGCGTACTCGACGCCGGCGCTTGCGGGCAGGACGCCGCCGACGCGAAGGGGATGGTCTGCGGCCCTGTGACCATCGGCCCAGGCCTCGAGCGAGGTCTCGTCCAGCGCGGTCACTTCGGCAAGCAGGTGCATGCCGCCACTGTGGGGGATCAGGCCTTGGATCTGCGCCTTGGAAAGCGGCATGGGCGGGAAGGGGCGCAGAACGGTGACCTTTTCAGTTGCCCGACGGGCCGGCGTCTATACTCCGGTCCAGCCCTAGGATCGAAGTACGAACATGCAAGCGGAATGGACCCTCGACGCTGCACACCCCGCGCTTGCAGGACATTTCCCCTCGCACCCGCTGGCGCCGGGCGTGGTGGTGCTGGACCGGGTGATCGCGGCGGTGGAAGGAC
>JAWXBS010000202.1:0-11167 GCA_034440275.1 Alphaproteobacteria bacterium
GACCACGAACGGCGCGATGCCGGCGGCGAAAGCCGAGGTGGTACGAAAATCCCTCGGCCTCACGGCCATGCCGGTTCGAGTCCGGCCTCGGGCACCAGAGCAACAAAAAGTGGTGGCAACTGAAGGCGCTTCGGAAGTGAGTTACCTCTAGATACATTCCCACAATACCCCTTTTCGTGCAAAATGGCGACAAGTAGCGCCAACCGTCACCGGGGGTACAAATGGGGGCATCCGATCCGAAGAGTGGGGGTATGGGGCGGGATCGACTCACAGACGCCGAATGCCGGAAAAGGGCGCACGTTGACGACGAAGGCGCGGCCCGCGTGGCGCCCTACAAGGTGAGCGACGGCCAGGGCCTCTATTTGCTGGTGCAGGAACGTGGGGCTCGCCTGTGGCGCATGAAGTATCGGCACGATGGCAGCGAGCGCGTCTATTCGATCGGCGCCTACCCGGAGGTTTCTCTCGCCGCAGCACGCGCAGAGCGCGATCGAGCACGCGAGTGGCTTCGCGCGGGGAAAGACCCAACGATCGAGCGGCGCACGGCGAAGGCCTTGGGCTCGTCGACGCAGGCCTCCACCTTCGGCGCGATGGCCGAGGAGTGGCTTGCGAAGATGGGGCCGCGCTGGTCGACCGCATATCGCAGCGCGCAGCGCAGCCGCCTCGACAACGAACTCTTGCCGCACCTCGGAGGCGTGCCGCTGGTCGAGGTGAAGCCGGCCGCCATTCTCGAGACCCTGCGCCGCATTGAGGCGCGTGGCGCGCACGAGGTAGCGTCGAAGTCGCGGGTGATGGTGTCGCAGATCTTCCGCTATGCGGTGCAGACCTCACGCGCCGAGAGCGACCCGGCCGCACTGCTCTCAGGCGCGCTCGTGCGGCCACCGGCGCAGCACCGGGCCACGATCCCGCTCGCCGACATGCCGCGGCTCTTCGAGGCGGTTGCGATAGTGCCTGCGGAGACCGTCACGAAGCTCGCGCTCTACTGGCTGATCCTCACCGCGGCGCGCACGGCAGAGATGCGATTCGCGCCGTGGTCGGAGATCGAGGGCGACAAGCTCTGGCGCATTCCCGCTGCGCGCATGAAGATGGCCAAGGAACACCTCGTTCCGCTGTCGCGCCAGGCTCGCGAGATCGTTCAAGCGGCGAAGGCGCTGCGCACGTCGAAGGCGGCCGACGCGCTGGTGTTCCCCGGCTTCACGCGCCACGGCGCCCTGAGCGAGAACGCGCTGCTCGCCCTGCTGGCGCGCGCCGGCTACTTCGGCCGGCAAACCTCGCACGGTTTTCGCGCATCGTTCTCGACGTGGGCCCACGAAGTCGCCGAAGCGGATCCCGACGTGATCGAGGCGTGCCTCGCGCATAGCCGCGGCGACGTGCGCGCCATCTACAACCGAAGCAGCTATCTGAGCAAGCGCAGCGATCTCTTACAGCGGTGGGCCGATCAATGCAGCGCCTGGGGGATGAAAACATGAACGCCTTCGAAGCCTTCAATTCTTTCGCCGCTGCTCACCGAGGTGAGGGCGGGCCATCGCCCGAAGCAACCGCGTTCATCGCGGCTGCGCTTCACCGCTACGTGGCCTCGAGCGGGACCGAAACGCTCGACGACGTGTTTGGACTCGATCGAGGGAAGGGGCAGCGCGATCCGTGGACGCGCATCAACACGTCGAGAATGAAATTCTTCTACGCCACGCAGATGGCCGGGCTTCATGCTCTAGGCTTTACCGTCGAGGAAGCTGCCGCAGCAATTGCCGCGCAGTACGCCGCGCTCGGAAAAGATGCCCTGGCGGCAGCCACCGCCCAGAAGGCGTTCGAACAGTTCGGTGGCGTGGCATGGGCGGAAGAACAGGATGCCCACCGCGAAGCGCTCGCGGATGATGCAGAAACAACGCGATGCCGTCTAAGGCTCATCCCTGCCGACGCACTGCCGGTCCGTTTTCGGGACGGGGTGAAATAGCTCACGCGCGACGGTGACTCTGCTTCAGGGTCACCGTGCTTTCGATGGCCTGATCCCGCCCGAAATACGGCATTTCGCGCCGTGGACTCAGAGTTTTTCGACCTCCACCCTTCTCACAGGTTTTCACCCCCGTGAGAAGGACGGCTAATGGAAACGCAGACCGAAGATGTAGACCGCCGTGTGTATCGGCCCGAGCTCTCTCGCCGCCTGGGTCTCAGCACCGAGTGGATTCGCCAGCTGGAGCGAAAAGGCCGCATCGCTCGTGCGCGCTATGACGAGGGATCGCGCCGCGGCTTTTGGCTCGAGACCGAGGTGCGAGCGATCGTCGCCGGCGGCTCGCCGAAGAATCCGTAATGCGCTCGTTTCGACGCTTGAAGCTGCGCGACGTGAAGAAATCGCTGCGCGAAGTTGCAACGCTGTGGCAGAAACCGCCGCCCACGCCAAATGAAAACCCCCGAGCGCTGGCGGGCGCAACGGGGGCCGAAACGAAACCACAACAGGGGACCGTCGAAGATAGCGCGCCGGTCGCGCCGAAAGTAAGCGCGTGAACGCCGCCTCCGAGGAGGGACTATTCATCCCGCCGCATTCCATCGACGCAGAGCGCGCTGTGCTGGGCGGCGTTCTGCGCCACAACGACGCATTGCCGAGGATCGCGGGGATCCTGCACGAGGCCGACTTCTACGCGAAGTCCAATCGAATCATCTGGAAGGCGATCAAGGGCCGCGTCGTCAACGATGCAGCCGCTCCATTCGATGTGCTCACGATCGCGGAGTGCATGCGCGGCGACGGCACGCTAACAGAGGCAGGCGGCATCGAGTACCTGCATCAATTGATGGCCGCGTCGGCTGGTGCGGCGAACGTCAAGTTCTTCGCTGGCGTCGTTGCGGCACATGCCCGCCGGCGTGAGGCCGCCGCCTTTGCGTTGACGCTGCACGAGAGGGCGATGGCACCAGGCGCCGACGTCGCCGCGTGGCACGCCGAGGCAGCGGATCGCCTCGCCGAGTTGCGCTTGCGCACGGATGAGGGCGCCAGCTACTCGTTGGACCTCGAAGCATTGGCCGCACGTGAACCGTCGCCGCCTGGCGCGTTGATGGCAGGCCTGCCCACGGGATACGCAACGCTCCTCGCAGGCCATGGCGGAATCGGAAAGAGCTTGATCGTGCTTTACCTCTGCATCTGCATGGCGCTGGGGCGCGACTTCTTCGGACTACCGGTGCAGCGCCGCATGGTGCGCTTCCTCAGCTGCGAGGACCGCGAGGCGGTTCTGCATTGGCGGCTCTCCCTGATCTGCGCACACCTGGGCGTCGACATGGCCGACCTTCGGGGGTGGCTTGAGATCGAGGATCTCGTGGGCCACGACGCCATCATGTGGCGCGACGATCCCCGCGGGTCCTCCACGACTGAAGCCTATCGGGCGCTGGCGGAGAGGATGCGGGTTGGCAAGACCGAGGTGCTGGTCGCCGATGGCGTCAACGACATCTTCGCGGGCAACGAAAACGACCGCGGCCACGTAAAGGCCTTCGTCAACGCGATGCTTGCGCTTATCTCGCAGGACCGCGGCGCGCTGGTTCTGATTGGCCACGTCGCCAAGGCCGTCGCCAGCGGCTTCTCAAGCGAGGGTTACAGCGGCTCCACCGCCTGGCACAACGCCGTTCGCGCGCGCTGGTATCTGCACCCCGAGACCGAGCCGGGAGAAGAAGGCAACCGGCCGAAGCCTACCGGTGCGCTGCTGCTCGAACTTCAGAAGGCGAACCACGGCGACGAGGTTGCGCTGCGCTTCCAATGGGATGCTGATGCGCACATCTTCATCGGGCAGGTCATCGGCGGCGAATCGCGCTTCGATCGACAGGTCCAGGACCGCAGCGAGAAGCAGGCAATCCTCGCCTCGTTTCGCAGTTGCGCCGATGCGATCCCGCCCCTGGCCGTTCCGGCCGCCATGACAGGGCCGAGGACCGCGCTTCATGTGCTCACCGCACGCCCCGAATTTCCCGCCGCGCTTCGCGCCGGGAGGCCCGCCGCGCGTCGTTTCTGGCGTCACGTCGAGGAATTGCGCCAGATGCGCGCGATCGAGGAATCGAGCATCCGGCGCACCAATCGGCATTTGACCGCGTGTCTTGCGATCACTGACGAGGGGAGACGCGAATGCGCCGAATGAGTGAATGCAGCATTCGACGCGCTATGACGCATGGCGCCCTTGCGCCAATGCGCCGAATGGCGCTGGGGGTTATAGGGGGTGGCGCGCGCGCGCGCATCGAAATCGCAGCGCCTTACGCATGGGTGCGGCGGTGACCAGGGGTCCGTGGGACATCGGGACATCCTCTAAAGAGGGATGTCCCAAATGTCCCATCCATTCGGACAAGGACAAGTCTGGGACATGTCCCAAATGTCCCAAATGTCCCACAAGGAAAAGGGGAGCGATGAAAACCGATCGTGAACGCGCTGAAGCCCGGATGGTGCGTGCGAAGGCCATGATGACCAGGGCGGCCGAGGCCGCGCTAGCCGGTAACTTGCTGGCCGACGACTTCACGTGGATGGCCTTGGCAGAGCTTGAGGCGGCCCGAAGTGAGTTGGCGCAGGTGGCAGGTTGAAAGCCGGCGACCTGGTGTTGACCCTGGGGTCGATGCGCCTCGCCGAGGTGATCGAGGTAGACGACCGGCTGGGCGAGTACGGCATCGAGTGGGCCACCGGTGAGCGCGCGCGGTTCAAGCCGTGCCACCTCGTTGCGATCGAAGAGCAGTCCGAGCACGTCGAGGAGCCGACATGAGGGCGGCACAGGTGATCTCGCCAGTCGATTTTCTCTGCACCGCGTCTGCCACTTCCTTTGCTACGTGCGTGTCCCGTTTCAAAAACACACATGAGGTCTTCTATGCCGCGCCGCTCTGATGCATCGCTTTCCGTTGTTGTCGTGAACGCGCCCCAGCGTCAAGCGCCTCCGCTTTCCTTGTCCGAGGCCGAGGCGGGGATATGGGAGTCGATCATGGCGTCACTGCCGGCCGACTGGTTTCGCCCATCGGATTGGCCGATTCTCGCGGCCTATTGCCAGACGGCGGTGCAGTACGAGGAAGCCACGACGCAGATGCGCGAGCAGCCGCTGACGCTGATGGGCGAGCGCCGGCGGATCTACAAGCACCCGTTGCTGGCGATCCAGCACACGACGACCCTGCGACTCGCCCTGTTGGCCAGCAAGTTGCGTCTGTGCCCGAGTTCCCGAGTGAGGATCGACGCCACCGGTGCGGCCAGCAAGGTGCAGCCCGCGAAGAAGCCATGGGACGCGCAATGATCGATGACGAAACCGAAACCGTAGTCGCCGCGGGTGAATCTCTGGAGGCTTCAAAACGCTGGACCGCGTCCGATCCCAGTCGTAGGGATTTTTTCCGCCGCTGGAATTTTCAGGGGTCAACGCCGCCTGGCGAACCGGGAGATTCAGCGGAAGCGCTTATGAATCACCGGGGCATTCAGGCAGAAATAGGCAGAAAAGGGAACTTAGAAAATGAATTCGATCGAGAGAATGGAGCAGTTCATGGTGAAAGTGCGTGAGCTTTTGCAGCAATATGCCGCGGACATCAAGGCGCGCGACGAGCCTGATGATCAAGGAAATCGAGGACCTCAAGCGACGCGTTGCCGAGCTGGAGGCCAAGCGATGAGCGGCCAGGACGATGAGCTGCTCGGCGCCTTCCTGGCCGCCGCCGGCCTGCTGTACGAGCGGGAGGTGAGGCTTGCGCGCGAGACCGACCCCGAGGGCTTTGCCGAGGTCGCCGCGGCCGCCAGGGCCGGCGCGGTGCCGCGCATCGAGTACACGTGGGGCGATCCGCAGATAACGGTCCGCGCGGTCCTGGTCGATGCTGCGGGCGGCGGGGAAGTGATCGAGCTGTTCTCTGCCCGGTGTCAGCGGCCGCCTCGAGGCCTCCTGAACTGACGGAGCTTAAAAATTGCCCCGGCCGTCGGGTAGTTTCCATCCGTCGCGCGCTCGGGATGAACGCGCATCCCGAAAGCTCGTCGCGAGACGCACGAACCGAAGGGCGCGCCATCCTCAGCTGAGGAATTGGTGAGCCACCTACGTCGGAGTCGTCAATGTACGAGCAGCAAGCCCTCGTTGTCCCCTTCCTCGTCGAGCAGAAGCGTGGCGCGGTTGATGCGTCCATGGCCTTCGCTGGCCGCGGTGCGGTGTGCAGCAACGTCGACGCGTATGGCGACGTGATCGCGCCTGGCGCGTTCTCGGCCTGGCTGGATGACGTCAAGTCCGGCAAGCAGCCGTGGCCGTCGATGCTCTCGCAGCACGGTGGCATGGGCTTTACCGCGGACGACCTCACGCCGGTGGGCGTCTACACCGATCTCGCGGAGGCCGACAACGGCCTGGCGGTCGAAGGCGAGCTCGCCGACACGCCGCGCGGCAATGAGCTGCGTACGCTGATGCGGATGAAGCCGCGGCCTGCGATCGACGGCCTGTCCATTGGCTACGTCGCCCGGGAGTGGGAGCAAGGCAATGGCAGCAAGACCGGCGGCGGGCGAACCCTCAAGCGCATCGACGTGATGGAGATCTCGCTCGTCACGTTCCCGGCCAACCGCAGCGCGCGCGTCACGTCCGTCAAGGGCGTGCGGCCGCAGACGATCCGCGAGCTGGAAGGCGCTCTGCACGCAATTGGTTACAGCACCCGCGAGGCCAAGCGCCTGGCGTGCGCCGGCTGGGGCGCTCTGCGCTCCGCGATCGGCGACGAAGGCATCGAATCAGCCCTCCGAAACAACATTGCGATCCTCAGCGGTCGCTAGATCTCATTCGAAAAAAGGAAACGACAAACATGAGCACCGAGCTGAAGAACCTCATCGAAGACCAGGGCCGCGCCTGGGAAGAATTCAAGCGCACGAACGACTCGATACTCAAAGGCAAGGCTGAAGGCAAGGTGGTGGCCGAGCTCGAGGAGAAGCTCGGTCGACTCAACAGCGCGCTCGATCAGCAGCTGACCGAGTTCGGCCGCTCGTTCGCGGGCGGCGGCGGCGCTCAGGGCGACGAGCCCGCCAACGAGCTCAAGCAATTCAACGCCGCGCGGATGCACTCGATGCCTGGTGGCGCGCGGCTCATGGAGGTCGACCGCGCTGCTTACGTCGAGTACAAGGCCGCTTTCGATCGTTTCTGCCGCGTGGGCATCTCGATGATGTCCCAAGACGAAGTGAAGGCGCTCAGCGCCGGCACTGACACGGAAGGCGGGTTCCTGCTGCCCGCCTCCACCATCGGCCGCGTGGTGGCGAAGGTGTTCGAGCTCTCGCCGATCCGACAGATCGCGTCGGTGATGACGATCTCGGGCCCGGCGCTCGAGGGTCTGCTGGACAATGGCGAAGCAGACTGCGGCTGGGTGGGCGAAACCAGCGCGCGCACGGAAACCAACACGCCGGCCGCGGGCAAGTACCGCATCGAGCCGATGGAGATGTACGCCGCGCCGAAGGTCACGCAGACGCTGCTGGACGATGCTGGAGTCGACGTCGACGCCTGGCTCGCGTCCAAGGTTGCGAACAAGTTCGCGCGCATGGAAAGCGCCGCCTATGTCAACGGCCTCGGGGTCGTGACTCCGCGAGGTTTTGCCACGTACCCGACCGCAGCCACCGCGGACGACACGCGCCCCTGGGGCACGATCGAGCACGTTGCCACCGGACAGAGCGCGGACTTTCCGGCCACCAATCCCGGCGACAAACTCATCGACGTGGTGGCTGCAGTCAAGCCGGCATATCAGCAAAACGCCAAATGGGTGACCCGCCGCGAGGTGATCGCCAAGGTGCGCAAGTTCAAGGAGGCCACGACCAACGCGTACATCTGGCAGCCCGGCCTGCAGCAGGGTCAGCCGGCAACGCTAATGGGCTATCCGATCGTTATTGCCCAGGACATCCCGACGTTGGCGGCCAACTCGCTGTCGATGTGGTTCGGTGACTGGGAGGAGGCCTACCAGATCGTCGATCGCATCGGGATGCGCACGCTGCGCGACCCGTTCACCAACAAGCCCTACGTGATTTTCTACAGCACGAAGCGCACCGGTGGCGCCGTGGTGAATTTCGAGGCCATCAAGGCCGTGAAGTTCATCTAAGCATCATGCGCGAAGGCGCGCGGGCGAGCGCACGTCGACTCGGTGATGATGAACCTCGATCCTAAAGAATTGGCGCGCAGCCGTTCGCGATTCGCGATGAGCGTCTGCAACCTGGGCGAGTTCCGTGCCTTCTGGGACCCGACGAAGCGCGCGTTGGTCGCGCGCAGCGTCTTTGTGCGCCGAGCATTCGCCATCCCGCCGGATGCGATTTTGGTCGGAACCTACCGCGCGCCGTGCGCCGCGGCGACGTTCATCGACGACCTGAAAGAAGTGCTGCGCCGGCCGCCGCCAGCACCGGAGGCGCCGCGCGAGGTGCCGGCCGCGCCATTGACGCCTGCGCGTGAGTTGATCGGCGAGCGGCTCACCTGGACGTCGGCAACGTGGAGGCCGCGGCCGCGCGCCACGAGGCGGAAGGCTTCCCCATGATCGCCGGACGCTCGGGATTGGAGTCCGCATGGAATTGAACAACCGTGGGCCGGTTGCGTTCTACCTGAATTTTGGCGAACGCCGATCCGTCCCCCTCACCCGCGAGGCCGCACGCCAGGCCGCCGACTTCGTGCTCGAGCAAGCGCGCAATCGGGAGTTCGCCGGCAAGAGCGTGGTGCAGATCGATGTGACGCACGATGGGCAGCGCTGCGAGTGGTGCGGCTCGGTCGCCGATGCTCGACGCCTGGTGAAGAGCATCGTGGCGCAACTCGCCTGCGGGCAGCAGGTCGGCAAAATCGAGACCATCACGCGCGATGCCAACGGCGAGATTTCCCGCGTGGAAACATTGATTCATTATTGAGTGGGGCTCGAAATGGCTGGTGCAACGCAACGCCTACTAGCGGCTTGAATGGTGGGGCCGTGGCCACGCGCTGCGGCTCCGGCTGCTACACCCCCACGCTGATGCAGGGTGCGCGGCTCCTGGGGGCCGGCGTTCGTTGACCGTCGGGTGGCATCGAGGTCAATTTCCCGCGCTAGTCTCAAGACTTTGAGAGCATCGCCGGGTTGGCATCGGCCTTCACGGAATGGTAAGCGTGCGACCAATATCGCGAACTGATTCCCAATCCTCTAAAGCTCGCGAACCCATTGTGGAAAGCATCCCTGCAACGATGCCGCAAGCGGTCTTGTGATCTTGCTGGGCCTCCGCAGCTCGGATCATCTCGGGAACGACAGTAAAGCTTTGCATCAAGCTCTGACGGTAAGCCTGGCTGAACGGGACCTTTAGAACGAGCCGATCCTTCGGCGGAAGCAGCGGGACCACTTCCTTTTCCAAGACCTCTTCACCAGTGGGAAACGCCTTCTTCATTGCGTACCCGCATCGGCCTTTCTTGAATGTGGCGATGTAGTTGTGGATCCCGATGTATACGCCCGCCACGCGGCCGAATCGCTCCACGTCTGAGAGGCTTTCGGCGCGAACTGGTAGAGCGATCAAAAAGCTCAAGATGATCGCAAAGACGGGCCCTGCGAGCGCGGTCAAGGAGTGGCGCGTTCGCAGAGCTGCGGCGATTTTATTCCCCTGAGTCATTTGTCCCATCGTTCGTTCGCGGACACCAATGGCAGTCTACGCCGCGCTTGCCGCTGGCGACGGGCATCCGTTGACTTGGATCTGATCGCAGCGCACGATAAGTCCCGTGGTGCGGTCCCGGTCGATGAAAAGAGCCCCTGGGCGCTTTCGCTTCGCCGAATAGTTGACGCAACGAGGCCGCACCCAGCCCCCCTCCTAGTAGTAGTGCGTCGTCCCGTTTTGCCACATGTCGTACTCGTGTCGAATCCTTGGGCGGATCAAATCGTATGACCGGCGATCATTGCGCTCCCAGCGGCGCTGGATTGCCCACGTGCAATAGTCGGCAATTTGCAGGCAGGGGTCGGCAGCTGCAGCGCAAAAGTTGGTTCTCCAGCTTCCCGCATCAACTCGCTGGGTCTGCTTCAGCACGCCCAAAACTGCGGCCGAGAAATCAACCTGCCCCTTCTTCACGCCAATGGAGGCAGTGGTCACCATAAGTTGATCGTCCAGACTGGTGATGATCTGTCCCATGGCGTGCTTGAATAAGTAGTACCAGGCGTGCTTATAGAAGCGATGCTTCGTCGCAGCGATATGAGGTTGCGCTTTGGACTTCTCGAGCACCTGCGCGAAGATGTCGATGTCCTGCGATGAGATGAGGTCATAGACGCGGTCGCGGACAATTTGTTTGTCGGTGGTCGCATGGAACCCGTCACCGATGGGCGCGGCGTCCCATAGCAGCTCACGTCGCAGTTTGAGGAGATCGAGGCCGATGTCACAGTTCATCCTTACAGCACACACGATGAAAAACCGGCTGGCGCTGTGGTGTCGCGAGAAGTTAAAGTCGCCTGCTTCATCTGCAAAGATGAACTTGCGCATGGTGGTGGGGCTCCATCGTTGTTAATTATTCCCGGTTGCCGGGGTTAACGCCGCTCACCTTACTCTTGAATAGACCCCTGTTGCTGCTTCCCGCGCCTCCCCCGGACCGCAAAAAAAACCCCGCCGAAGCGGGGGTTGTGGATGTGTCGACGTCACCTTCGCCGCAATCGCTCCATTAGCAGGGCATAGGGGTCGAGCGCCGCGCAGTAGCGATCGCCGGCCGCCACGATGGCGTCGGGGCGCGAATCGATCTCCGGCGCGATCCTGACCGTGTACTGGAAGAAGGTCTCGCCGGGAAGCGGTGCCGGCAACGCTGCGGCGATCATGCCGGCCCGGCCAAGCGCCGGAACTCGTCAGCGTAGTTGCCGAAGCAGAGCCCGCCTAGTTCGAGCACAACGATGTCAATCTCGCGATATGCCATCTTCGCCAAGACCTCGATCGCCAGGAGCGCCGGCCCTTCATCCAGCGCGCCAGTATTCCCGACCGCGCCGGCGATCGCGATGATCGCGCGGAGCTTGTCCGTCGCGTTGCCGAGCAGGTCGGTCGGATCGATCGCCGTGGAAATCACTTCGGTAGAATTCGTCTTAGCCATGGTGGAACACCCTCCAATTGATGCCCGCGCCGTGGGGGTATCCTTGGGGGTATTCCGTGGCGCGTGAGTCGGATTCCCCTAGGAAACTCGCTTCCGGCCTCGGGCACCAGATCAACGGCGCCTCGCAACGCCGTTGATGCGTTTGCAAGCCCGAATCAGGCCGCGACGCGCTCCGAGGCCATTGCGCTGGC
>JAWXBS010000203.1:0-4203 GCA_034440275.1 Alphaproteobacteria bacterium
GCCGGCGCGCCGGCAATGTCGAAGCCCGCGAGGTCTAGATAGCCGCCCGGCGACGCGTAGGCGTTCTGCATGTCGATGACGATCACCGCCGTCCGCGCGACGCCGACGGCGATGGGCTCGGGCCGGGCCGGCAGCATGAGGGTGTCGCTGGACATGCGCGCCCCATTCTCTCCGCGTGATTTGGGTACGCACCATGGCATAAGCTGGCGCGGCGCCAACCCGTCGCGCGCCCGGAGCCACGCTTTCATGTCCGACCGCCTGCCAGACGACGCGCTTGACCAGATTTTCCGCACCGCGCGCACGCGCAACGGCTGGACGCCGCAGGGCGTGTCCGAAGCGCTGCTGCGCGAGGTCTATGACCTGGCGAAATGGGGGCCGACGTCCGGCAACTGCTGTCCTGCGCGTTTCCTGTTCCTCACGAGCGAGGCCGCAAAGGCGCGCCTGGCGCCGCACATGTCTTCGGGAAATCGCCCGAAAACGCTGGCTGCGCCGGTCAACGTGATCCTCGCGTATGACCTGAAGTTTGCAGAGAAATTGCCGTACCTCTTCCCGCATCGGCCCGAGGCGAAGGACTGGTTCAACGATCCGGCGGTGGCGAAGGAAACGGCGTTTCGCAACGGTTCGCTGCAGGCGGCCTACCTGATGCTCGCGGCGCGGTCGCTCGGCCTCGATTGCGGGCCGATGTCGGGATTCAACGTCGCCGCAGTGAATGCCGAGTTCTTCGCGGGCGCGACGTGGGAGACCAACTTCGTCTGCAACATCGGCTACGGCAGCGACGAGGGGCTCTTCCGCCGCAATCCGCGCCTTGCGTTCGAGGAGGCTTGCCAGGTCCTTTAGCGCCATCGCCGATTTTCGAATGCGGCGCTGGTTGTGCAGCAGGCGTGGATTTGCCAACATAACCAAAATTGGAAGCGGTCCATCCGCTCCGGCGACGACGCCACGGGAGGCACGCATGACGCTCACGGCCGACGCGCCGCCTATCGGCCTGCGCACCAAGGTGCTGTTCGGCATCGGCTCGCTTGCCATCGGCGCGAAGACCGTCGCCTACAGCGCCTATCTGCTCATCTTCTACAATCAGGTCATGGGGTTGAGTGCGGCGCTGGTGTCGGCGGCGCTCACCGTCTCGCTGCTCATCGACGCTTTCACCAATCCCGTCCTCGGCCAGATCAGCGACAACGCGCGCGGCAAGTGGGGCAGGCGCCATCCCTTCATGTACGCCGCCGCCCTGCCGACGGCGCTCTTCTTCTGGCTCATGTTCAATCCGCCCGCCGGCATGAGCGACGGGCTGACCTTCTGGTACATCGTGGTGGTGGCGACGCTCGGCCGGGTGGCGATGAACTTCTACGAAGTGCCGTCCTCCGCGCTGACGCCGGAGCTCAGCGACAACTACGACGAGCGCACGGCGCTCATGACGTGGCGCTATTTCTTCGGCTATGTCGGCGGGCTCGGCACGGCGTTCCTGGCGCTTCGGGTCTTTCTGCAACCGACGGAGAAATATCCCGTCGGCCAGCTCAACCCGGAGGGCTACGCGGCCTACGGGCTGGCGGGCGCCATCCTCATCTTCGTGTCGATGCTGGTGTCGACGTGGGGAACGCACGACCGGATCAAATATGTGCGCCAGGCCGATGCGCCCGTGCAGCGATCGGCGGGCGCGCACTTCCGCGAGATGTTCGAAACGCTTTCGCACAAGGGCTTTCTGTCGATTCTCGGCTTCGGCGTGCTGAAGTACACGGCCGCCGGCCTCTACGGCGCGATGGCGGTCTATTTCGGAGTCTACATCTGGCAGCTGTCGTCGAACTCCATGTCGCTGCTGACCATAGACGGGGCATTCGCGGCGCTCTTTGCACTGGTGATCGCACCGTGGGCGTCGAAGCGCTTCGGCAAGCGCAACGTCGCGATGGTGCTCGCCGTGTTCGGGGTCACCGTGGGACTGGCGCCGCTCGCGCTGCGTCAGGCGGGGCTCTTCCTGCCGCTGGAGCCCGAAGGGCCGCTGGTGCTCACGCTCTTCTCGATGCAGATCGTCTACAGCGCCGCCATCGCCATCTCGCAGATCATGACGAGCGCGATGATCGCCGATTGCGTGGAAGACAGCGCGTTGCGAACGGGGCGCCATTCCGCGCGTGTCTTCTTCGCGGCGTCGGCCTTCATGCAGACCTGCACGGCAGCCCTCGGCGTGCTCGGCGCGGGGCTCCTGCTGACGGCGGCGGGCTTTCCGGAAAATGCGAAGCCGGGCCTCGTGTCGCCGGAAGCGATCGACAGGCTCGTCTACATCTACATGCCGGTGTCGGCGTCGCTGTGGTTCGTGGGCGTGTCGTTTCTCTTCTTCTACAAAGGCGACCGCGGCAGCCACGAGGCGAACCTGGCGCGCCTGCAGGCAGCGGGCGTGGAGCCGATCTCGCCGCGTGATGCGGCCGGCTAGCGTCTAGAAGATGCCGGTGCGGATGTTGCGGCTGTAGGTCTCCACGGCCTCGTCGAGCGGACGTTTCGCCGCCCACGCGCGCAATTCGGCGGCGCCGTCGAGCATGGCCATCATTGTCTGCCCCGCGAGTGGGGGATCGGTGGCGCGCACCGTGCCGTCGTCCATGCCGTCGGCGACGAGGCCGCTCATGTGGCGCGTGACGCGGCCGGTGTGCGCCAGCATCTTCTGGCGCAGTTCCGGCGGCAGCGCCTGATAGGCCGAGATGCGCAGCAGCGGGCTCGCGCCCCGGAACTGCAGCGCGATGAGCATGTCCGTCATGCGGCCGATGCGGTCGCCATATGCGCCGCCGTTCTCGCCGGCGCGCGCCTGTGCAGCCTCGATGAGATCGAAGCTGCGGCGGAAACAGGCGAGAACAAGATCGTCCTTGTTTTCGAGGTGATGGTAGAAGCTGCCGATGGAAACGCCGAGTTCGGCGGCGATCCCCGCGACGCTCGCGCCGCGATAGCCGTGCAGGTTGATCTGGTTGGTGGCGGCGTGGAGGAAGCGCGTCTGCGGATCCTGCGGCTCGGTCGCTTCCAGCAGCGTGATGTCGGACGCCCAGGCGGTCGCGGCGAATCCGTGTTCGAGTTGGTCCAGAAGGCGTTCGAGCAGACGATCGAAATCGCTCACGAGATAGCGTTCGATCCACGCCGACATCCAGTACGCGACGGAGAGCAGGGCGATCGCCGACATGGCGGTGCGAAGGCGCGCTGCTTGCCCTTCGCCGAAGTCGAAGTAGCCGCGCACGAGCAGCACGATCTCGCGGAAGCGCGCCGAGAGCGGCGCGCGGAGGTCGGGGTCGAGGGAGTGGACGTCGGAAACGATCGCGAGCCGCGCAGCGCCGCCGCGCTGACGCGCGTAGCGGTCGAAGTGCGCCGCGAGCAGGCTGCGCACGCGCGCGCGCGTGTCCGTCCCTTCGCTCGCCGCCTTTGCGGCCTCATGCAGCCACGCGTGCGAGCGCTCCACGCAGGCCGCGACCAGGTGATCCTTTTTGGGGAAATAGTAGGTGACGCTCGATGTATCGAGGTCGAGTTCCTTGGCGACGGCGGTGAGCGTCATGCCGCGTGCGCCGCCGCTGTTGATCAACTCCGAGGCGACGCAGAGGATTTCGTCGCGCCGGCGTGTGAATTTCGTGGTTGTCGCGCGCCGCACGGGCCAGCCCTCCCGAGTTGCACTCTATCTGCTCCACCCCTCGCACGCCAAAGCGTACGCCTTATGCGCGGATCTGAGAGACGCCGCTGGGCGGCAAAATTTGTGTCAGATGACGATCCGACGGATCAGAACGCGTCGTTGCCGATCACGTCCAGCGTGGAGATGCCGTCGAGCGCGATAAGGCTCAACGCGGCGGCGCCGTTCGTGAGCTCCGGCGACGATGCTATTGGCGACAGCGGCACCCGCTCGATGGCGACAGGCGCGACGGGATTGGCCGCAACCGGCGTTTCCACGCGCGCGAGCGGCGCGGGCGCATCGGTCGTTTCCGCCGCGACCACCGGCAGGGTGGTGGAGTCCAACGCCGCTGTGAGGATTACCCGTTGCGGCTGCACGAAGCGCGCGTTCGGCTGCGCGGAGGCGACCTGAATGTGCGCGGTTTCAGGTGCATCAAAGGCTGTCTGGAAAGAGCGAAGCGCAAGCGTCGCCGGCGCATGGCGCAGCGAAGACATCACTCAGGCCATGGCGACGGGCAACGAAGCGCCGGCGACGCTTGCGCTTCGCTCTTTCCAGACAGCCTTTGATGCACCTGAAAC
>JAWXBS010000204.1:0-10081 GCA_034440275.1 Alphaproteobacteria bacterium
GCGTTTCGACATGCACGTGCTGATCGGCGTCAACGATTTCACCGGCTGCAGCGAGGTCGGCTCGCTCTTCGTGCGCCCCGAACACCGCGCTGCCGGCGTTGGCCGTGCGCTGGCGCAAGCGCGCTACATGCTGATGGCGACCGCGCCGCAGCGGTTTTCGCCGTCGGTGGTCAGCGAGTTGCGGGGGGTTGTGGACGCGGACGGCAAGTCGCCGTTCTGGGAACATCTCGGGCGCCACTTCTTCAAGATGAGCTTCCCCGAAGCCGACACCATGAGCGCCGTGACGGACAACCAGTTCATCCTCGACCTCATGCCCAAATATCCGATCTACGCAGATCTGCTGCCGCAGGAGGCGCGCGCGGTGATCGGCAAGTGTCACGCCGCCGGCGAGGGCGCGCTGAAGCTGCTGCAGTGGGAAGGCTTCCGGTATGAAAACGTCGTGGATATTTTCGACGGTGGCCCGCTCGTCACCGCGCCGCGCGATTCCATCCGGACCTTCCGTGAATCGCGGCGCATGCCGTTGAAGCGCGGCGAAAGCGGCGCCACACACGCGCTGTTGGCCAATCCTTCCATTTCCGGTTTTCGCTGTGTCGCTGCAGATGTCGCGATCGTCGATGGCGTCGCGCAGGCGCCTGGCGCTGTGTTCGACGCGCTTGGTCTGAAAGACGGCGCAACCGCTTTGATCTGGTGCAACGATGCGCGCTGAACTCTTCATCGACGGCCAATGGCGTTTCGGACGCGGCGCGCCGCTCACCTCACAGGACCCTGCGACCAACGAGACCGTGTGGTCCGGCGCGATCGCATTGACCGACGATGTGACCGACGCATTCGCCGCCGCGCGGCGCGCGTTTCCTGCCTGGGCGCGGCGACCGCTGGACGAACGCATCAGTGTTGTGCGCGCCTATGCGAAAGCCGTTGAAGCGCGCGCGGGCGTTTTCGCGGAAATGATTGCGCGCGAAACCGGCAAGGTGCTGTGGGACTGCAAGGGCGAAGTCGCGGCCGTCATCGGCAAGATCGAAATCTCCATCAATGCGCAGGCCGAGCGTGCAGGCCATCGCGACGATCCCGCGCCCTTCGGCGCGATGACGCTCGATCACCGCCCGCACGGCGTGATGGCGGTGTTCGGACCGTTCAACTTTCCCGCGCACTTGCCGAACGGTCATGTCGTACCGGCGCTCCTGGCGGGCGACACCGTCGTGTTCAAGCCGAGCGAACTCGCGCCGGGCGTCGCGAGCGTGATGATGGAATGCTGGGAGGCAGCGGGACTGCCGCCGGGTGTCGTCAACATGGTGCAGGGCGGACGCGACGTAGGCGGCGCGCTGCTCGCGAACCCGGAAGTGAACGGCGTGCTCTTTACGGGTTCCGCGCATGCGGGCCAGCACATCCATCGCCATTTCGCCGGACGTCCCGACATCGTGCTCGCGCTCGAACTCGGCGGCAACAATCCGCTGATCGCCTGGCCGCCGGCGGATGTCGCGGCGACGGCGAACCTCATCGCGCATTCCGCGTTTGCGACGAGCGGCCAGCGTTGCTCCTGCGCGCGGCGGCTCATCGTGCCGGACGATGCGTGGGGTCGTGAGGTGATCGACGCGCTGAAGGCGCTCGCGGGCGCCATCACGGTCGGCGCATGGAATGCGCAGCCGGAGCCGTTCATGGGGCCGCTGGTGCGTGCGCACGCAGCAGAGAGCGCGGAGAAGTTCGTCGGGGCGTTGATTGCGCGCGGCGGCGCTGAAATCGAACCCTTCGCACGTGAGGGCGCCTTCGTGCGCCCGACCATCATCGACATGACGGCGGCCGACGGCGCTGAGGATGAAGAACTCTTCGGGCCGGTGCTGCAGGTCTGGCGCGTGCGCACCTTCGATGAAGCGCTGGAGCGCGCGAACGCGACGCGCTTCGGCCTCGCCGGCGGCCTGATCAGCGATGATGCGGCGCTCTGGGAGCGCGTCCACATTGAACTGCGCGCGGGCGTGCTCAACTGGAACCGCCCGACGACGGGCGCGTCTGGCGCCATGCCGTTCGGCGGGCCGGGTCTTTCCGGCAGCGCGCGGCCGAGTGCGTCCTATGCGGCAGACTACTGCGCGTACCCGGTGTCGACGCAACGCGCGGAAAAGGCCGTGGCGATTCCGGCGCCGGGATTGCCCCAAGGTTCGGCGAAGTGACTGCGGTCGAGATCAATTTCGACGGCCTGATCGGCCCGACGCACAACTACGCCGGCCTCTCGGAAGGCAATCTCGCGTCCGCGCGCAATCGCGATGCGGTGGCGCGGCCGCGCGATGCGGCGCTCGAAGGCATCGCCAAGATGCGTCGCCTGATGGCGATGGGCGTGCCGCAGGGCGTGCTGCCGCCGCTGGAGCGGCCGCCGATGGCGTTCCTGCGTTCGCTCGGATTTTCGGGCGACGATCGCGCCGTGTGGGAAGCGGTCTGGAAGAGCGAGGACCGCATCGCGCGCAACGCACTCGCGGCCTCGGCCATGTGGGCGGCGAATGCAGCGACGGTGTCGCCGAGCGTGGACTGCGCGGACGGGCGGCTCCACCTCAGCGCCGCCAATCTCTCGACGATGCTGCATCGCGCGCTCGAAGGTCCAGCGACGACGCGCGCGCTGCGTCGCATCTTCGCGACGGACGCCTTCAGCGTGCACGATCCGCTGCCGCTTCAATCGGCGTTCGCCGATGAGGGCGCCGCCAACCACATGCGCCTGTGCGCGGAACACGGCGCACCGGGCGTCGAGGTCTTCGTCTATGGACGCGCGGGCGATAAAGCACGCAACGGCTTTCCAGCGCGTCAGACCTTGGAGGCCTGCCGCGCGCTCGCGCGTCGCCATGGCCTCGATCCCGCGCGCACGGTGTTTGCCCGCCAGTCCGACATGGCGATCGCGGCGGGGGCCTTTCACAACGACGTCGTCGCCGTCGCCGATTGCGCGACGCTGTTCTTTCACGAGCAGGCGTTCGAGGACAAAGCCGCGGTGCTGGCGGAGATCACAACGAAGGCGCGCGGCCTGTTCGAGCCTGCATTCGTTGAAGTCCCCGCCGCCGGTGTGCCGCTGGGCGACGCCATCACGTCCTACCTGTTCAACTCACAGCTCGTCACCGCGCCCGGCGCTGACCGGCAGGTGCTCATCGCGCCGCGCGAAGCGGAAGAGAACGTGCGCACGCGCATCTTCATCGACGCCATGCTCGCCGGCAACGGTCCGATCGGCGCCGTGGAGTTTCTGGACGTGCGCGAGAGCATGAAGAACGGCGGCGGACCGGCGTGCCTGCGATTGCGGGTTGTCGCGACCGACGCGGAGCGCGCGGCGATCACGCCGGGATTTCTGCTCGACGATGCGCGCGCGTCGCAACTCGAAGACTGGGTGCGCGCGCATTATCGCGAGCAGCTGTCGCCCGCCGATCTCGCCGACCCTGCATTGCTCACGGAAACGCGCGCCGCGCTCGACGCACTGACGCAGGTGCTGCCGCTCGGCGGCGACTTCTATGATTTCCAGCGGACCTAGTTCAGCAAGCTCGGGCGCAGCTTGTAGTCGCCGTCCTTGTTGATCTGGAACGCCTCGGTGACAGCCGGGTGCGAGACGGGCTCGCCCGTGTCGTCGACCAGCAGGTTCTGCTCGGAGACGTAGGCCGTGTAGTGGCTCTCCTCGTTCTCGGCGAGCAGGTGGTAGAAGGGCTGGTCCTTGCGCGGGCGGATCGCCTCGGGGATGGCGAGCCACCATTCCTCGGTGTTGTTGAACACGGGGTCGACGTCGACGATGACGCCCCGGAACGGGAACAGACGGTGCTTGACCACCTGACCGATGCCGAACTTGGCTTCACGCATGTCTACCTCCGCGGATGTCCGCTGCGTCACAAAAGGTAGGGGCCGAAAATCCCCCGAACAAGGGCGCGGTTCACTGAACCCACAGTCCTTGCTAGGGTGTGCCTTAAAAGCAGTCATTCGCGGTCGCCCCCCAATGAACCCCGGGGGGCGCCGTACAGGGCAGTACTCCATGGCGGACAAGGACGGAGCGGAGCGCCCGGGGCGCAAACGCTTCGCCCCGCATCACGGCGCGCCCACCGGTGAACCGGTGTACGCGGCGCTCGATCTGGGGACCAACAATTGCCGGCTTCTGCTGGCCGAACCGACCCAGCGCAGTTTCCGCGTCCTGGAGTCGTTTTCGCGCATCATCCGTCTGGGCGAGGGCCTGACGGCCAGCGGCGTGCTCTCGGAACCGGCCATCGAACGCGCGATGGGCGCGCTCAGGGAGTGCGCCCGGATCGTGGCGCCCCACCAGCATCTGAAAATACGCTCCATCGCCACCCAGGCCTGCCGGATTGCCGCCAACGGCCCCGCCTTCCTGCACCGCGTGAAGCAGGAGACCGGCCTCTCTCTGGAGATCGTTTCGCCCGCCGAGGAGGCGCGCCTCTCGGTGCTGGGCTGCGCGCCGCTGATGGACCCGTCTGCGGACGTGGCGCTGGTGATCGACATCGGCGGCGGATCGACGGAACTTTCGTGGGTCGATCCGCGCAGCGCCCATTCGAAACCGAAGGTGCTGGCCTGGACGTCGCTGCCGGTTGGCGTCGTCACGCTGGCCGAGCAGTTTCCCGAACCTGACGCGCCGGACCCGAACTGGTACGCCGCCATGAGCGCCGCCGCCGCCGATTTGGTGCGCGGCTTTTCCGGCGCCGACCAGTTCAAGAACGCCTTCCACATCGGGCGCGCGCACATGGTGGGGACATCGGGCGCGGTGTCGTCGCTGGCGGGCGTGCACCTGGAATTGCCGAAGTACCAGCGCTCCCGCGTCGATGGCCTCTGGATGCAGATGTACGACGTGCGCAAGGTCTCGGCCCAGCTGCGTTCGATCTCGCGCGAGGATCGCGCAGCGCATCCGTGTATCGGCGTTGATCGCGCTGACCTTGTCGTGCCGGGCTCGGCGATCCTGGAAGCCGTCTCGCAGCTCTGGCCGGTGGAGCGTGTGCGCGTGGCCGATCGCGGCCTGCGCGAGGGCGTGCTGCTTGAACTCATCGCCGCTTCGCGCGCTAGTGCGACATGAGCGACGAACCGGAAGAAAAGCGACGCTGGAAGAAGCCGGCCGAGGCCTCCACGGGCGGACGCAAGCTCGCGATCAAATCGCGCAAGGCGAAGAACGAGTCCTCGAAGAACTGGATCGAACGCCAGCTCAACGATCCCTATGTTCAACGCGCCATCGCCGACGGCTGGCGTGCGCGTTCCGCCTACAAGCTCCTCGAACTCGACGAGAAGTTCGGCCTGCTGAAGAAGGGCTTGCGCGTCTGCGATCTCGGCGCCGCCCCCGGCGGCTGGGCGCAGGTGGTGCTGCACAAGGGCGCGCGGAGCGTGGTCGGCATCGACCTGCTCGAGATGACGCCGATGGACGGCGCGACGTTTCTGGTGATGGATTTCCTCGACGACGCCGCACCCGCCGCCTTGATGGCCGCGCTCGGCGGCCCGCCCGATCTCGTGATGAGCGACATGGCGGCCAACACCACCGGCCACCGCACCACCGACCAGATCAAGACCGGCGCGCTTGCCGAAGCGGCGGCACACTTCGCCATGGAAGTCCTCGCGCCCGGCGGGGCGTTCGTGACGAAGGCGTTTCAGGGCGGGCTCGATGCGCCGCTGCTCGCGCTGCTGCGGAAGAACTTCGCGGAAGTGAAGCACGCGAAACCGCCGGCGAGCCGTGCAGGGAGCCCGGAGATTTTTCTGGTGGCGAAGGGGTTTCGGGGGCGGGCGCCAGCGTCCTGATTCACCTCGCCCGCTTGGTCAGGCGGAAACTGCTGCGTGTATCCTATCGCGCTCGCACCTCGACGATCCCGTATGCATTGCCAACAAGCGCCATGTCACGTGGGTTGACATCGCTCCATTTGCCTTCCGAAAGCGGGTTGATGACGACGAAGTCTTCGTCGGATCCGAATGATCCGAACAGCCGACCTGAAGGCTCTCCGGGCTTCCAGTTGCGATAGCTCGCCGTGTCGCCGTTCTCCCACACCCAAACGCCCTCGGCACGGCTGTCGGACAGGCCAATCCACAGCGGCAGATGGCCCTGGTAGGCGCGATAGATGAAATCCTGCTCTTGCTGATCGTTTATGGTGACGAGTTGACCGCCTTGAGTGCGCGCAAACCGCCGTGCTTCGTCGTAACTCATCTTGGTTGGTGTGAGCCGGTAGAATCCCCCCTCGTGCTCATCCCATGCGGCATCGTTGCGATAGCGCGCCATTGTGTCAGGGGCTGCAGACCGCGAAGCCGTGTTCGAAGCGGACGTCGCCGGTCCGATGACTTGTGTTGCAAGAGTGGGAGAGGCGAAGCGAAATCCCGGCGCGCGCAGGAGGCCCGAGCGAAACTCCGGCTTTTGCATCTGAAAGGTCTCAGTGAAGACACTCGCCTGCACGTCACTGAAGAGATTGACGACCGTATCTTCCGCTTTCGTTGTCAGGGCATTCGCAAGCGTCCGTGTGAAGACGCTATTAGACTCTCGTGGATTGTCCGGCGCAGTAAGGCCCGGACGAGTCGCGTACGCTATGAGAATATTGTCTGGAACGTCTGATAGTTCGGCGAGACCGCCGGCTGGCCCGGCCCTCGTGCCGGCGGGCAAAGGAAGATTCCTGCAAGCGTCGAGGATGACGATATTGACGGCATTCTGGGCGCGCGCCATGTCGCTCAGCAGGAATTGCATCGGCGGCGCTCGGTAGCGCAATTCGTCGACCGAAGAGGCTGCGATGTCCACCGGGACGAGAATATTGGCTCCATCATGCTCCGCGCCATGCCCGGCATAGTAGAACAGTCCGACAGCGTCCGGCCCGGCGGCGCGCAGGCGTGAGCCGAAGCGCTCCATGGCCCGCTCCATGGCGACCTTGTCGGCATTGGTCACAAGATCGACTTCGAAGCCCAGCGGTCGCAGTCTGTCGGCGATCAGGCGCGCGTCATTGACCGGATTTTTAAGGGCCCAACCCGGTGTGGTGTACTCGGCGTTGCCGATAATCAGCGCGATGCGCCTCGAAGCCGGCTGTGCATGTGAGAGCCCAGCGACCATGAGAAGGGCAACCGCGAACTTGAACAGAAACCGCATTCCAGCCTCCACCAGAGGTCGGCATTGCAAAGAGAGCGGCGGGCGCTCGCATTGATCTTCCGCAAGCGCGTATCGGTCAGCGCCGCTGATCGACCGATTTGAACGCTAGTGCCCGTTCACCAGCCGCAGAAATTCCTGCCGCGTTCGATGATCATCATGCATCACGCCGAGCAGCTTTGAAGTCGTCAGTTTCGACCCCGGATTGTTGACGCCGCGCAAGGTCATGCACGAGTGCTCGGCCTGGATAACGACGCCGACGCCTTGCGGCTTGAGAATATCCTGGATCGCGTTGGCGATATCTGCCGTGAGCTTTTCCTGGATCGACAGGCGACGCGCGAAACCCTGCACCACGCGTGCAAGCTTGGAGATGCCGACCACGCGGTCGTTCGGCAGATAGCCCACATGCGCGCGCCCGATGACGGGCAGCATGTGATGTTCGCAGAAGCTCACCACGCGTATGTCCTGCAGCACGACCATCTCGTCGTAGCCGCCGACTTCCTCGAACGTGCGTTCCAGATAGGCGCACGGGTCGATCTCGTAGCCGGCGAAGAGCTCCTTGTAGCTGCGCGCCACGCGCGCCGGCGTCTCAAGCAAGCCCTCGCGATCGGGATTGTCGCCCGACCACTCGATGAGCGTGCGCACGGCGGCTTCGGCTTCGGCCCGTGTAGGTTTTTTCTTCTTGGTCATCACCATCCTCGCGACCGCCATACAAGAAGCGCATACGCTCCCGCGACCGCCGCAAGATCACATAGGGCATGCGGGTGCGATGTCACACCCGCGACGACCCGATTGTGACGGCAGCCTATTCCGCCGCGACCCGCGCCGCTTCCGCAGCGCTGGCGCCGGAGAGGCGGGCCTGCAGGGCGGCGTACTGGCGGTTCATCTCCGCCGGCAGGCGCGAACCGAACGAGGCGTAGTGTGCCGGAATAAGCGCCGCTTCTTCCGCCCACACCGCCTTGTCGACGGTCAGCAGGAGATCGAGCTGCGCGTCGGTGAGCGAGAGGCCCGAGACGTCGAGCGCGCCCTTCGCCGGCAGCAGGCCGATGGGGGTCTCCACCGCTTCGCCGCGGCCTTCGAGACGATCGACGATCCATGCGAGCACGCGGGAATTGTCGCCGAAGCCTGGCCAGACGAACTTGCCGTTCTCGTCCTTGCGAAACCAGTTCACGAAGAAGATCTTCGGCAGCTTGGACGCTTCCGAGGTTGCGCCGATCTTCAGCCAGTGGGCGAAATAGTCGCCCATGTTGTAGCCGCAGAACGGCAGCATCGCGAAAGGATCGCGGCGCAGCTCGCCGACCTTGTTCTCCGCCGCCGCGGTGCCTTCCGAAGCCACGTTCGACGCGAGGAACACGCCGTGCGCCCAGTCGAAGGATTCCGTCACCAGCGGCACCGCGCTCGCGCGACGGCCGCCGAAAAGGATGGCCGAGATCGGCACGCCGGCGGGATCATCCCACTCGTCGGCGATCACGGGGCACTGCGAAGCGGGCACCGCGAAACGCGCGTTCGGGTGCGCGGCGGGGAATTTTGAGTCCGGCAGCCAGCGGTTGCCCTGCCAGTCGGTGAGGCCGGCGGGCGGTTGCTCGGTCAGGCCTTCCCACCACACGTCGCCGTCGTCGGTGATCGCGGTGTTGGTGAAGATGGTGTTGGCGTAGAGCGTATCGATGGCCGACTTGTTGGTCTTCGCCGATGTGCCCGGCGCGACGCCGAAGAAACCGAATTCCGGGTTGATCGCGTAGAGGCGGCCGTCGGCGCCCTTGCGCATCCAGCAGATGTCGTCGCCCACGGTCTCGGCCTTCCAGCCTTTCAGCGTCGGCTGCAGCATGGCGAGGTTGGTCTTGCCGCATGCGGACGGGAAGGCCGCCGCCACGAAGTGCTTTTCGCCCTGCGGCGAGGTCAGCTTCAGGATGAGCATGTGCTCGGCGAGCCAACCTTCATCGCGGGCCATGACCGAAGCGATCCGCAGCGCGTAGCACTTCTTGCCGAGCAGGGCGTTGCCGCCGTATCCCGAACCGTACGACCAGATCTCGCGCGTTTCCGGGAAGTGGACGATGTACTTGTCGTCGTTGCACGGCCAGGCGACGTCTTTCTGGCCGGGCTGGAGCGGAGCGCCGACGGTGTGCAGCGCCGGCACGAAGAAGCCGTCCTCGCCGAGCGCGTCGAGCGCAGGTTTGCCCATGCGCGTCATCACGCGCATCGAGAGCGCGACGTAGGCGCTGTCGGTGATCTCCACGCCGAGCGCCGAGATCGGAGACCCGATCGGTCCCATCGAGAACGCGCAGACATACATCGTGCGGCCGCGCATGGCGCCGTCGAACAGGCCGTTCAGCGTCGCGCGCATGTCGGCGGGCGCGCGCCAGTTGTTGGTCGGACCGGCGTCGTCCTTGTTCTCGGCGCAGATGAACGTGCGGCTTTCGACGCGCGCCACGTCGCGCGGATCGGAGGCGGCCCAGAAGGAGTTCGGCCGCTTCTTCGGATCGAGGCGGCGCAGGGTGCCGGCGGCTTCGAGTTCGCGCGTGAGCTTGTCCCACTCGGCGTCCGAACCGTCGCACCAGTGGATGCGGTCAGGCTTCGTCAGCGCCGCGACTTCGCGGACCCAGGCCAGAAGACGCGCGTGTTTGGTGGGAGCCGCTTCGAGGCCCTGAACGACTTGATCTGCCACGGGTGATAATCCCTTCCACCAAAGCGTCCGGCTGCCGCCGGTTCGCCAACACAACGGTCTCACTGACTATTTTGTCCTAGGGAGACAGAGACAAATCGGCGCGAGCCCGTCAACCCGCATCATTTTTCAGGTCCCGGGGTGCGTGCAAACACCGCGCCGTGCGTGTGCAGGTGCGAGATGGTAAACGCTGTTTCAGGTGCGACGCATGCGCGCGCAGGAGCGAGGAGAAGGCCGTGCAGGGCAAGGTGATCGTCATTACGGGCGCGTTCGGGGCGCTGGGCCATGCGGTGGTGACGGCGGCGCGGGACGCCGTCACCACCGCATGGCCCAGCGCCCCGAACGCGCCCGTAATGACGATCACCTTGCCC
>JAWXBS010000205.1:0-4377 GCA_034440275.1 Alphaproteobacteria bacterium
ACGGAGGCGGGCGCGATCAGCCCGGAGTTGAACCGCCGGTAGGCCAGCCAGGACAGCACGATGACGCCGCGCCCGCCGATGCCGCCGATGAGCGCGCCCTCGGACTTCGCGCCGTCTGGTGCTGCGGCGGCGTGGAAGACAGCGCCTGCGCGCTGCAGCGTCACGCCCTTAGGGCTCCAGTCGGCGCGCCAGGCTTTGACGAGCGCCTGGATCTTATCCTGAGTGTCGAGGCGAAAGGCCGATGCGGTGAGGCGGCCCGAGATCAGCGTTGCATCTGTCGGCACGCCTTGCGCCTCAGGCGCCAGGCATTGCGAGAGGCGCATCGTCAGCAGGAATGGATCGGAGGCGAGCATCGCGCCGCTGACCGGCGCGACCGGTGAATAGAGTGAAGCGACGGCGCTGCGTGCGGTGTGGATCGCGGCGGCGTCATCGAACCGCGCGGGATCGGTCTCGCAGAGGAGCGCGTTGCGGTTGGCGAACAGCCAGCGACCCGTCGCCTCGGCGTCCGTGGCGTCGGCGACGAAGATGTTCGTTTCATCGAGCGCTTCGTGAAGCGCCGCGCCTGCTGCAGCCGCGTCATCCGGATTCGATCCGGCAACCAGGAACGCGATGCGTCCCGATGCTGCTTCGCCCGCGCGCAACATCGCGGCGCGGAGCACCGGATCTTTCGCGCTGTCGGGGAGCATAGACTGGATGTCTGTGTCGATCGGCGAGGGCGCCTGTTGCAGGCGCCAGACCACGAGCCCGGTGGCGATGACGCACCACAGGACGCACAGCGCCGCCGCGATTTGCGGGAACGAAATGCGCCCCCGCGCTGGCGTGTTCAGGGACGTCGCTCGATCTCGATGGAATCGCCGTCGGCCTGACGCACGAGCACGCCGTCGACACGCGCGCAGCCGCGCACTTCGACATTCGTCAGGAACCGCGCCAGTTGCGCTTCCTTCGGCGTCATCGTCAGTCGCCACGCGCCGTTCGCGGCCAGCGCACGCGCGACGACGTAGTTGCGTTCCACATGCGAAAGATCTCCGGTGACGAGACGCAGGAGGCCTGATTGCTCGAATGCGCCGCCGCCCGCCATGCGTTGCGGCGTTGCGCCGTCGATGGACTGGGTGACGCCCGTCGGCGTGATGGTGGTGACGATGTCCACCGGTTCGCGCACGCGCCACGTCAGCACGTCGCCGCGAATGGTCATCGTGCCGGTGGACACCAGAGGATTGGCGACGCCCTTGATGCGCCGCGTCTGTCGGAACTGCGCTTCACCCTGCTCCACGCCCATGCGCAGCGGATCGGCGCACTGCGCGTACGCTGTCTCGATCGCCGCGAAGGACGCGACCGCGAGCGCGATTAGACTAGATAGGGCGCGAGCTTTTCGCGAAGGGCGGGCGGGGTTTCCCACAGCATCTGCTCCGTTTGCATGTCCACCGCGACCTGAACGGCGTAGCCGCGCGTCAGGCGCTGGCCGGTCGTCGCATCTGTGATGAGGAAGGCGATCTTGAGGCGGTTTTCCCATTCGGTGATCCCGGCCTCGATCTCGATCTCTTGATGCAGCTTTACCGGCTGCGCGTATTTGATCTGCATGTCCACGATCGGCCACGCAAACCCCGAATCCACCATCGCCTGATAGCCGTAGCCGATGCGGTCCATCACCGCCACGCGGCCGAGCTCGAAGAAGCGCGGATAATAGCCGTGCCACACCACGCGCATGGAATCGACATCGTAGAATTGCGGCGACGTCCGGGCGGTCGCCGTGACGATCGCCTTCATCAGGGGCGTCCATCCGCCGCCAGCACACCCGTCGCGAGATCGGCGCAGAGCGCGCGCAGAGTGCCCTCGAGCGGCGCGTCCTCGACGATCTTCGGAATGCGCCTGGTCATCTCGGCGAGATAGCCGTTGAGGCCTGGGCCGAGCAGCGCCGGCGTCAGCGAGCCCTGTTCAAGGCGCAGGCGCACCGCCTGCGTGGTGCAGACGAGATGCGCGGCCGCCACCTGTTCGGTGAGTTCGAGCACCCGCAGCGCATCTCGCGCCGCGATCGTGCCCATCGAGACCTTGTCCTGGTTGTGACACTCGGTCGACCGCGAGAAGACGCTTGCGGGCATGGTGAGCTTCAGCGCTTCGGCGGTCCATGCGGAGGCTCCGATCTGCAGCGCCTTGAGGCCATGATTGATGGAAGCGCGCGCGCCGGTCGCGCCAGAGAGGTTCGCCGGAAGGCCGTTGTTGTAGCGGGTGTCCACGAGCAGCGCGAACTGGCGATCCATCAGGTCGGCGATGTTGGCGACAAGCGTCTTGAGGCCGTCCATCGCGAAGCAGATGTGGCCGCCATAGAAGTGCCCGCCGTGCAGCGGCTCGCCAGTTTCGGTGTCGAACAGCGGATCGTCGTTGGCGCTGTTGATCTCGGTTTCGATCATGGTGCGCCATGCCGGCAGCATGTCGGCGAGCACGCCGATCACATGCGGCGCGCAGCGGATCGAGTAGCGGTCCTGCAGACGCGACAACGGCTGGTCGCTGCGGAATGTCGCGAGATCTTCGCGGATCGACGCGGCGACGGCCATCTGGCCAGGATGCGGTTTCGCCTCGAACAGGCGTTCGTCGAAGTGGCGCGGATTGCCCAGGAGCGCCAGGCACGACATCGACGTCAGGCGCCCGCTCAGCGCCACGAGCGCTTCGGCGCGCTGAAAGGCGAGTGCGGCGAGGCCCGTCATGATCGACGTGCCGTTCATCACCGCGAGCGCTTCCTTCGGCTTCAGCGTGATCGCCTTGAGGCCCGCTTTCGCGAAGGCCTCGGCCGACGTCATCCGCGCGCCCTCGAAGAGGACTTCGCGCTCACCGGCGAGCGCGCCGGCGATATAGCTCAAGGGCGTGAGATCGCCGCTCGCGCCGACGGAGCCTTCCGCCGGAATGAGCGGCAGGATGTCGAGGCGCAGCATGTCGGCGAGCAGCGTCACCAGCTCCCACGTCACGCCCGACCAGCCATGGACGAGGGTCGCCAGCCGCACCGCCATCACGGCGCGGGTTTCTTCCGGCGTCAGGTGGCGCCCAAGGCCGCAGCCATGGAAGCGGGTGAGATGCAGCGGCAGCTCGGTGACGAGCTCCGGCGGAATCTCGGTGGTGCAGCTGTCGCCGTAGCCGGTGGTGACGCCGTAGATAACGCCGTCTCGTTTCAGCAGCGCTTCCACGTGACCGGCGGATTTTTCCACGCGCGCCTTGGCGCCCTTGGACAGCCGCGCCGGCGAGTGCCCGTGCGCGATGCGCCAGACGGCGTCGATGGTAAGCGGCTCGCCGCCGATCTCGATATCGCGCTTCACTCCGGACCCGTCCATCCATCCCCCGATGTTCGCCGACGATCGGTTTCAGGAACTCTGCTCGTCCGCCTTCTCCGGGACCCCGGAAGCGGTCCCCCATAAATCGTAGAAGTTGAACCATTGGAAGGGGGTTGCGGCAATTTCGGCCTCCAGCGCTGCAGCGAAGCGTCGGGCGTAGGCGCCCAGAGCACGCTCGCGGTCCTTGCGGGGCACCTGGAGGGGGTCGTCGAGGAGTGAAATCCGGACGCCGAAGCGATCCTTTCGGCGGGTGCAGAACAGGAGATAGGTCGGGCACTTCAGGACGGCGCCCAGAAAATAGGGTCCCTCCGGGAACAGCGCGGGAGCGCCCAGAAGGTCGGCGGAGACTGACCGGCCAGCGTCGCCGTGTGCGGGCAGGCGGTCGCCCGTCAGGATAACCCACTCGCCCCGTCCGACCGCCTCCGAGAGCCTCATGGCCGTGGGCATGTCGATGGTCGTCACTTGGATCAGGCGGACCGTGGAGTCGGGCGAGATGCGCTCGATGAGCCGGTTGAACTGCTCCGCATGCGCCGTGTGCATGATGACGTTGACGACGAAACGGCGCGAGACGGTGGCGACCGCGCGGATGACTTCGGGGTTGCCGATGTGCGCGGTGATGACGAAGCCGCCGCGCGGGTTGAGCTTGGCCTCGTGGAAGAGGCCGTCGTGCACGCCGTCGACGTCTTGCGGACGGATGTCGCCGATCCAGGCGGCCAGCTTGTCGATCATCGACTCGCCGAAGGCCATGTAGTGCTTCAGCCCTTCCCAGAGGCCGGGCTTCTTCGGCAGGTATCCCGCGCGCCAGACGCGTTCCAGATAGTCCTGCGAAGCGCGGCGCTGGCGGGCGCCGGCGAAATAGAAAAAGGTGATGGCAGGCGCGAGAAAGAAGAGGCAAACGCCGCGTCCGAGCAGCCGGTAGGCGACGGCGAAGAACTGCACGCCCCAGTAGGAGCCGCGCTCCTGCATGCTCGACCAGTTTTCCGCCATCGGCGCCGTTCCGCGCGCGGGCCTTCAGGGCGCGCGCGTCTCTCCGTGTCTGATGAGGCGCGAGGTCGTAGGG
>JAWXBS010000206.1:0-10311 GCA_034440275.1 Alphaproteobacteria bacterium
CACGTGCATCGCTCAATGCGTTGAAGCAGGCCGAGACCGCGCGTCAGATGCGTCTGCGCGCCGTCGAAACCGAACAGGCCGACTGGAACCGGCGCAATGACGCAGCCGGACGACGCCTAGGCGAAATCGCTACGGCCCGCACGCGCGAAGCGAAGGCGCTGGAAGCCGCCCGGGCCGCGCCGGTGCGCGTCACCGAAGCGCTCGCGAAACTGGCGGACCAGTCTGCGCTTGCGCAGAGTCGGCGCCTTGCGTCGGCGGACGCGCTTTCCGTCTCCGAAAAGTCAGCGCGAGAGGCCGATGCCGCCGCTCGCGAAGTCGAAACCCGTCATGCACAGCGCCGCGAGCATCGCGCCGGCGCGGAGGCGCGCGCGCATGCAGCGACGGAGCGCCTGCACGGTGTCGAATCGCTCGCCCGCGAACAGATCAACTGCGCGCCCGAGGAACTCGCCGAACGCGCAGGCCCGCTGATGACGCAAGCGCTGGGCAAGGCGCCGCTCGCCGACATCGACCGCAAGCTCGAAAAGCTGCGCGGCGAGCGCGAAGCGGCCGGCCCGGTGAATCTGCGCGCCGAAGAAGAACTCGAAGAAGTCGAAACTCGCCTTGCGACGCTCGCCCGCGAACGCGCGGACGTGGACACGGCAGTGCAGAAGCTGAAGCAGGCCATCGGGCGGCTCAACGGCGAAGGCCGCCAGCGCCTCCTCAAGGCGTTCGAGATCGTGAACGCGAATTTCGCGCGCCTGTTTGCAACGCTGTTCGAAGGCGGCGTCGCCGAGCTTCGCCTGACGGAGTCAGACGATCCCCTAGCGGCGGGCCTCGAAATTTTCGCCTGTCCGCCGGGAAAACGCCTCTCCACGCTCTCGCTGATGTCTGGCGGCGAACAGGCGCTGACGGCGACGGCGCTCATCTTCGCGGTCTTCCTCGCAAACCCCGCACCGATCTGCGTGCTCGACGAAGTGGACGCGCCGCTCGACGACGCCAACGTCGACCGCTTCTGCCGCATGCTCGACGAAATGCGCCGCCTCACCGACACGCGCTTCCTCACCATCACGCACAATCCCGTCACCATGTCGCGCATGGATCGCCTCTTCGGCGTGACGATGGCCGAGCGCGGCGTTTCGCAGATCGTGGCGGTGGACCTGCAGCGCGCCACGGAACTGGTCGCGGCGGAATAGGCATGTCCCCCGCCATAACGATCATCGGCGGCGGATTCAGCGGCGCGCTCCTGGCCATGCGTCTCGCGCACGCCGCGCCCGATCGCACGATCCATCTCATTGAGCGCCAACGACGCGCGGGCGTGGGTCTCGCCTACGGTGCGTGCGAGACGCATCATCTGCTCAACGTGCCGACGAGCCGCATGGAACTCGGTCTTTCGCCGAGTTTCGCCGACTGGCTTGCGACGCGCACGGATTTCACGGTCCAAGACGGCGGCGCGCTGGCGGATGCCTTCGCGCCGCGCGCTTTGTTCGGCAGATATGTGGAAGAGCGCCTCGCCGAAGCGAAGACGGTGAGGCGCTTGCGCGGAGATGCGGTGCGCGTGTCGCGCACGGAGCGCAAGGTTTTCCTCGCCGACGGCCGCGCCATCGACGCCGACATCGTCGTGCTCGCCACCGGCAATCGCCCACCTGCGCCGCTACGTGATGCACATGATGGCCGTCAGGCCGTACCTGACCCGTGGTCGCGTGATGCGTTCGACGACCTGGACGTGGACGCGCCGGTGCTTTTCATCGGCGCGGGATTGACCATGGTGGACATTGCGCTCTCACTCGCCGCCCGCGGCCATAGCGGCGAGATGATTGCGTTGTCGCGGCACGGCCTCCTGCCCACGCGACACGAGTCGGGCGGAACGTGGCCGGCGTTCCTGGCATCCCCGGAGTCGCAAACGGCGCGCGGCGCCTTTGCGCTGGTGCGTCGGGAAATCACGCGCGCAGTTGCGGCAGGCGTGCCGTGGAGACGGGTGATCGATGCGGCGCGACCGGAGGTGGCGCGCGTCTGGCGTTCCTGGCCGCGCAGCGAGCGCGCGCGCTTTCTGCGTCATGCGCGCGCCTACTGGGACATTCACCGCCATCGCATGGCGCCGCAGATCGCCGACGCCCTGGATGCTCTGCGTGCGTCAGGTCAGTTGCGGGTGATGGCGGGCCGCGTTGTCGACAGCCGTGACGGAGAAGTGCGCGTACGTCGGCGGCGTGGACCCGACGTGGAAACCGTGCGCATCGCGCGCGTCTTCAACTGCACAGGCCCCGCGAGCGATTTCGCGCGGATCGAGGAGCCGTTGTTTGCCGACCTCCGGCGCAACGGCCTGATGCGCGCTGATGCGTTGCATCTGGGGATCGAGACTGAGGAGAGTGCGTTCGTGGATGCGCGCGGTGCGCCATCGCACTGGCTCTTTGCGCTCGGGCCGCTCACGCGGCCGGCGTTCTGGGAAGTCACCGCCGTTCCGGAAATTCGCGCGCAGGTCGATGCGCTGGCGCATCGCCTGCTCCATGACGCGCCGCGCCCCGCGACCGATCTCGCCGATGCGTTCGGCGATCTCGGTGCGGGGATTTGAGGCTTACGCTTTAGCGCGGGCCGCCATTGGCGACACAGGACGAATATGCCTGCTCGCGCTTGGCGGTGCGTTGACGCGCGCTGACACCGCCCGACACGCCGCCGACGATAGCGCCCACGGTGCAATTGCGCTTGTCGTCGCCGCCTGCGAGGGCGCCAACGCCGCAACCGGCCGCCGCGCCGACACCGACGCGCGCGAGCTTGCTCGGCGCCGCATAGACGCGATCGACATAGGCCTGGCACTCCGCGCGCACATTGCGACGCGGCGCAGAGCTGTTGGACGCAACGCGCGTGACGGTAGCCGCACGCGGCGCCTCGGCCTTCTGCGTTTCGGTGCGCACCATGGCGAGGCGCGCTTCGTCAGCGAATGCGCCGTCCGGGAACGCGGCGAGGAAAACCTCGTAGCTTTCGCGCGTGTTTTTCGCGCGGGTTTCAGCCCAGGCGCTGGCTTCGACCGTCGAGACGGTTTTCGGCTGCTCCAGCGCGGCGGCGGCCTGCACTTCGGCGCGATTGGCCTTGGCGCCGTCGCTGTTGGTGAAAAGAAGTGCGCCGAGAAGAACGGCGACGAGAAGGCCTCCGCCGATGCCGGCGATGACGAGCGGCTTCTGCATGACTTGCCCCTTGCATGATAATCGGACGCCGAATCTAGGCGTCCCGACATGAACGGGAGTAAAATGACAAAGGCGCCGTTCGTGACAAAAGGTTCACAGTAGTGAGCGCGCTGCGCACGTGCCAGGCGAGTGGCGCGTGCGCTTTTCGCCCGACGTGATTTACGGCAGCTGCAGCAGTGCGTCGTCGATCTTCACGCCGCCCCGCTCGACCACCAGGAACTGGTAGTTGCGCTGGCCATCAGTCGTCTCGGCATCGATACCTTGCGCCTGCGTGGCGAACTGCTGGCGCAAATAGCTGGAAATCTCGCCGGCGGTCACGACCTTGTTGCTGTTCTGATCAGCTTCGCCGCCGAGGCCCGTGCGTAGGAAATGCGAGAGATAGCCGCCGGCCTGGAATTTGGACGCGACGGCGCTGGTCAGATCTTCTTCGGAGCTGAAGAGACCCATCACGCCCGGCTGCGAGACGACGTCGCGCGCGAAGCCGCCGCTGAAGCAACTGTCGAGCGCAAGAATGGACACGCCCGCGCGCACGGAGCGGAACATGGTCGCCATCTCGTCATCCATCAGCAGGCCGCCGATGAGTGCTATCGCCTCTTCGCGGTTGTCGGGTTCACCGTTGCCGGGACGCCCGGGCACCTGCGTTCCGTGACCCGAATAAAAGAACAGGAACATGTCGTTCGGGCCCGCCGCAGCTGCGACCCGTGCGAATGCGGCGCGCACCGCTGACGGCGTCGCCTGCGCATCGGTGAGCACGACGCTCTCTGACGCGAGTACGCCCTGCCGGCGCAATGTCTCGGCCATCTTGCGCGCGTCGTCGGCTGTGTAGGCGAGATTGCTCGCCGTGCCCGCGTAGTCGGAGATGCCGACCATCAGCGCATAGACCTTGCCGCGTCGTCCGCTCGCGATGGGACCTGAAGGCCCGCTCGGCCCACCTGCGCCGCCGGCGCTCAGGCGCAATGTATAGTTCCCCGCCTCGTTGGCCTGATAGGACGTCGCGCGCACCACGTAGGCGCCGTCTTCCGGCAGCGTCCATGCAACCCGCGCCGACGTGCTGCCTTGCGCGGCGTCGTCGTTGTCCTGCTGCGCGCCGGAAGGTGCGTTGACGATGAGGTACGGATCGAAGTCGCCTGACGCCATGTCCACGGTGACCGCCTGGCCGCGACGCCCCTGGAAGGTGTAGCGGTCGAGGAACTCCCCGCTCTGCAGCGTGGCGTCGCCCTGGGCGAGCCGACCGTTCGTGGTGGAGCCGATCTGCAGTGCGCCGCCCGTGGCTGCGGGCCCTGCCGCCGAAACCGCCGTGGAGCGTTCGCCGGATGCCGCGAGCGTGCGGAGCGTCAGTTCATAGGCGCCGATGCCGCCCGACGCGTAGCTCGTGGCGATGACGGTGTATTCGCCGTCTTCAGAGAGCGATGTCTCGAGGAGGCTGTTGGTCTGGCCTTGCGCGGCGTCGTCGTTCTGCTCGCGAGAACCCGACGGCCCCACGAGCGCGACGAGGGTGTCGAAGACGCCGGAGCGCATGTCGATCGATATGCGCTGGCCGCGACGACCCTGGAAGCGAAAGCGATCCTGCATGGCGCCGTTGTTGCCGGCCTCGTCACTGGACGCGAGCGCGCCGCGCGAGGTCTGGCCGATCACCAGGGGGGTGCCCTGCGCCGGCGCTGCGCCTGCCGTGGCTGTTCCCAGAGACAGACGATACGCGCCGCTTTCTCCGGACTGGTAGCTCGTCACCTGCACGCGGTATTCCCCGTCCGCCGCGAGCGTGACGAGCAGACGGCTGTTCTTGTTGTTCTGCCCGCCTTCAGCGTCGTCGTCGTTGTAGGCGGAGAAATTGTTCGGACCGCTGATCATCACGTAGGGGTCGAAGGCGGTGGAGCTGAGACGGATATCGACCGCCTGCCCGCGTCGCCCCTGGAACGTGTAGCTGTCGTAGAACTCGCCCGAACGCAGCGTGGAATCGCCCGACGCCAGCGTGCCATTGGTGGTGGAACCCACGGCGATCGCGGTAGCGGGACGCACGGGGCCACGCGCCTGCGCGGCGTTGCCGATGGAGCCGTCGTTGTTCGACGCAACCGCACCGGCGCCGTCGGGGCCTTCGACGGAGATCGTGTAGGGACCGCTGTTTCCGGTCTGGTAGCTCGTCGCGGTGATCCGAAGTTCGCCGTCCGACGGCATGGTCACGACGATGCGGCTGTTGCGCGAGCCGCGCTCGCTTTCGTCGTCGTCGTTGTCCTGGCTCAGGCTGTTGGGCCCGCGCACGATCAGGTAGGGATCGAACGCCGTGGCCCGCAGACGGATGACGTATTGCTGCCCGCGTCGGCCTTGCAGCCGATAGGTGTCCTGGAACTCGCCGCTCGACAGCGTGGCGTCGCCGCGTGCAAGCGTGCCGTTGATCGATTGGCCGACGGCGATCGTCCCTGCCGATTGCGCTGGCGCGGCGGGGGCGGTCGCCTGCTGCGGCGTGCCGGCGCCGTCGCTGACCGCGAGGGCGTACGCGCCGCGTTCGCCCGCCTGGTAGGTGGTTGCGCGCACACGGTAGACGCCGTTCGCCGGCAACGTCACGTCGAGCACGGCGTCCTTCGAGCCTTGCGCGGCGTCGTCGTTGTCGCGCTGGAAGCCGTTCGGACCGCTGATGATGAGGTAGGGATCGAGCGCGCCGGAGCTCATGCGGATGACCACCCGCTGCCCCTGCCGGCCCGTGAACGAGTAGTCGTCGACCAGTTCGCCGCTGGGCAGGGCAGAGTCGCCTTGTCGGAGCTCGCCCTGGGTGCGCCCCGAAAGGCTCAACGCCTGCTGCGCCGACGCCGGCACGGGCAAAACCAGCGCCATGGCTGCAAAAGCCATGACCGCCCACGTCCAGACGCGACGCATCATCATCATCCGCGAATCCCCTTCGACGTCCAATCCTTAGGACCGGCGCCGTTTCGCCTCAATCAAAGAATGATCGACCGCCCCGAGACGGGTCGCAGGCTGTAGATTGTCTGGAACCCGACTCTCGTTGGCGACCTTCTTCCGCCGTCCTCCACCGCAAAGGCCCCGCGACCCATGCCCCCACGCATCCTCATCGTTGAAGACGAAGCGCTGGTCGCGATGGAAATCGCCGCCGTGCTGCACGAGCGCGGGTATCAGCCGGTGGGCGTCGCCGCCGACACGCGCAGTGCGCGGGCGCTCGCCTCGAAAGGCGTTGATCTTGCGCTCGTGGATTGCCAGCTCCGCGACGGCGTCACGGGTCCGCAGATCGGGCGCCATCTCATGGACGAGCACGGTGCGGCGGTGATCTTCGTCACAGCCAACCCCCGCCTCGTGGAGCACGTGCGCGACGCACACGGCGTCATCGCCAAGCCGAGTGATGAGGACACGCTCTGCGCGGCCATCGAAGCGGCGTTGCAAGCGCGCGATGGCCCTGACGGCGTCAAGGCGCCGATGTAGGGGCGACCGCTACCACATCGCCATCAGCAGGCTGAACCCGCGCATGTCGCCGGCCGTCGTCGCGGCCATCTTGTTCATCACGTACGAGTACGTCGCGCGCGCATCCATATCGATGATGATCAGCGAGCCGCCGTAGCCGCCCCAGTAGATCGTGTTCGGGTTGGGAAACGGAATGACGCCGCCGGCCAGACCGAAGCCCATGCCATAGCGCGCCGGCATGCCGAGAATGAGATCGGTCCCTTCGATCTGCAGCTCCAGCGCCTTGCGACACCCGGCCTCCGACAGGAAACGCTTCCCGCGCGCGACGCCGCCGTTGGCGAGCATGGTGTGAATCTCCGCAACGGAGCGCGCATTGCCCGTACCGCCTGCAGCCGGAATCTCCGCGCCGCGCCACGCGCGCGTGCGCGTCTGCATCGGGTCGATACCGGGATTGTTCGCCATGTTCGCTTGCAGCGCGGTCTGCTCGGCGCCGCCGATGCGCCCGCCCGGCGGCGGGGGAATGAGTTCGGCCACGCGCGCATCTTCCGATGCGGGCAGACCGATATGGAAATCGGCGCCCATCGGTTCGGCGATCTCTTCGCGAAACACCGTGCCGAGAGACCGCCCGGTAATCCGCCGCACGACTTCTCCGACGAGATAGCCTTGCGTAAGCGCGTGATAGCCCGGCGCCGTGCCCGGCTCCCAGTACGGCGCCTGCGCCGCGAGCAGGCTCGTGACCTTCTCCCAGTCGTAGAGATCGTCGTTGACGATCGGCTCCTTCCAGCCGGAGAGGCCCGCCGCGTGACTCATCAGGTGACTGACCTTCACGCCCGCCTTTCCGTTGGCGGCGAACTCGGGCCAGTAGCGCGCGACGGGCGCATCGAAATCGAGCTCGCCGCGATCGGCGAGGATGAGCGCCGTCAGCGCGGTCATCGTCTTGGTCGTCGAATAGACGTTGACGATGGTGTCCTTTTCCCAGGGGCGCGTTCGCGCGGCGTCAGCGAAGCCGCCCCAGAGATCGACGACGGTTTCGCCCTCGCGCGTCGCGCAGAAGCACGCGCCGACATCGGCGCCGCTGGCGAGATTGTTGTCGAAGGCGGCGCGCACGGCCGCAAACCTGTCGTCGGTGAAACCCCGCGTCGCGCCATCGGCCATGTATTCGCTCCCCTGTTTGGGACAACCCTACAGGACGTATATTGACCGCGTCATCCGGTCCGGCGCCGCGTCGCTCAGACCGGGCTGTCTGCCTGCCGCTCGATGGACGCGATCGGCACGCGGATCACCACGCGCACGCCTTCCGGCTCCCACGCTCGTTCGACGTCTCCACCCAGTTGACCGCCGGCGCTCACATCGAGCAGACGCGAACCGAATCCGAGCGCCCCGCCCGGCGGCGTCACCGGTGGCCCGCCGCTCTCGCGCCAGACGAGTTCATACATCTCCGGTCCGCGCACGCCGGCGATGGACACCTTGCCCGCGTCGGTGGACAGCGCGCCGTACTTCGATGCGTTGGTCGCCAGTTCATGAATGATGAGCGCGACCGGCGTCGCCACGCGGTCGGCGATGGCGATGTCCTCGCCCTCGATCGTCAGGCGATCGTCCACGTCGGCGGCGTAGGGCTCCATCAGGATGCGCACGAGCGCGAATATGGTCGGCTCCGGCGCAGTGGGGCGCGAGGCGTCGCTGTGCGGGCGCGCAAAATCATGCGCACGGCCGAGCGCGTCGATGCGCTTGCGCAGCTGACCCGCGAAGGGCTCGGCGTCCGGTTCGTTGCGGACAGAGAGCGCGATGAGGCTCGTCACCACGGCGAAGATGTTCTTGATGCGATGGCTCAGTTCGTGGCTCAGCGTCTCCATCATCGCCAGCGCCACCTTGCGGTCGTGAATGTCCGTGCAGGTGCCGAACCAACGTGTCACCTCTCCGGTCCGGCTGCGCAGCGGCAGGGCCTGCGCGACGAACCAACGGTATTCGCCGTCCGCGCGTTTCAGGCGCATCTCCACTTCATAGTCCTCGCCGGTTTTGAGCGCGTCGGCCCATCGCGCGCTGGAGGATTCCACATCGTCGGGATGAACGTAGGGCGCCCACGAGGTCGGCTTGTCCTTCGGGTCAGCGCCCGAGTACTCGAACCAGCGGTTGTTGTAGTAGTCAGGCGTACCGTTGCGGTGCGCCGACCATACGATCTGCGGCGAGAGATCGGCGATCTGGCGCGAGCGCTCGGCGTTCACTTCGAGTTCGTGCTGGCGCGCCGTGAGCCCGCTTACCGCTGTGCGCAGCAGCACCGCCGCCGCCGTCAGCACTGCGGCCAGAAACACGAACACGACGATCGGCATCGCCTGGTCGGTGTTGGTGAGCAGGGTGTGCCGCGGCGAAATGAAGAAGAAGACGCAAAGCATCACTGAGATCGCCGTCGCCAACGCCGCAACGGGACCGCCGCAAAAATAGCCGATCACAACGATCGCCAGCAGGAAGAGGCCGAACGGCGAACTGTCGCCGAGCAACGGATCCAGCAGCGTCCTGCCAAGGAAGGCTAGGGCGATCGCCGCGAGCGCCATGCCCGCGCTGCGCGCCACCGACCACGGCCTGGCGGGTGTCGCGCGGATCAGCCAGGCCAGGATCGTCTCGCTGTTCACGCCCGCTCCGGTCTGCAGCCCCGTGCGTCCCGCCGCTTCTGAGGGCTTTTGAAAAGTCAAAGTTTAGCACGTCTATCCACAGGCCAGCGACGGGTCTGTCGAGTTCTCGACACATGTTGGTAGGCGAACATTCCTGTTCCGAAACCAGGTTCGATCTTCTGCGTTGTCCGCCCAGCACTTCTAACGCCACACGTTTCAGGAGAGCCGGAATGGCAAAGGCCCACGACAACGCCGCTGTGACCGCCATCGACAACGACATCGTCTCCACGCTCTCGCCGTCAGACATGAAGACGTTGCTGAAGGATGCGCGCACCGTGGATCTGACGCCCGGCCAGGTGGTGCTCGACGTAGATGCGCCGGTGAAGGAAGCGCTGTTCCCCGAAACCGCCGTCCTCGCGTATGTGGGGTGCTATTCCGACGGCGGCTGCGCAGAGATGATCAGCGTGGGCCGCAACGGCGTGACCCCCATCGACGCCATGATGAAGGGCGACACCGCCGCCCACCGCTGCGAGGTGCAGGTGCCTGGCACAGCCACCGCCGTGCCTGTGGAGGCCTTCCAGGCCCTGCGCGAGAAGAGCGAAGCCGTCGCCGAAGTCGCCGACGACTACGCCCGCGACTTCGTCGATCACGTCATGCAGGTCGCCGCCTGCAACGCCGCCCACCAGGTCGAGGAGCGCGCCGCCCGCTGGCTGCTCGACCTCCACGACTGCGTCCCCGGCGACGACATCCGCATCACCCAGGAGCGCATGGCCGAAATGCTCGGCGTGAACCGCTCCACTGTAAGCGGCATCGTGCAGGATTTCAGGGAGCGCGGCCTGATCGCGACGACGCGCGGGGTGATCACCCTGCTTGATCGTCCCGCGCTCGAAGCCGCGTCGTGCGATTGCCACCGCCACGACTCGAAGTCCGACAAAACGGCGTGAGCGCGCGCCGGGCGAACCGCCGCACCCGCATAATGCACTGATTTTGCTAACTTTTCAGTGCATTGCGGTTTGTTGACACTCCAGAGAGTCGCCACTAGCTTCCGCCCGCGTTCGTGAGGGTGATCCCGGTTGCCGGGACCGCTCGCGCGGCGTATCGACCGTTTCCATGGCCGATCCCAACTCTCCCCCGCCCAGCGCTCC